>CAWJDN010000001.1:0-90068 GCA_963840985.1 uncultured Acidobacteriaceae bacterium
AACGCTTGCTCACGCGCCACCCGTCCGGTGTTCTTCGAGTCGATGTTCTCCAGCGCCACCCCAGCGGGAGTCCGCGCGTCGATGTTCTCCGGTGCACGACTCCCCTGGCGCCTCCGAACGTCCTGCCGGCCACGACTTCCGGTCAGACTCGCCACTGCCTGTTTGCAGGTGCTTACCGAGCCGCGACCGTGAGGGAGTAACCATGGGCTTGCAGCCCACCCATGATGATGAAAATGACTTCCATCGGCGGTAGGGTAGTGAGAGTCGAGGAACGGGAGAGATCTTTCCGACTCTGGATATGTTGAGACCGTGAGGGAGTATGACCCGGAATGTGCGTTTTGAACGAATGATTGTGACGGGGTGCTTCCGCTGAGGCAGCGCTCTGAGCACGTAACAGTGTCTAACTTTAGCTATCGCGCGTTCTGCCGCTTCCTCGGCGGAAAGGATGAGATGTCATATATAGTAGCGGGAATCGATGTCCACAAGAACGTGCTGATGGTGGTGGTCGCCTCGGCTGGGGATGAAGTGGCGGACCCTGCTGGCGAGGCGATTGAGTTTAAGTGTCGACGATTCGGAGCGGGAAGCAGCGAGCGGAAGCAGATTGTGGATTGGCTGCAAGAACACAACGTGCGCGAAGTGGTGATGGAATCGACCGCGCAGTACTGGAAGCCGGTGTGGCTGGATCTGGAGCCACATTTTAAGAAACTGCATCTGGCGCAGGCGCACTCTAATCGCGCCCCCAAAGGCCGCAAGAACGACTTTGGCGATGCAAAGCGGCTGACCAGGCGGTTGTTGGCCGACGAACTCATGCTCAGTTTCGTGCCCGACGCCGAGCAACGTACGTGGCGGACTATGACCCGCGGCAAACAACAATTGGTGCGCGACCGAGTGCGCCTGCAGAATCAATTGGAAGCGTTGTTGGAGGAAGCGCGCATCAAACTCTCCAGCGTCATCAGCGATCTGCTCGGAGTGAGCGGGAGGCGGATCTTGAAAGCCCTGAGCGAGGGAGAAACTAATCCAGACCGTCTGGCCGAGTTGGGCGACGACCATCTGAAATGCACCCAAGCGGAATTGAGCGATGCGCTGACCGGCTCAGTCGAGCCAGTACATCGCGAGCTGTTAAAGCTGTATCTGGAACGGCTCGGCCTGTTGGATCAACAAATTGAAAAGCTGGATCAAATGACGGCCCGGGCGCTCCAGCAGTACGAGGAGGCCGTAGTCCGGGTAGCCGAAATTCCCGGGTTCGGGCCGGATTCGGCGCAGCAACTTATCGCAGAGATGGGCGCGGATGCAGCCGCGTTCCCTTCGGCAGGTCAGTTTAGCTCCTGGGCCGGATTATGCTCCGGCAGCAACGTGAGCGCGGAGCAGAACCAGAGTTCCCGCTCAGCCAAAGGGAACCATTCTGTGCGGCGCATCCTAACTCAGGCCGCGCAAGCTGCGGTGAAGAAGCGGGGCGGCCACTTCCAATCGCTTTTTCGGAGATTTTTGCCGCGCCTTCACTATACCGGCGCCATCTGGGCTATCGCCCACCGCCTTGGCCGCCTCGTCTGGAAAATCCTGCACGATCATGTACGCTATATCGAACAGGGCCAAGAAACCAATGCTAAGGCCAAGAAACGCCGAGCCGAAAAGATGATTCAGGCCCTCCGCAAGCTTGGCTACGCAGTAACCCGCACACCCGATGCTCCAGCACCGGCACGGGGGTGATTTTCAACAGAGTCGGGACCTCGAAGACTTTTTCAACAGCCTCCTAGAGCAAACGATCCCGCTCCGAGCTACGCTGAAAAGTGAAGATCAAACCTGAAAACCGCTTCTGGATCGGCATCTACGGCTTCACCGTGTTCATCTTGCTGGTGGCGGTGAGCGTTTTCGCTTGGCTGGCATGGACGTCGCATGAAGAGCCGGGTGTCGGACACGTAGCCGGAACGCGCCCACCCAGTGCAGCCAGCCTGATTCCGGACGAACGCTATGCGCTGCTGGCGCAATTTGAAGCGCCCGCCTATTCGCCCGATCCACGCGCGCCCAAATCTTTCGAAACTGCGATGCTGCTCTATGCGAAACAAAATTATTCGGGCGCGGCTTCCGCCTTGCGATCCGTGGCAGACGCCAAGCCCGACCTGCCAGCCGCGCGCTTCTATCTGGGCATTTCGCTGTTGCTATCGCGCGACCATATCTCGGGCATTCAGGAACTGCGCGCGCTCGCGACGGAAAGCCAGGGCGCTTATCAAGAACGCGCGCGTTTCTATCTGGCCAAGGCTCTGATCGGGGAGCACGACATGCCTCGCGCGCAGGAGCAACTCCAGGCCCTGATCGCGCAGCACGGCGAGATGGAAAAGCAGGCGGCCGCGCTGCTTGCTCGGATTCGGTCCGAGGGGTAACCTTAGTCCTTACGACTTGTGATGCCGCTCGGTCCCCGCTCCCACCGGTTGAGCCTCGTGCGATCGCGCCTGGCTGAACAATTCCAGCACTTTTTTGTTGAACGCGGGGATGTCGTCGGGTTTGCGGCTGGTCACCAGGCCGTTGTCTTCCACCACTTCGCGGTCCACCCAGTGCGCCCCCGCATTCTTCAGGTCGGTATGCAGGGATGGCCAGGAAGTGACGGTCCTTCCGCGCACCACATCGGCTTCCACCAGCATCCAAGGAGCATGGCAAATCGCAGCCACTGGCTTGCCTTGTTCGAAGAAGCTCTTCACAAAGCGAACTGCCTTCGGCAGCATGCGAAGCTGATCGGGATTGGCGACGCCACCCGGCAACAGCAGCGCGTCGTAGTTGCCGGCGTCGGCGCTATCCAGTTCCACGTCCACGGCAAACTTGTCGCCTTTCTCCATATGTTGCCAGGCTTGCAATTTTCCCTTGGCAGGCGAGACCAGTTCGGTTTTCGCGCCGGCGGCGTCCAAGGCCTTGCGCGGCTCCGTCATTTCTACTTGTTCCACGCCATCGGTGGCGAGAATCGCGATTCGTTTTCCATTCAGTTTGTTTGGCATGAAATAACACTCCGCTATGTCCGACGAGCGGGCCCGCGATTTCGAGGCATACGTAACCGTGATGCCTGACACGCAATAATAGAGTGACATGCCGGACATACTCAGCACCCTCGCCAAGTACGGCTATTCCAGTTTGTTTGCGGCCATGTTGCTGGAAGCCATCGGGCTGCCTGTACCCGGGGCGCTGGCTTTGCTGGCAGCGGGCGCCGCAGCCGCCGCGGGAGTGTTGCACCCGGCCGTGGCTTTCGGCGTGGCCATCGTCGCGATGCTGGTCGGGGATTCAACGCTTTACATTGCCGGACGATTTTCCGGTTGGAGCCTGTTGGGCTTTCTGTGCGGCCTGTCGTTGAATCCGGAAGTCTGTATTTTGCGCTCCGCGAAATGGTTCTACAAGCGCGGGCGCGTCACTCTGCTCTTTTCCAAATTCCTGCCCGGCGTGAACACCATGGCTCCGCCGCTGGCTGGCAGCATGAACATGCGCGCCTCGCAGTTTTTCCGCTTCGACCTGGGCGGCGTGCTCATCTATGCCTTCGCCTATGGAGCGCTGGGCTACCTGTTTCGCGACGTGTTTCGCTTGATTGCCGGCGGATTGCAAGCCTTCAGCCGCGCCTTGGCATGGGTGGTCCTGATCGGTGTCATCGCCTTTGTCTTGTATCGAGCTTGGTTGTTTACCCGTTATCGCCTGAATAGCTTTGTGCGCCGCGTTCCGGTCGGCGATGTGGAGGCTCGCCTGAAGCTTCCAGGCGCGCCCGACATCATCATCGCGGATGTGCGCAGCCACGGCTATTACGACGAGGGCGAGCAGCGCGTCCAGGGCTCCATCCGCATTGAGCCCAACAACCTGGACGCGTTCATCGAGACCCTGCCCAAAGACACGCCTATCTATCTCTACTGCACTTGACTGCGCGAAGCCACCAGCGCCCGTGTGGCGCACCTCTTGCGGCAAAAAGGATTTGATGCCTATGTGATGGCGGGCGGATTGCGTGCCTGGCGCCGCGCAGGGTATCCGCTGGAAGCAGTGCCCAAGGAAGATTTGGAGCTCTTGCCGCGCTTCGATTAGCGGCTAAAGCACCGGCGAATCGTTCCCCAGCAGCGCCTTGCGCACAATCTTGATCGGCGGCCAGCCTTCGCGCATAAAGCGGTCGTGAAACTCTTCGAGCGTATACGCGCTGCCGCGCATCTGCTTGTAATCTCCCCGCAGCTTCATGATTTCGAGCTTCCCCAGCGTGTAATAAAGATAAGTTGGATCGCTGGTGCCGCGTTTAGTCTCGCGCTCGCCATTGGTGCGGGTCTGATAGCCTTCGTTGACGAAAAAGTCGATGCCTTGTTGGTACGTCATGTGGCCGGTGTGCATCTGGATGCCCACGATGTAGCGTGCATCGCGCAGCAGCGCGTCCTGCAGTTGGCCCAGGCGGAGTTTCAGATCGCCATTGCCATAGCCTTCATCCAGCATCATTTGTTCGCAATAGTGCGCCCAACCTTCGGCATTGGAGTTGGCGCCCAAAAGCTTTCGGACCTTGGAGTGGATGCCCTGCAGCCACAAAAACTGAACATAGTGGCCGGGATAAGCTTCGTGAATCGCGGTGCTGATGATGGTGCCGCGATTGAAGCCTTCCATGTGTTCCTCCACTTCCTTGGGAGTCCAGGAAGGTTCGGGCAAGGTCACGTTGAAGAAGGCTTCCTTGGCGACTGTTTCGTACGGTCCCGGCGTATCCATCGAAGCCGTAGTAAGAGCGCGCATGAAAGGCGGAGTTTCCTCCAGGATGGGCAGCACCGGCGAGGGGATGGTGATGATGTGCTTGGCGTTGATGTAGTCTTTCAACCCGCCTAACACGTCGCGGAAGGATTGCAACAAATGATCGGGCGCGGGGTGGTCATGCGTGGTCTCCTCCAGGATCTGCTGCGGCGTTTTGCTCGGGTCGATTTTAGCGGCGGTTTCTTTGAATGCCTCCTGATTACGGCGCAGGTCGGCCATCCCGATCTCGAGCAACCGGCCCAGCGGCAGGTCGACCATTTCCTCGTACAGAAGTTTCTTCGAATAAAGCTTGGCGCCCAGGCGAAAGTCGCCGTGCGAGCGGGCCAGCAGCTCGTTCTGGAGGAAGCTCTGGTAGCTTTTCAAAAGATCGATCACGCCGTCGTTGGATTTCTTGAAGGCTGCTAGCAACGTGGGATCTGTGACTTGTTTGAATGCGGCCGGAACGTCGCTTTGAAAGAAGCTGATGATGCCGGGCAATTGTTCGATCGCTACCTCGGTATAGATGTGCGGAGGATTCTTGAGATTGGCGCGGGCCGCTGCGAACACTGCTGTAAACTGTCCCTCCCTTGCCATAACGGATCGCAAGCGCTCATCGGCCGGGGCGAAAGTTCGGCTCATAATGACGAAAATGCTATTGGTGACCCCGCTCGAATAGAAGTCCGGGTTTTTTTCCCAGGGCCGCACCTGATCCAGATTGAGCAGAGTGGCGCGAATATAATTCAGGATGAGATCCCGGTCGGGATCTTCCCGCAGCGCGGAGAATTGCTTTTCGGCGGCGCGAAGAGCATGGACCTGCGCGTCGACCGCGGCCTTCGAGTAATCTTCGAGCTGTGGATCGTATTGATGAAATCCGGCGGAGGTGCCTGCCGTGGGATTGAACTTGAAGTAAACGTCGTCAAAGAAGCGATCTACCTGTTCCGTGGACATTTGAGCCTTCAGTGATCCCGCAACCATGATGGAGAATAGGCCCGCCTGGAATAATTCGCGCAGCATCCCACCATTATTACGGCGTAAGCGCACCCCGAGTCAAAAATGCAGTAGAATTGTCCACCAGTAGAGGAGCCAGTCCCAAATGCACGCGAGAGGCGCAGCCGTGCCTCTACTCCTGATCGGCGCAATTTTAGGGAGCGGCCAAGCTCCATCGCCCGAAATTTCTTCCCGCGACGCGCCGGCTACGTTCAGCACCAAGGTGAACCTGGTGATGGTCCCGGTAGTGGTTCGTGATGGGCACGGGAAGGCCATCGGGACGCTGCAGAAGGACGATTTCCAGCTTTTCGATAAGGGCAAGCCGCAAGTGATATCGAGGTTCTCGATTGAAAAGGCGGGCGAGGCCGCGATTCCCGCGGAGGTTGCCACCGACGATGCCGCGATCGACAAGAGCCCCGCATCCACGCCACCGGCCCAGCCGATTGCTCAGCGCTTTGTGCTCTACCTGTTTGACGACGTCCATACCAGCAATGCCGATTTGATGCAGGTTCGCATGGCAGCCGATCGCCACCTGGCCGAATCTCTGGACGCCACCACCCGCGCCGCCATCTTCACTACTTCCGGCCAGGGCAACCTGGATTTTACGGATGACCACGCGAAGTTGCATGACGCGCTGTTGAAGCTGATGTCGCGGCCAACCATCAGCGCACCGGGATCGGAATGCCCGGATATCACGTACTACATGGCGGACCTGGTCCAGAACAAAAACGATCAGACCATGCTGCATGCTGCGGCACAGGAAGTTATGGCCACCTGCGATCCTCCTCCGCCTATTCCTCCAGGCAGCTCCCCCACAGTTATCCAACAGATAATGCAGCAAGCCGAGCAGAACGCCGAGAACGTCGTCCGTGCCACGGCCTCAAGCATCCTCAACCAGGGCGAACGCGACACCAGGCTGGCGTTTACGGTATTGGAAGGCGCCATTCGCCGTCTTTCCTCGGCTCCCGGCGACCGGTCCTTGATCCTCGCCTCCTCGGGATTTTATATAGCCGACGACCTGCGCTACGAAGAGACGGATATCATGGATCGCGCCATTCGCGCCAATGTACGAATTAGTTCCTTGAACGCACGCGGCCTTTACGCCCTTATTCCCGGAGGCGACGCCAGCACCCCCACTTCCGCTGGTGGACCCGGCGTGATGAACGTGAAGTCGCAATATCAGCGCGAGAGCGCACTCGCGGACGAAGGCATTATGGAGGAGCTGGCCGATGCCACCGGAGGCCGCTATTTCCATAACAATAACGACTTGAAAGCGGGCTTCGCGCAGGTGGCCGCCGCGCCGGAATTCGTTTATGTCCTGGGATTCTCCCCGCAGAATCTGAAGCTGGACGGGGCCTATCACGCTCTTAAGGTGAAGCTGACGAATTCGCGTGGCCTGGATGTGCAAGCACGGCGCGGATATTACGCCCCTAAGCATCTTCCCGATCCCGAAGAGGACGCCAAGCGGGAAATTCAGGAAGCTATGTTTTCACGGGATGAAATACAGGATATTCCTATCGAATTACATATGCAATTCTTCAAGTCCAGCGATGTGGCGGCCAATATTACCGTGCTGGCACGGGTCAGCGTGCGGAGTCTGCGCTTCCGCAAGGCGGAGGGCCGCAACAACGACGATTTGAAGATACTTTCCGGCGTGTTCGATCGCAACGGGAACTTCATCACTGGCAAAGAAAAAACGGTACAGATGCATTTGCAGGATTCGACTTTGGAGAAAGTGTTGAGTTCGGGCATTACCGTCCGAACCAACTTCGATGTGGCGCCGGGGAGCTACGTGATCCGGCTGGTGGTGCGGGATTCGGAAGGCCAGACCATGGCGGCGCGCAACGGCGTCGTCGAGATTCCTTAAGTTGACGGAGGTGGGATGGTGGAGGGTTTAATAATGAAAGCCCAGCGCATGATTTGTTCCGCCGCGCTTCTCGCGCTGGCGGGTGTTTATCCAACGGTTCGCGCACAGGCGCCGGCGGATTCCGGAACGGTCCTCCGCACCGAAACCAAACTGGTGCTCGTGGATACGGTGGTCACCGACAAGAAGGGAAACTACATCCACGACCTGGAAGCCAAGGATTTCAAGGTTTGGGAAGACAACAAGGAGCAGCAGATCAAGAGTTTCTCCTTCGAAGCCGGCGCGGCATCGCCGTCTAATTCTCAAAAACACTATCTGGTGCTGTTCTTCGATAACTCGACCATGGATTTTGGCGCCCAGGGGCGCGCCCGGCAAGCCGCGGCCAAATTCATTGACGCCAACGGCGGACCGAATCGCCTGATGGCGATTGTCAATTTTGGAGGCGCGCTGCAGATCGCCCAGAACTTCACCGACGATACGCAGCGTCTGAAAAATGTAGTCAATGGCGTCAAATTCTCTGCGGTCTCGCCCAATGCATCGGACGCGAGTGCGCCCCAGCTGAACGCGCAAATGGCCAGTTTTGGCGCGCGCGACGTGCTGTACGCGTTGAAAGATCTGGCCAAGAATCTCACCGGTGTACCTGGGCGCAAGACCTTGATCCTGATCACCGGCGGGTTTCCGCTGTCGCCAGAGATTATTTCTGAAGCGACGGCCGTGATTAGCGCCTGCAACAAAGCGAACGTGGCTATTTATCCCATCGATGTGCGCGGTCTGGTGGCCGGCACGCCGCAAGCGCGATTGAACGTACCTGCCGATCAGAGCATCCGCTTCGTGCCCGCGTCCTATGTTCCCGGCGGCATGGCGTTCTTTATGCCGCAGCACAGCGGTGGCGGTACCGGTGGAGGAGCAGCAGGCGGAGGCCATCCTGGTGGCGCAACGGGCGGCGGTGGTGCTCCTGGCGGAGGCACGCCCGGCGGCGGCCGAGGTCCAACAGCGGGAAGCCCCGGAAGAACGGGGGGTGGCGGCTCGCTGAACCCCTATGGAACCAACTCGCCTTTCAATAATCCCAGCGCTCAATCGCGCCTGCTTATTCCAAAGATGCCCGATAGCACCACCACCAACCAGAACATCATGTTCATGCTGGCCGAAGGCACTGGTGGGTTCGTCATTCATGAAACGAACGACCTGATCGGGGGGATGCAAAAAATCGGGAAAGAGCAGGACGAGTACTACCTGATCGGATACACGCCGCCCGATTCGGAAGAGGGAAGTTGTCACGCCTTGCGCGTCAAAGTGGATAAGGGTGGAACGGAGGTGCGGGCCCGCACTGGTTATTGCAATTCGCGCCCACAGGATCTGTTGGCCGGCAACTCCTCCGAGAAGGAACTGGAGACTCGCGCGGCCGCCGCGCAAGCCGGAAACGTCACGGCGTCCATGCAACTTCCGTTCTTTTACACCGCGCCGAATGTGGCCCGCGTCAACGTGGCCATGGAGATCTCCACCGCCAACGTAAAGTTCGAGAAGCAGAAGGGCAAGTACCATGCCACCATCGACGTTCTTGGACTGGCATACCTTCCTACCGGCACCGTGGGAGCCCGCTTTAGCGATTCGGTGAAGCTCGAGTTCGACGACAAGAAGGAGATGGAGGCGTTCCAGGAGCATCCCATGCACTACGAAAATCAGTTCGATGTGGCGTCGGGCAACTACAACTTGAAAGTCGTTTTCGCCTCCGGCAGTGCGACCTTCGGAAAGCTGGAGATGCCGCTGGCTATCGATTCCTACGATGCCAAGCAATTCAGCATGAGCGGGCTAGCGCTCAGCAAGGAAATACGGAAGTCGTCCGATCTGGGAACCGGTTTGGACGCGCTGCTGCTCGAGGATCGCGTTCCGCTGATCGCGGATGGCATGCAGTTGGTGCCGTACGGGTCCCATGAGTTCAAGAAAGGCGACCTGGTGGCGTTTTATGCCGAACTTTACGAACCGCTCTTGGTCACCGGCGATCCGAAAACTCCGCCGGTGGTCGCGTTCGAGCTCCGCATTTTGGATGGCAAGACGGGCGCGCAGAAAGAAGACACGGGATTGATGCGCGTGACGCTTCCTGCACAAGCGGGCAGCCCGATGATTCCGCTGGCGGCGAAGATCCCGACCGATTCTCTTGGTCCAGGTGCCTACCAGGTGGAGATCAAAGCGCTGGACAACGCGGGCAAAGAGTTCAAGCGCACAACCAACATTCAAATCGATTAGGGTCATCCACGCACCAGTACCGATCGAATGAGCCCCAGATCGTTCAGAATGCGGCGGCTCTTGCGGGTGTTGGTTTCGAGCTGAGAGATTTTGAACAGCGCCAGGCGCAGTGCTTCCGTGCGCCGCTCGTCACTCGTATTGTTTGCATCGTTCAGCAGCGCCTCCAGCTCGCCTTGCGCGTCGGCGATCACGTTTTCCAATACCAGCATGAACTCGCGAGCGCTCTCGATGCTGTGGAACGGCTGATCGGCTGTGTCGGCCATGACTTCATTAACGCATAGGCCAGTCGTCGCTGAGGCCGCCGCTGCTATAATGAACCGAATTTTTCATGAAGCTTACAGGGTTCTTGTTGCTGCTAGGGGGATGGATCATTGTCCTGGCCGCCATCGCACTGTTGCCGTCCGGCCCCTCGCAAGTTAGCTTTGTGCTGGTGGCGCTGGGAGTGCAGGCGCTGGGATTGACGCTGGTTTTTCGTGCGCACTTGATTCCTGGCAGGGACCGAAGGTGACCCCGGTGCGCGTTCCTGCGCTGTCAGAAACCACGGCCGCGCTCAGCTTTCTTTTCATCCTCCTGATTCCTTGCGCCGCTGCCGGTCTCGCGCTTATCAATGCCGGACTCGGCCGATTCCGGAATGCGGCTCATTCCATGCTGAGCGCGCTGTGCGTCATCGCGACAGCGGCACTGGTTTACTTCGCCATCGGCACGGCGTGGCAGGGCGCGGCCGGACAACCAGCGTTCGCTCTACACGTAGCTGGGGAGGACTGGAATTGGATCGGCGCGGGGCGCTTCTTCTTGCGTGGGCTGGAGCTAGGCGGATGGTCCTCACTCGCCACGCTCTTCGGATTAATGAGCGCCGGACTGACCGCGATGATCCCATTGGGCAGCGGCGCCGATCGTTGGCGTTTGGGCGCCAGTTGCGCGTCCACGGTTTTGCTTGCCGGTTGGACCTATCCTCTGTTTGCGCACTGGGCATGGGGAGGCGGATGGCTGACCCAACTTGGCTTTCTCGATAGCGGAGGCGCGGGTGCCATTCAAGTGGTGGGCGGCTTAACCGCTCTTTCCGTCACCTGGATACTGGGCCCCCGGCGCGGCAAATTCAACGCCGACGGCGTGCCCTCGGCGCTCCCCGGTCACAACGCTGTCTTAGTTTTACTGGGCTGCTTTCTCGCTTGGCTGGGATGGCTGGGTCTGGATGGCGCGGGCGCAATTCTCTTCACCGGCGTGGAAGCCAGCCGAGCGGTTTTGATCGCCGTGAATACCACGCTGGCCGCCGGGTCGGCAGCGCTCTCGGTGGCAGGGATCACGCGTGCTCGCTTCGGCAAGACCGACGCGTCTCTGTGCGCGAATGGCTGGGTGGCCGGCTTGGTGGCGGTGAGCGCGGGTTGTGCCGTGGTGCGTCCGGCCGGCGCGGTGATTATCGGATTGGCGGCGGGCGCGGTGGTGGTTTATTCGGTGGAGTGGCTGGAACTGCGTCTCGGCGTGGACGATCCGGGCGGCTCCATCTCAGTGCACGCCGTCGCTGGTTTATGGGGGTTGTTGGCAACGGGACTACTGGCGGCCGTTGGCCCGGTGCTTTGGCTGGTGCAACTGGTTGGAATCGCCACGCTGCTGGGATTTATTCTGCCGCTGACTTACGGATTGAACTGGATTCTCAATCGGATCTCGCCGCAACGCGTCGCGGTGGAAGGCGAACGCCAGGGCTTGGATCTCTACGAATTAGGCGCCGGCGCGTATCCCGACTTCATGACGCACAACGAAGACTTCTGGCAGCGCTAGTCTATCTGTGCTCATCCGCCCTTCGTTCCCTGGGGCTCTCTCGGCTCTTCGCGGTGTGGCAGACCGGCGTGGCTTTTTGCCTCGGACTGATGATTTCGCGCGAAGAACCTGATGTGGAGATTTGACCGGGAGGATCCTTGAACGCTACGAGCGACTGCATCTTAAGTTACTCTAGATGAGTATGGCTGGCGTCGCAGCCAAATTCATTCCGAGAGAACTGCTGATCCACACGCCGGACGGGGCAACGCGTCCGCTCGCGCTGGAGCGTGAACGCTACACGCTTGGGCGTTCGAGCGCCAACGAGCTGTGCTACCCGGAGGATGCCGGGCTATCGCGCCAGCACCTGGCGCTGGAAAAAGCCGGCGATACCTGGATGGTGCGCGACTTAGGCAGCAAGAACGGCACCTTCGTCAATGGGGTCCGCATTACCAGCCCTTATCCGCTCGGCAAGAACGATCGCGTAACGGCCGGGCACATCGCGATGGATTTCGGCGAGAATTCACTGCCTCCTCCCGCCGACAACACGGTCGTCTTCATCGAGGGCGTCACTCCCACCACTTCGGTTTCCACCACCGTAGCCACCAGTCTCAAGGGCGTGTTGAGTCAAGAGAAGGAGATTGAAGGCGGTCCGCAAATGCGCGCGCTGATTCGCGCCGGACGGGAACTGGCCGGGAACATGCCGCTGGCGGAGCTTTTCAAGCTCATCATGAATCTGTCGGTGGACGCTGTGGGCGCCACGCGCGGCGTGCTGATGACTATCGAGGGTAAGGAACTGGTGGTGCAAGCGGCGCTGGGCGAAGGCTTCCGCATCAGCAACACCGTGCGCGACCGCGTCATCAAGGAGAAGACGTCGCTGCTGGTGCGTGACGCCCGCCTGGACGAAGCGTTTGCCGATCGCATGAGTATCGTGCAGCAGCAGATCCGGAGCATGCTCGCGGTGCCGCTGCAGACCGATGATCGCGTTATCGGGCTCATCTACCTGGATTCGCCGCACTTCATCAAGGAATTCAGCAAGGACGATCTCAGCCTGCTCACCGTTATGGCGAACGTGGCGGCCATACGAATCGAGCACACGCGCCTGGCGGAAGTGGAACAGGCGGAGCGACTGCACGCCAAAGAACTGGATCAGGCCGCCGAAATCCAGCGCAGCCTGCTGCCGGTGACCGTGCCCGTCGTTGCCGGGGTGGATCTGGCCGGATACAACGCAGCCTGTCACGGCGTGGGCGGCGATTACTACGATTTTTTGCCGTACCCCGATGGGCGCGTCGGAATGCTGGTGGGTGACGTGGCGGGGAAGGGAATGCCGGCCGCTCTGCTGATGTCCAGTTTGCAGGCGCGCGTCCAAGTGTTGTTTGACGATCCCACCAATCTGGCCGCCCTGGTGACGCGGTTGAATCGCATCATCACCGCCAACTGCCCCTCCAACCGCTTCATCACTTTCTTCATTGGCATCCTGGATCCGAAAACGGGCGAACTAACGTATGTCAACGCCGGCCACAATCCGCCACTGGTGGCGCACGCCGATGGAACGGTCGAAAAGCTGGAAGGCACCGGACTGATCCTGGGCATTTTGGCGATGGCTACCTATCAGCAGGGTGTATGCCAGATGGGCCCGGGCGACGCGTTGCTGCTCTTCAGCGACGGCGTCACCGAACCGGTTGCTCCGGATCGCGATGAAGAATTCGGTGAAGAGCGGCTGGCGCAGGTTCTGGCGGGGCTGCGGAACCAAAGTGCGGAGGCGATCATCGCATCCATCAACCAAAAGGTGGACGATTTCACCCAAGGTGCTCCACCTGCCGATGACATTACGTTGGTGGTCGTCAAACGGCTTGCCGGTGGCAGTCCGGCCTAAATCAGCCGAGGGCCGATAATACGAACCGCACACGTGCTTCCACCGAATCCAGCGGAAGTGAAACGGGGCTGTAGCCCAGCTCAGAGTAAGTTTGGACCATCATTTCATAGGTAGCCTGGGCCTCTTCGAAAGACTGTTTACGCTCCGCATCCGGCGTGAAAATTTTAGGCCACGGCGGCGCGACAAACACGCGTTGGTGATAACGGAAGATGCGCGCTGCCTGGTCTACATGGGACGGGACGGGCAGGCCGCTCAGGCGCAGGTAACCGAGCACGTCGGGCACGCCACGGTCGAAAACCACAGGACCGCTCAGCCGCAACGCAGCCCGGTACGATCGTATTTCCCAACTCAACATCAGTTCGGCGAAAGCGCTTCGATCCGCCCAGGGCAAAGCTTGGCCGCCGATGGACAACTGGTCCTGGATAATCGCACGGCCGGCTTCCGGCATAGTGCAAACGCCGTGCTCAACCAACGCCTCAATGAGGGTACTCTTTCCAGAGCCTGGCCCTCCGGTGATCACGAACAATCGATCCAAATTCAAGAACCGATCTTGCTTCAAGAACCGATCTTGCGCTTCTTCAGCCATCGGAAAATCTGCGGCCAGAGCTGGTCCATCTCGGCGGGCGTGAAGCCGTGCCTTCCGCCCGGGATGGTAATCAGCTCGGCTTCGTCGCCAGCACCTTTGAGAGCTTTTACGAGCGTTACGCTCTGTTCGTAGGGGACGGTGGGGTCAGCGTCGCCATGCAGGACCAAAATTGGGGGCAATCCTTTGCGCACATAGGTGATCGGCGAGACCCGCCGGGCCAGTTCCATGCGATCGGGCTGCTCCGGAATCCACGCGACCGCGTAATCCCGCTCATTGGGTCCGGTGAGTTGATCGGCGACATCCGCGATGCCGAAGAAATCGATCGCGGCGGCGATTTTGATCGGGTCCCCTAGACCGGCCGACGCCGGCGTCATCGCCGTCATCAGCGCCAGATGTCCACCCGCCGAACTACCTGTCACCAGAATTCGCTTTGGGTCCACCTGGTACTGCGCAGCATGGTCCAGGAACCATTGCGCCGCTTTGAGAACGTCGTTCACCGCTGCCGGCGCAGGCGCCGACCTGGCCAGCCGGTACTCGACGTTTGCCACCACCATGCCGTGCCGCACAAAGGGCAGGCAATACTCCTCAAGCATGGCCTCCTTGTTGCCTTGCACCCAGCCGCCGCCGTGAATGACGATTACCCCAGGCCGGTCGGCCAGCGATGGGGCGCTGGGCTGCAGGATATCGAGGACGGTCTCCCCATAATGGTCGTAACGGATATTGGCTTGGATCTGATAATCCGGGGCAGATCCGGCGCTGGACCAACCCGCGAACCAACACCCGGCGAGCGATAATGAAACTGCATAGATGAGGCGGCGGCTCACAATCCTCAGTTTACTCTGCGCCCTGGTTGCGGCCGCGATCGATATCGGCCAGCCCATCGGAAGCCGCTTTTCCGGCGCAAATGTGCGGCTGGGGCCCAATGGCGCGCTGATTTTGTTTGGAGCATCGCAGGCGAAGCTGGCCAGGTTGGACGAGCATCAAGGGGCTTTCCGCAAGCTGGGAATCGAAGCTTCCCACCTAAGCGGGGATGGTTCAGGCTGGATTGTATTGAACGCGAAGCATATCATCGTCGCGAAGTACGATCCAAGCGACACGCCGGCCGCCATCTTGATCCATCAGTTCGGATGGACTCCGGAGCCCTTAAACGACATCGAAGGCAAACAGCTTACCGCGCGGATCGGCGCCAGTGATTCGAGCGTCGCGCCGGGCGACCGGGTTGCACTGACGCTCGATGTTGACCTGGAGCCGAATATGCACGTATACGCGCCGGGCGTGGAAGGCTACATCCCGATTGATTGGAAAGTGCAGCAGTCCGCGGCGGCCCAAGTGCACGAGGCCGTTTTCCCGCGCGCCGAGAAGTTGTATTTGAAGGCGATTGACGAAACGGTTCCCGCGTATCGGAACCATTTTCGGCTGATTCGCGATCTTACCATCGGCGCGGGCACGCCCGGACAGCTTGCCGTCGAGGGATCGCTGCGCTATCAGGCGTGTGACGATCGGGTCTGTTATATTCCACAAACGCTCGCGTTGCACTGGACATTCGATCGCCGCTAGAAGTCCAATTCCCGGACGATTCCGGCGGTACCTTTTTTTGGATCGGGCTTAACGGCGTAATCCACCGCGATGGGAAACGGCTTTTGAGCGCCGCAGGTGAAATCGTGATGCGCTTCGCCCGAGTGCTTAATCAGTACGCTGCTCGGATCGGCTATCTCAAAGACTATCGCCGATCCCCCGGCCAGAACGTGGAGGCGCGCTGAGGTGCCGCTGCAATCCAGGCGCTGTGCCACGCCCTCAATGTGAGCCATTTGTTCGCCTCCCTGAATAAAAGGGTTTCGTGGAGGGCTTACCTGGACCGCCTGGTCCGGCGCGGGACTGTGCCGCAACGTCGGCCGGCCGGTACCTTCGGCGTCATTGCTAGTCTGCAGGGTGGGTTTCGGCGGGAGCCCTGGAGTTTGGGCACTGGCCGACTGAGACGCGTCCAATGTTTTCAGAAGAGAGTCAGCCTGCTCGGTATCCGCACTGCTCTTAGCCCACTTCCTGGCCGACTCGGCGTTCTTACGCGCTTCATCCGGGTGCCCCGTGCCGAGGTCCGAGTACGCCAAGGCGAGAAAATAGGAAGGGGCCTGCTCGGGGTTGACCTTCTTTACCTGGTGGAGCTGATCGGCAGCCTCCGCATAACTCCCCTGGCTCGCAAGCGTAAGACCGAGCGCCAGGCGCGCCTCGACGTAATCAGGCTTGAGCTCGAGCGCTCTCCGCAAGAGAGAAACAACTTCCTTGCTGGTTGGTGTTTCTTGCGATTCCAGCATCGCGTAGTCGAAGCACATCTGCGCATTCCTGGTTCCGGACGCGTAGGCGTGTTTAAAATATCCGGCGGCGGACTTCCGATCGTTCGCCTGCCAGGCCAGATATCCCAATGCCTCATCGGCCTCCGGCTGGCCAGGGTTTTCCTTAGCCAATTGTTCGTATGCATGCAGCGCTTCATCCCGCTTGTGGACCATCGACAACAAGTCGGCGAGAACCAGCCCCGATTCGAGAGCCGTGGCCTGCGAGACTTGCGGGTTTTCGGACGACTTTTCGAGCTTCACGTTGAAGAGCGCGCCGTAGAACTGGCTGCTTCTGCTGTATCGATCCAGATCTTTCCGTACTTCCTTCAGCCCTTTCCCAAAGACGCTCTGAAAGGCTTGCGCTGTATCCTGCCCATTCGCTACGGTCAGAACGAATTTAGAGAAATTCTCCCGGTAGTCGGCGGAGAAATAGAGCATGTGTACCAGGAGCCAGCTCTCGGCATAAAAGATCCCGGCCTTATTCGTTTCGTTATACATCGGTGAATTTTGATCCACCAACGCCAGGACCGGCAAATCGATCCACCTCGAGTTCAATAGCGCCTGCAAGCGGCCAGGCAGCAGAGCCCCGACCAGCGCCTTGTTTCCCTGCGGTCTCAGGCTGGAATAAAGTTCGGCCCAGCCTTCATTCAGCCAGACCGGCACCTTGAGGCCATCGCGCTCAATCACCAGGTGGGTATATTCGTGAATCGCGGCTGGATAGTTCTCGCTTGATATGTCCTGCATGACGATGAACTCGCGGTTGCGGCTGTGCGCGTAATATGCCACTGCGCCCGCGTTCATCCGATATGGCTTGTACTCGCCTTCCGATCGAAACGCAACGATTCGTACTGGAGCCTCATCACGCTTGGCGGGGCTCGTTTGGATGAAAAAACTGCGGACCTGTTCGAAATACAGGATGGCTTCGCGGCCCTTTTTCTCGCCTGCTGTTGTGTATAGCTCAAAATGCGGCGTTTCGAGCTTGATCCATTCTTCCGGTGCGCCGGCTAATTCCTGGGCCAGAGCAGCGCTAAGGACCAGCGCGGCAGCCACTCTGGAGCCGGGTTTTCCGGAAAAACATCCCATAAATAGAGAAACTCCGAACGATTGTAAGGGAGCTCGGCTTCCATTTGCAAGCCGAAAACGGTGGCGCCCATTGTGGCAAAACCCTGAACGCACTCCGCGCGGAGTGTATCCGCCAGGGCGCCGGCTCGAAACAGGCGCGGCTCGGAATCGTCCACTTCTGGTTGACAACTAAGAAGCTGCAAGTGACAGCACCGAAACGGTTTGGGTGAAGGCCTTAGACTATACGCTCCGGTACCCTACTTAACCAAATTAGTACTATGAGTCATTGGTGGGCCAGCGCGGTCTTTGTTACGGTAGGGAAGGGGATTAAAGAACGGAATGAAAGTATCGATTATCGGAACTGGCTACGTGGGTTTGACCACTGGTGTGTGTCTTGGATACCTGGGCCACAAAGTGACTTGTATCGACTCCGATCCTAAGAAGATCGGACTGCTGCAGGCCGGCAAGACGCCCATCTACGAGCCTTTCCTGACGGAACTGATGGCGGCGGCGGAACCCAACCTGCAGTTCTGCACCGATTACGCGGGTGCGGTCAAAGATGCCGACGTCATTTTTATAGCGGTGGGCACCCCCCCTTCCCCCGACGGCAGTCCCGACCTGAAATATCTTCGATCCGCGGCGCAAGGCATCGGACAGCACTACGATGGCGAGTTTCTGGTGGTGGTGAACAAATCCACCGTGCCCATCGGCAGCGGAAATTGGGTTGGCTCCCTGGTTCGCGAATCCTACGAGCAACACCATGGGCGCAAAGCCAACGGACACTTCTCGGTGGCATCCAATCCGGAATTTTTACGTGAGGGCACTGCGTTGCATGACAGCCTGTATGCGGATCGCGTGGTGGTGGGTTCCGACAACAGCCGCGCATTGGAAGTGCTCTATTCGCTCTACCGCCCCATCCTGGATCAGACGTTCGCGCCGCCGCCTTATTTGCCCCGGCCCGAGGGACTGGGCGCGGTACCGTTGATTGCCACCGATCTGGCTTCGGCCGAGTTGATCAAGTATGCCGCCAATGCGTTTTTAGCGACCAAGATTTCGTACATCAACGAAATCGGACAGTTGGCCGAAAAGGTCGGCGCCGATATTGCGCAAGTGGCCAAAGGTATCGGACTGGACGCCCGCATCGGAACGCGTTTTCTGCAGGCCGGTATCGGCTGGGGCGGTTCCTGCTTCGGCAAAGATACGTCGGCGCTGGTGGCCACGGCCAAGGAATACAACATTGGCATGCCGATCGTCGAAGCCGCACGGGAGATCAATCGCCGCCAGCGCGAGCGCGTGGTGGAGAAGCTGTTGGGCGAATTGAAAATCCTGAAAGGCCGCACCATCGGTCTGCTGGGTTTGGCATTTAAGCCCAATACCGACGATTTGCGCGAAGCTCCAGCCATCGATATTGCCCGCAAACTGGTGGAGCGCGGCTGCAAGGTGAAGGTTCACGACCCGGTGGCGTTGAACAAATTTGAGCTGGATTATCCCGATATCGGCGTGATCTGCTGCGAATCGCCGGAAGAAGTTGCCGACGATGTGGACGCTCTGGTGTTGGTTACCGAGTGGCAGGAGTATCGCGAACTGGATTGGGAAGTGATGGCCAGCCGGATGCGGACGCCATTGGTGCTCGACGGGCGCAACGCGTTGGACCGCGTCCGGCTGGAACGCTTCGGCTTCCGCTATCTCGGAATCGCGGGTTAACGCCCCTCACGCAATTAGCTGCTCACTTGCAATTTCTTGCGGCCGTTCGTCGTGACGCGTCAGGCGCGCCGGACGGCCCAGCAGGAAGCCTTGCACCTCGTCACAACCCAGATTGCGCAGCATGTCCAACTGTCGCTGGGTTTCGACCCCTTCCACAATCACTCGCTTGCCGATACTATGCGCCAGCGAAATCATCCCGTGAATGAGCGGCACAGCGGCGTCATTGGCGCCGATCTGCGTGACAAAGCAACGATCGATCTTGAGTATGTCGAAGGGCAGCTTGGGAAGATAACCGAGCGAAGAGTAGCCCGTGCCGAAGTCGTCCACTGAAATCCGGATTCCGTGCTCCCGCAACTGGGCCATTTTTGGGATGGCGCTGTCAATATCGCGCATCAGGACGGATTCGGTCAGTTCCAAATCCAGCAGGTGGCCGGCCAGCCCCGTTTCGCTCAGCACGTCCAGCACGGTATCTACGAAATCGGCGCGGCCGAATTGTAAGGGGGAAACATTAACGGCGACGCGCACCAAGGGTTTTCCATGGTCCTGCCACCAGCGGCATTGCAGGCACGCCTCCAGCAGCACCCACTCGCCCAGCCGGAAGATGAGTCCGGTCTCTTCCGCCAAGGGAACGAATTGGCTGGGAGGCACGAAGCCCAGCTCCGGATGTGGCCACCGGGACAGCGCCTCGTAGGCGGTTTGCTGGTTGTCGGCTACCGTGAACATCGGCTGGTAATCCAGGCGCAGTTCCCCGCGGTCCAGCGCGTGGCGGAGGTCGGTTTCCATTTCCAGGCGAGCTTGGAAAGCGGCGCCCAGGGCCGGACGATAGAAGCGGATACGATCCTTGCCGGCTTGTTTGGCTTCATACATGGCTGCGTCGGCATTGCGCCGGAGCGCGCTGACATCGGTGCCGTCTCTGGGATAAATACTAATGCCCATACTGGCTGTGACGACGAGCTCGTGATGAGCTATGAAGAACGGATCCCGCAGGGCGGCGGTCAGACGGTCCGCGACGCTCTGAGCCACCTGATCGTCGGTCACTCCGTTCACTACCACCATAAATTCATCGCCGCCCATGCGAGCCAGCAGGTCTCCGCGCCGCACGCAGGCGCTCAGGCGCTGCGCCACCTGTTGTAGAAGAACATCGCCGACCTCGTGGCCCAAGGTGTCGTTGACAAATTTGAAGCCGTCCAGATCCACAAAGATGACCGCTGTTCCCGAGGCGTCCAGGTCGGCGCTGGCGATGCTGTCGGCCAGTCCCTGGGCGAGCGATAAACGGTTGGGCAGTCCCGTCAAGTGGTCATGCAAGGCCCGATGCGCCATCTCCTGTTCGGCCCGTTTGCGGACGCTGATATCGTGGGCGATGATGGCCGACCCGGTGAGTTGGCCCTGGGCAGTGCGGACTGGAGAGACGCTCAGTAGAACCGGGACTTGGCCGCCATCCTGGCGTTGGAACATCGCTTCGTCCTGACGCCTGGACTGCCCTTGTTGAATTTGCACGAGAATTTCGAGCGCCAGATCCTGAGAGGAGAACAATCCGGCGATGGACAGCGCTCGCGCCTCCGCCGCGAGGTAGCCGAGCAGTTGCTGCGCTCCGTCGTTCCAGGTAGTGATGGCTCCCGCAGTGTCGGTTGCGATGATCGCGTCCCCCGAGCATTGCACAATCGCCGCCAGTTGCGAGATGGCCTCCTCGGCCAGCTTGGCTTCGGTGACGTCGGTGGCGAGTCCGATCCACTTATAGGGTTCGCCCGCGGCGCTTTGGATGGCTTGTCCGCGATTGGAATAGTGATAAATTTTCCCGCTCCGGCCGAGCACCCGGAAATCGCCGCTGTAGCGTTCCCCGCTCTCTATATAGCGGGCGAGCTCGGGAAGAATTTGCGGCAGGTCCTCCGGATGGACCATGCTTTTCCAGGCTTCGTAGCTGCGGGGCACCGGCCAGTCGCCCATGTGTTGATGCCCCGGCCCGAACACGTCCACTGCCCCGCTCCGCAAATCCCATTCGTAGATCATGTCGCTGGCGTTCTCAGCGGCGATGCGGAAGCGCTCCTCGGAAGCCAGCAAGGCGTCCTCGGTTCGTTTTCTTTCCGTGATGTCCTCTACCAACGTAATGATTCGAAATGGTCCGTCCGGCTCGTTGGGAACCGTGATACTGGTTCGCACCCACACCACAGTTCCATCTTTGCGGAGCAACCGCCGCTCGTTGATGAAGCTGCCGATTTCCCCCGCCAGAATGCGCCGGAAGACATCCAAGCGCGCCGCCCGGTCTTCCGGATGGAGTGTTGCGCCAAAGTGCATCTGACACAGCTCCTCCGCATGAAAACCGCTCATCCGGCACAGGGCGGTATTGACGTAAACGAATGTTCCCTGGCCGTCGATGATGGCCATGCCGATCGCGGCATCGGCAAACGCGGCGCGAAAACGACGCTCGCATTCCGGCAAAACAGCTGGGGTGGTTGGCGGCTCCACGTGGGTACTTATCGGCGCGCGCCTGGAATGCTTGAGGCCGGTTTTGCTGAGTCCCGGCTGGCACGGCCGCACCAGCGCGCTCTAAGGTTTGCCTGAGACGATGCTAGCGCGCCTGCCACTAATTCGCCGTGAAGGACCAAACTACTTTAATCGACACCAACGCCCGCCAGCGCGCCATTGATGCCGCGCTCAGCCAGATGGACAAGCAGTTCGGAAAGGGCTCCGTCCTGCGCCTGGGCTCCCGTAACGTGCTGCCGGTGACGGTGATATCGAGCGGCTCCATTTCCGTGGACAACGCGCTCGGCGTGGGAGGTTTTCCACGCGGACGCGTCATCGAAATCTTTGGCCCGGAATCCTCAGGCAAGACCACCATGGCTTTGCAGGTGATCGCGCAGGCGCAAAAAGCCGGGGGCGCGGCCGCGTTCATCGACGCCGAGCACGCGCTCGATGCAGCCTATGCCCGCAAGCTGGGAGTGGACGTGGACAATCTCCTGGTCTCGCAACCGGATTATGGCGAGCAGGCGCTCGAGATCGCGGGCGCCTTGATCGGGTCTGGGGGCGTGGACGTTGTGGTGGTGGATTCGGTGGCGGCGCTGGTCCCCAAAGCGGAACTGGACGGCGAGATGGGCGACAGTCATATGGGATTACACGCGCGGCTGATGTCCCAAGCGCTGCGCAAGCTGACTGGAACCGTGGCTCGAACCAATACCCTGCTCATCTTTATTAACCAGATCCGGGAGAAGATCGGCGTGATGTTTGGTAATCCGGAAACCACCACCGGCGGCCGCGCGTTGAAGTTCTATTCTTCGGTGCGGACCGAGGTGCGGCGGATGGCCGCCATCAAAGATGGAGAGCAAGTTGTCGGGAACCGCACCAAAATCAAAATCGTCAAGAACAAGGTAGCCGCTCCCTTTCGCGAAGTGGAGGTGGATATCCTGTATGGCATGGGGATCTCGCGCGAGGGGGATTTGTTGGACCTGGGCGTGGCGCAGGAGTTGGTGGAGAAGAGTGGCTCGTGGTTCAGCTTCGGCGGCGAGCGAATTGGGCAGGGGCGCGAGAACGCGCGTACCTTCCTGACAGAGAATCCCGTCCTGGCGGATCGCTTAGACGCTCAGTTGCGCCGGCAACTCGGTTTAGCGTCCACTGGGTCACCTGCTGTCGCGGAGCCGGCGGAAATCTCACAACCCGAGTCAGTCCCTTCAGACCGCGTGAAGTCCGCCCGGACCGCGTAAATTCAGCCTCCGAAACAGCCCGATAGCTCCAAAAGCCCATTCCATCGGGCTCCCAGTCGTGCTAACCTCAGGAAACTGAGGAAAAATGCGGATTTCAGGCATTCTTCTCTTTACAACTTGATTGTCATCCCGTATGATTTGGTAGGAACAATTCAGCACGGTTATGTTTTAAACACCGCCGCCGAAATTGGCAGAACCTTACCCAAGGAAAGAGACCCAAAGTAAAGACAAGGAGAAGTACATGGCAGCAGCTAAGTTGACGCAGACGCAGGTGATTAAGGAACTGGCCGGCGCCACCGGTACGAGCACCAAGGTAGCCAAGCAGTTCGTCACAAGTTTCTCTGATCTGGCCGTTCGTGAAACCAAGAAAAACGGCATGTTTGTGATTCCCGGCATCGGCCGCCTGGTGCGGGTGGACCGCAAGGCTAGGATGGGCCGCAATCCCGCGACCGGCGAGGCTATCAAGATCCCAGCTAAGAAAGTAGTGAAATTCCGGGTAGCGAAAGCCGTAAAAGACGCGATCGTACCCCCCAAGAAGAAGTAGCGGCGCGGCAGGTTTTCAAGGTAGCGTCCGTCTAAAAACACAAACCCCCGCGTAGCCTCGCGGGGGTTTTGCTTTCTAAAGTCGATTCAGGTCCGCTCTAGGTGCGAGCAAATCCAGGAAGCCTTACGCCTGCTTCTTATCGTCGACGTCGTGTTCCTCTGTCTTCAGAGCGTTCTTGAAGTTCTTAATACCTTCGCCCAAACCTTTCGCCACCTCAGGAATCTTCTTTCCGCCAAACAGCAGAACGGCGACTACCAAAATGACCACCAGCTCAGGGAAGCCTATTGATCGGAACATACGGCCTCCTTTATGGACACTACCTAATTGTAGGGAGCTTATTTCCTCGCAGTCAAGCCAAGGCTAAAGCCGCCCGATGAACTCCCGCAATGATTTGGCCCGCGCTCGGCTGGAATCGGCGATAGTTCCCCCCGCCCCAGCGAGATTCGCGGCTGCCGGATTCCTGGTGCGGTAGTTCTCACTTTTCCGGACGTTGCGTACCAGATCGTCGATAGTTTCGCGCAGACTCCTGCCGTTCCGGTTCAGCTTGCCCAGATCGCGCACCTGCGGCTGGCCATTGGTCATCAGGACCTGGTACCACTGGTTCGTCACCGGATTGCCGAAGCTCACGTAGCCATTTTCGAGCACCGTATGGGGGCCCTTCAGGTTTCCCCGAAAGCTGTAAAGTGTGCCGGTAGCGCCGTTGGGATCGTAGTAGTGGGGCGTAATAAAATCGGAGAGCTGCCGCCCGTTCACGCCATAGGCGAATTGCTCGTCTTCGCAGGGATCGCAAACTTCCACCAAGTATAGTACCCGCCCTAGCTCGGTGATCGCTTGGGGCGCCTGGGGCGGCGGCGCACCCGCGATGGTGCGATTCCCGAATGGGTCGGCCAGCATCTCGAGCGTCTCGTGACTCGCGGTCAGCTGCCACTGATCGTCGGCCTGCACCAGCGAGAAGGGTTGTCCATTCTCGTCGGTATGATAGCCGCCCGCGCCTGGCTGATCGATGTCATCGCGAATGATCACCGGCCAATAGTCCACCGGGACGGATTCCAAGGCGGCGAACGCGCTCACAGAAGCGCTTACCTGCCAGACCGGCCCGAAATCTCGAGTCGCCTGCTTCTGCAACGCCGCGGCCACCGCCGACACGTCTGAAAAACCGACGGTGGCAGTATCCGACACCAATGCAACCTGATGCGGTAGGGTACTCATAGTGATCCTCCTCAATTGGGAAAATGGGAGGGTGATGGCGGGTCGCCGTTCACGCTAAAGGCGGATGACTCTGGTTGCGGCGAACCAAAGCCAATGGAATAGTAACATGGGAGCGGCGCTTACTTACATTCGAAATTGGCCGCATCGTTCTGCGACCCCGTACCGCTGTAATGCGGAAAAGTGGGATAAGCGCATACCGGCCGGCTGACGCCGGGAAACGACTTGCCCTTGGCCTGCATGTGCTCGGGCGCCTGATTGTTCTCGGTCCAATCCACCAGTGCGGTCAACGGGTCGAAATCCTCCAGCGCCGGACCTCCGCCGCAGTGATTCATGCCAGGAACTTCGAAGAAGCGTACCCACGGGTGGGTCTTTTCCAACCCGCCGTTATCGCGCACCACGCGCTCGTAGTAGCGCGCCGTGTCGTAAGCCGAAAAGAACGGATCGCTCATCCCGTGAATCATGATCAGCTTATTGCCATGTTCTGAGAACGTCGAAAGAAATGTGAGCATGGAATCCTGCAGAACGCCGGTGTCGTTGAGCCGCGCTGGATCTGTGTCGAAGTTGAACTTCATGGGATCGAAGTCCGGCGCTGGTGGCGTAAAGAAAAAACCTTTGAGCCCGCTGAACATCAGAAGCACGTCCGCCGAATTGGGCGTAGCGGACTCTGAAGTGCCCAGTTTCAGGGCGCGCCAGCCGGGTGCAGCGATGCCGGCGTCATAAGGCCAGTCCGAATACAGCGCTTCGCCGCGCGAATTCTTCGGACCAGCGAATACTTTTTTCAAAACGTCCACCTGTTGCAGTGAGAGGCACGCGTCGGTCTTGGCCCCCTGGCAGGCCAGCACCGCCGGATCGAAGGAGCATGCTTTGGTATTGAAGATGAGTCCGTCCTTCACTCCGTCCTGGGCGTCGCAAGCGTCGGTCACAGCTTTACTCAGGAGGGTGAGGTCGCTGTTTGAGAACGCCTTGGACAGGATCGGGCGGCCCGCTGAATCCTTCGGAGCAATTGCAGAGAACGCGATGGTTTCCCAAACCGAACTGATGGTCGTCGTGCCTACGCGAGCGGCCGGCGCCACCGACAACACTCCATCGAATTCGAGCGGAAAGCGCTGCGCTGCAAGAAGCGCCTGCCGGCCGCCATTGGAGCAGCCCATGAAGTACGATTTTTTCCAGGGCCGCCCATAATAGCTTGCGATCATCCGTCGCGCCAGTTGCGTCACAGCGATGAAACCGCCGTAGGCTTGATCTACGCGCGCCTGCTGATCGCTGCCGAATGAGGAATCGGAAGGCGCCGCAAATGGCCCGCCTTTCCCCTGATGCCCGGAGTCGGTGGATGCCACCGCAAACCCGCGCGCCAGCGCCGGCACAGCCGTGGAGCCCGAGATCGGTACGGCACCGGTAGCGGGCCGCACCAGGCCATCCATGCCGCCGCCTCCCTGAAACAGAAAGCGCCCCGTCCAGGAATCGGGTAAACGCAATTCGAAACCGATTCCAAATTGTTGGCCACCGTTCCCGATCCGCTTGTTGATCGTCCCCTGCACTAAACAGTATGCAGGTAGGGCGGCGCGGGCTGGAACCGCTTCCGCCTTGGAAAACTCCACCGCCAGAACGTCAAACTTGAGCAGTTCCGCGCAGGCGCGTTTTGGCGAAGTGGTTTGTGCATGGCTGAGGACGGAGGCCGCAAGCGCCATCATCAACGTTACCCGATGTGACATCAAGCCGAATTATATTAGAAACGCACCGCAGAAGCTAAGAAATTTGGAAGGCGAAGTAGCCGAGGTATCCCAGCCCCGTTCCGATCAGAGCGCCCGCCACCACGTCACTCAGGAAATGCATGCCGAGCAGAATGCGCGACATCGCGATACTGAGAGCGCAGAACAGCAAGCCGATGGTCAGCGTAGGATAAAACAGCGACAGGGGTATGGCGACGGCGAAGGCCGTCATGGTGTGGCCGGACGGGAAAGAGAATTGATCGGGTGGAAGCAGCGTGGCCCAGCAATGCGGCTCGATCTGGCACGGACGGCGGCGTCCCGTCAGGCGCTTGAGGCAGATGAACAGGAGAATGCTCAGGACGGATGACAAACCTGCGGCGCCCACGGCTTCAAAGCGGGTCTTGCCGCCCAGCAGCGCGATTGCCAGCCCCATCGCGTACCACAGCCAGCCGTCGCCCCCGCGCGTAGCGCTGATGACGTACAGGCGCACCCAGCGCGGCGCCTCCCAATTGTTGGCACGGCGCATCACGCTATGGTCGCCCTTCGTGATAAGACTTCGCACCATCCTACTTCAGAATATACTGCCGGCCCCGTTACATTCTGTTGAAGAAATGGTTTCGAGTAAATCAATCTTGACTGCAAACGTAACTGTGACAAACTGTTCTTTGCAAAGTACTACGCGAATTCACCTCTTTCCCGGCCTGAAACGGCTGGATCTAGCGCAGCCCAGAGGTCCCAAGTAGTGCAGCGGCTGGACTTCCTGTTCTTCGACGCGGGCGGAGGCCATCGCTCTGCCGCCAACGCCCTCAAAGCTGTCATCGAGCAGCAGGACCGCCCATGGGAAATTCGGCTGGTAAATCTCCAGGAAATACTCGATCCGCTGGATATTTTTCGCAAATATACCGGAATCCGGATGCAAGACGTATACAACGTCATGCTGCAAAAGGGCTGGACGCTGGGGTCGGCGCAGGGCACGGTACTGATGCACGGGCTGATTCGGCTGTACCACGGGGGCCAAGTGCGGCTGCTCCGCGAATTCTGGAAGCAGGGCGAGCGCGATCTGGTGGTTTCGCTGATCCCGAATTTCAATCGGGCTCTGTGTGAGAGCTTGCGCCAAAGTTCGCCCGCCACGCCGCTGGTGACCATCCTGACGGACCTGGCGGATTATCCTCCGCACTTTTGGATCGAACAGCAGGATCAATATTTGATTTGCGGCACTCCAAAGGCGGTAGAACAGGCGCGCGCGCTGGGCCACCCGCGGGACCACATTTTCGCGACTTCGGGAATGATTCTGCGCCCCAGCTTCTATCAGCCGGTGACCGCGGATCGGGTATCGGAACGCCTGCGGTTGGGCCTGGATCCTGACTTACCCACCGGGCTGGTGCTGTTCGGCGGCCAAGGGTCGAGCGTAATGCCGGAAATCGCGCGGCGGGTAAATGCGAACGCGCAGTTCATCTTCATTTGCGGGCGCAACAAGAAACTGGCCGAACATCTGCGCGGCATGCAAACGAAGTTTCCGAAGTATGTGGAAGAGTTCACCAGCGAGATTCCCTACTACATGCATCTTTCCGATTTCTTCGTCGGCAAGCCTGGGCCGGGCAGTATTAGCGAAGCCATCGCGATGCGGCTTCCGGTGGTGGTGGAGCGCAATGCCTGGACGCTTCCGCAGGAGCGCTACAACGCCGAATGGATTATAGAGAAACAGGTGGGCGTGGTGCTGCGGTCGTTCCGCGAGATCGATAGCGGGTTGCGAGAATTGCTGGATCCGGCGAATCTTGCCCGCTTTCGCGCCAACGCCGCGGCCATCACGAATCGCGCAGTTTTTGAGATTCCCGATATCCTGGAGACTTTGCTGCAAGCAGAAACGCGCCCAGTGCAATCGCCTCTCCCACCAGAAAAAGCGGCCAATTGAAAGGGTTAGGAATTCCGCCCGTGGTTGTGTTGCGGAAATCCCACACGAACGCGATCACGATCACCGCCGCGCCCGCCAGCACTCCAGCCCAGTGCGGCAGCCGGCCGCGCAGGCCTCCGGCGCGAAGAGAGATCAGGCCGCAGACGATCATGCTGAGCGCCACCACTACCGGCGCCCAAACGGGGCCCACCCAAGGCAGCGGAATCAGAAACAGAATGTCCCAGGTATTGAGTGACTCCGGCCAGTGAATCATCAGCCTCAAGAATGCATAGAAGGCGATGTCCCACACTCCGAACGCGATGACAAAGGCCGCCATCCACTCATGCAGATTCCCGGCTACGGCTAATGCAACCGAACCCAGCATCAGCATGGTTGCCGCTTCACGGCCGACTTCAATTGCAAGGCGTCGGGAATTCTCGGGACCGGCGTTAGCGAGTTCTTTTTGGGTGATGAGCGGAAACAAATCGTTGGGGCCGCGTTCCGGATGCAACCGGGCGCGAATGGGATTGTAAATGGCACGCAGGTAGACGACAACAGCAGCCTCGACGTAGCCGAATGAAATCCCGAACAAAAACAGAGCTGCAACAGCGCGACGCATAAATCTCAGTCTACGCGCGCCGAATACGGATCCTCGGGCCAGGCATGCTTGGGGTAACGGCGGCTCAACTCCCGCCGCACTTGCGGATAGAGACGCTGCCAGAACCCGGTAAGGTCCGTCGTGGTCTGGACCGGCCGCTTATTCGGCGCGAGCAAATGCACCACCAGCGCCACCTTACCGTTGGCGATGCGAGGCGTCTCGCGCATCCCGAAGAAATCTTGCAATCGCGATGCGATCCAAGGCGGCTTGCCGGCTTCGTAGCTAACTTTCGTTTGGCGTCCGTTGGGCAGGCGAATCCGGCCGGGCGCGATTTCGTTGAGGAGCCTTGCGCCGGCGCGTTGTTCGAGCGTGGGTATCAAGGAAGAGCCGGCGTGCTTTAATTCGGCAAAGCTTTTCAATCCGCGGCAAAGTTCACGAAAGGCTGTTTCGACATCCAACCTTGCAATAGCCGCGTATTCCGACGCAAAGGCAATGCGAGCGAGGGCCAGCTCTAATTCCTGGCGATCGACAAAGCGCTCAATTCCCGCTTCGATCGCGCGATCCGCCAGCATAGCCGCGGCCTGTTCGGGATCGGGCGCACCGCTGCGCGTTTCTTCGATGACCAGATTGTCGTAGAGCAGCGCGCTCACTGCCTCCACGCGTTCGGCGGACCGATTCCACTCGACGCCCGCGCGTTCCTTGACGCGATCCGGAAACAGGACCACCAGCCATTCCGGCTCGATTACGCAGTACAGGCGCACCAGAGGCAAAGCTTTTTCGCTGCGATCTTCAACCTCCACGGCCACCACGAACTCCGCGCGCGCGTCGCAGGCTAGCATCGCCGAACCGCCGGATGCGAGCAGCAATTGATGGTCTTTGCGGCGCCGGGCCACACGGTCGGGGAAGGCGGTAAGGATCGAAAGCGCCAACGCGTGAGGGTCGTGTGCATGTGGCCTGGAGGGCCGGACGATGCGGCGAATCTGTTCAAAATGGCGCTGAGTGACGGGGTCGAATGGGGCGTCGATGAGTGTCATCAAGTCGCACGATGGCGTGCGCGCGCCGGAGCTGAGCGCCGCAGCCGCCCGGCAGCCTTCTTCACCCGTGCCGCGTTCCACAGCGTCCAGCACTAGTCGAGCCAAGCGGGGATGCAATGGATAGCGGGCCATGCGGCGCGCCGATTCTCCTGGTGCGCCCAAGCGCTCCAGCAAATCCTCAGCGCGACTGACGGCGGCCGATGGCGGAGGGTCCAGCCATTCCAATTCGAGCGGATTGCTCACTCCCATAGCCCGCAGAGTGAGGCAGAGCTCCGACAGCTCGCGCCGTAGAATCTCGGGCGGATCCTGATCGCGCCGGCGATGAAAATCATCCAGCGTGTAGAGCCGGATGACTCGGCCCGGCGCCGTGCGTGCTGCCCGGCCCGCGCGCTGCGTGGCCGATGCCTTGCTGATACGCGCCACTTCCAGTGTCGGCAAACCGGACCACGGCGAATCGCTCGCCATGCGCGCCAATCCGCTGTCGATCACGGTCGTGACGCCTTCCACGGTAATGGAGCTTTCCGCGACGTTGGTGGAAAGGATCACTTTACGCTGTTTGGCCGGGGAGACGGCGCGGTCCTGCTCGGCCGGCGACAAATCGCCGTACAAGGGGAGTACCAAGAGATCCTGTTTGGTTGCCAGCGGCCTGCATTCGCGCTCGGCGCGCCGGATTTCCGCGGCTCCCGGCAAGAACACCAGTACATCTCCGGTGGGTGACTGCGCCACGACATTCTCCAGTGCCGACGCCACCTGCTTTTCCAGCGGCAGCGCGGAATAGGGCTGATGCGCGATCGAAAGCTCGAACAGGCGGCCTTCGGAACGCAGGATCGGACAATCGCCGAGATATCTCGCGATGGGCGCGGCGTCCAGCGTCGCCGACATCACGACGATCCGCAGTTCCGGCCGCTTGGTGCGCTGCAAACGCCGCAGCAACGCCAGCGCCAGATCGGTTTCCAAATGCCGCTCGTGGAACTCGTCTAAGATCACGGCGTCCACGCCCGCGAGTAGCGGATCGGAAATCAGACGGCGGGTGAGAATGCCTCCGGTAACGAATCGAAGCCGCGTTCGCGCGCCACCCACTTCTTCAAAACGAACCTGATAGCCGACTGTTTCGCCCACCTTTTCGCCAAGTTCTTGCGCCACGCGTCGCGCCGCCAATCGCGCGGCCAACCGGCGAGGCTCCAACACCAGCACCTGATCCCGCACCAATCCGAGCAACGCGGGCGGCACACGGGTAGTTTTCCCGGCGCCGGGCGGCGCTTCGATCACCAGATTGGGCGTGAGTCCGAGCGATTGACGAATCGAAGGTAATAAACCATCGATGGGCAGCGTCGCAGGGGCCAATTACTTGTTCGGCGGTGGCGGCGCGGACGGCGTCGGCGTCTTCGACGGATCATCCACGTCGTACTTGATCTGGACGTCGCTCTTGAACTGTTTGTAGTCCTGATATTTGACGGTCATCTTGATGCGCTGATCGTTTTCCTTGAAGTGCAGAGTGGAGTTCGCGATGGTATAGGTGGGGAACCAATATTTCCCGTCCACCTGTTCGCGGTACGTTTCAAACTTCGGATATTGATGATCCGCGTTTTGCTTCCTGCCTTCACCGCGGCCGTAGCTCTTTACGATTTGCAAGTCGCGATCGTCCACCCAGACGATCCCCTCGAAATAGCGCTGGCCGGATTCCATGGCTTTGGGCTTGACGGCGAAGGCATAGGTGGAGATCTCGTCCAGTTGCTCGCGGCCCAGGTAGCGGATGAAATATTTCGGAACTTCGTCGGTGGTGAGCACGAATGGTTGCACGTCGCGAAGATCCTGAATGTCGCCCGGATCCAGCGAGATGGCAGTGAGCGTGTTAGGTGGAGCGTAGGTGACCTTTTCGATGCGCGCGCCTTCGGGCGAGAAAATGATATCGGTCACCTCTTCCCACCTGCCGGTGACGCCGCCGCCGTCATCGAGCGTCTCCACCTTCGCGGTCTGGCGATAGGTGTAGTTGCTTCGCGCCTTGGCGAACGCGGCTTCCTTGGCGGCGAACTTGGCGATGATGGTGTCAATTTGGGAAGGGTCGGGATCGTTGAGGGTGGCGCCAAAGGCAGCCCCCGTGAGCAGAGCGCCCAATAACAGAGCAACGGGAACAACGAAACGCATATTGCCTCTTGCCTTTTAATATAGCGCGGGCAGTCTGAAGCCGGAGGCGGGAAGGTGACGGCGGCTCTTGTGAATACCGTGGCTCTTGTGAAACGTGTGCGGGTGTGAAAGAATTTCCCACGGAGGTATGGGCGATGAGACTGGTACTCTCTATCGCAATCGCCTGCGTGGTATGGTCGGCTTCGGCATTGCCGGCGCTGGCGCATCATTCCGGCGCCGCGGAATTCGACTCGCACAAGAAAGTCGACTTGGCCGGCGTGGTGACGAAAGTGGAGTGGACCAATCCGCACGCACACTTCTATATGGACGTGAAGGACTCAAGCGGCAACACAGCCAATTGGAATTTCGAACTGGCCAGCCCGAACGTGCTGATTCGGAATGGCTGGCACAGGAACTCGATCAAACCGGGCGATATGGTCAGCGTTACCGGGATTCAAGCCAAGGACAGTTCCAATTACGCTAGCGCCGGAGTGATTACTTTTCCAGACGGACACAAACTGACTTTTCTGGCGGCGGATGAACCTGCGAAATGAGGCATCAGGAATGAAGGCGACATACGTGAGCAAGCGCGTGACTACGAGCGTCGTCGGCGGGACGCTGTTGGCGGCTTTCTCGCTCATGGCGCAGCAGGGTCCCACGCAAGGTCCGACCCAAGCGAAAACCGGGAACATAGGACTGTATCGAAATCAGCAGTTGGCGCCAGACGGGCCGGCGCCCAAGCTGGCCGACGGAACGCCGGACCTGTCAGGAGTGTGGCTGGGCGGTGGGAGTAACAGTACCGATATTGCCAATCCCAAGGGTTTGAAAGCAGGCAGTGAGGTTGTCATGCTTCCGTGGGCGGAGGAGGTTGTGAAGCACCGGCAATCGAAGGAAGATCCGGAGGCGAACTGCCTGCCGGCCGGTATTCCGCGTGGATCGCCGTATCCGTGGAGGATCGTGCAGACGCCTACGCATTACTTCATTCTTTTCGAAGGGAACATCCATAGCTTCCGGCAGATCTTCATGAATGGCAAGCATCCCGACGATCCGGATCCCACCTGGTACGGGCATTCGATCGGCCATTGGGAAGGAAACACGCTGGTAGTGGATACGGTGGGCTTCAACGACAAGTTCTGGTTCGACTACAAGGGTCACCCCCACACCGAAAAGCTTCACACCGTGGAACGCTTCACGCGCACGGACCTGGGACATATGTCCATGGAAGTTACGATTGACGATCCGGGTACATACGTCAAGCCATTTACAACCGTCGGCAGCGCGACGCTGATGCCGGGGACAGAGCTGCTGGAGTACATCTGCCAGGAGAATAACCAGGATTTGCAGAAACTCCAAGGTCCGGCGCGTGGGCCGGGAGGGCAATAGGCAGTATCGCTCACGGCTAACAACGGGCCCGATGTTAGACTGGCTAAGCAACCGTGAACGAAGACCAGAACACACTTCCAGTGGCAGACACGACGGAACGCACGATGGGTGACGCCAACGCTCGTCTGGTGGCGCGTCTCAAACAAATCCTGGATACTCCCGGCATCAGCGACAAGGATCGGAAATTGGTGGAGCGAAACTTGCAGCGGATTCTAACCGCGCCCAGCGCCTGATCACTGGTCCCTACGCCAGGATTTGTTTGGCGATGGTCAGCTTTTGGATGTTGGTGGTGCCTTCGTAAATCCGGCCGATTTTGGCGTCGCGATACAGTTTCTCCACCGGATAATCCTTGGTGAAACCGACGCCGCCGAAAATTTCCACCGCGCGTGACGCCGTGTCCTCCGCCACCTGCGATGCGAAATACTTAGCCATCGCGGCCTCTGTGACATAGGGATGCCCCGCGTCGCGCAACCGGGCTGCGTTGTAGACCAGCAAGCGCGCCGCTTCCACCTCGGTGGCCATCTGCGCCAGTTCAAACTGTACGCCCTGAAACTCGGCGATGGCCTTTCCGAACTGCTGCCGCTGTTTGGCGTACGCGATGGCGTGGTCGAGCGCGCCTTGCGCCAGTCCCGTCATCTGCGCTCCAATCGCGATGCGCCCTTCGTTCAACGTCTCAATGGCGATCTTGTAGCCCTTGCCAACCTCGCCCAGCACGTTGCCGGCGGGGACGCGGCAGTCATCCAGAATCAGTTCACATGTTGAGGATGCGCGGATCCCCAGCTTGTCTTCTTTTTTGCCAACTTGAAATCCGGGGAACTCGCGCTCCACCAGGAAACAAGTGATGCCGCGATGGCCCGCTTCCGGATTCGCGTTCGCGAATAACAGGAACAGGCCGGACTCGGCGGCATTAGTGATCCAAAGCTTGCGGCCGGTGATGAAATATTCATCGCCACGCTTGATCGCGCGCGTCGCCAATGCGAAAGCATCGGAGCCCGATCCGGCCTCCGATAATGCAAACGAAGCCACCATTTCGTTGGCCAGCTTCGGCAGATAGCGCCGCTTCTGGTCTTCGGTGCCCCATCGGATGATCACGTTGTTGGCGATCGTGTTCTGCACGTCCACGATAACGGCCGCCGAAGGATCCACGGCCGCCAGCGCCTCTACCGCTAGGACAGCCTGAAAGAAGCTGCCGCCCTGGCCGCCATATTGCTCCGGGATCTCGATGCCCATCAGCCCGAGTTCGAACATCTCGTGCAGCAGGTCCTTGCGGAATATGGCCGCCGCGTCCATTTCCCGCACGTAGGGGGCAATGCGTTCGCGCGCGAAGCTTCGCACGGCGTCCTGGAACATGCGCTCTTCTTCGCCCAGGGCAGTCAACGGAGGCGGCGGCGCGCTGGAGGTTTCAATTGCGTTCGGCATGGGGCTCCTTCGAGCTTGGAGTTGAACTCTGCCACCAGTCTACTCGCCGGGCGTTTCGCGCGCGAACAGTGCGTCGGGAAGGTATATAATTGCGGCCACTGGAGGCGCCTATGAAAACGTGGTTGATTGCCCTGTTGCTGATCGCTGCTTTGTTTCTGCCTGTGGCGCTTGTGGCATTCCAAAGCTTGCCGAAATGCACAGCCGTAGATCCGGATACCGCGAAGAGCGGGGATATGGTGACCATTACTTGCGAGAACGCGGACAAAGCTAGTGTCGCGGGGGTGTACCTTACCGATGGCAAGGACGATACCAAACTTACCGTCATGGAACGCGCGGCCGACAAGATCAAATTTCAAGTGCCGGCCCTGAAGCCCGGCCGCTACCACATCGCATTTCTGACGGCCAATAAGGCGTCCATGGTGGAACAGCCGGTGGTGCTGACCGTAGAGTAGCGCCTCACTGCTATTGATACAAATACACGGGCCGATCCAGCCGGAAGCTCACCACCGTCTCTGACGGGATGTGCAGTTTGGGACCGCGCGTCAGTACCTGTGTTCCCGCGCCTGCCGCACCGCCGGCCACTGCTCCGATGGCCGCGCCCCTGCCCCCTCCAGCAATCGCACCCAGCACGGTGCCGAGAAGCGCTCCACCTCCGACAAATGCGCCGGTGCGTTGGTTGGCGCCGATTCCGTCGCGCGTGTGTACGCCGGTGATATTTGAGCTATTCAGGATATGCCGCCGCCCGTTGATGCTTACCGAGCGCAGGTCAATGGCGATATCTCCTTTGCCGACGTCGTGCGCGATTAAGTGCGCCGCGGAGCCGCGCGGAATGGCCACGCGTCCGTCGGAATCCAATACATCCCGCTCAATGGATGCGAGGAAGTGCTGTCGCGGGTCAGGACGCCGGACATCGATGGAATCGATGCTGCGTACTAAAATTTCGGCGCCGGCCGGAATTGCGGATCCGCGGCTCCAGCCGGATGAGGGCTCGGCGTCTGAATCGACGTAGCCTCGTTCGATTAAGGCCGCAGGAACAGCCGTGGACGCTGGAAACGACGTTGGCAGTGGGCCACTGAACACCAGGCTCTGAATCAGCGAGATATTAAACTTGTGCCTGCCTCCCTGCTGGTCGATAAACTTGACCGTGTTGGAATCCCCGCCGTCATATCTTCCCTGCAACTGCGTGCCAGTTGTCAACAACAGAACCTGTTGTGAAAAAGCCAGGGAGCCGGCGATCATCATGAGAACCACTGCGCGATAGATTTTAGCCATATTCATCTCTCTCGCATTATGCTTGGCAACTCTTGTGCCAACGGACCGATCGCGCAGAACAATGGACATGCGTTCAACTTCAGTTTTTCCGTGGCAGTCGAGTCGCTATTTTTGGACTGTCCGTCCAGCGAGCGACACGCTTGAACTGCTTCAGTTCTGCGGGACTGAGATGGTAATGTTGCGGTATTTCAATCCGCCGGTGTGATCGCCTTGCAGATAGATGGGTCCAGGTTCGCCTTCCCGGCTGTCGATAGCGCCGCCCGTAATACCAGGAATGTCGACCTTATCGATGATGAGCACGCCATCGCGAACCACCGTGACATTGCGCCCTACCAGCGTCACATCATAGCCTTCCCACTGGCCAGGACGCGGGTCCACTTGGGTAGCGGGGGAAATAAATCCGTAAATCGATCCCATGGCATGGAAGGCGTCGTTCTTGCCGGGCGGCTCATACTCCACCTGCACTTCGTAGCGGCCGCGCAAATAAACGCCGCTGTTGCCGCCGCGCGGGCAATTGTATTCGATATGCAATTTGAAGTCGCCAAATTTCCGGGTGGTGCGGATATTAGCGCCGGCTTGGAGGTTCTGAAGCTCGCCGTTTTGGGCGATCCAATGATTGGCCGCGGGATTATCGGGTTCCCAACCCGTAAGGTCATGCCCGCTAAACAGCGGCTCAGGACTGCTCCAGGCGGCGGGCGCCGCATGGTTTAGCGAAGGTGCGGGAACTCCGGTGACCTGGCCATCCGGAATCTGTCCTGTGAGTTTGTGGTCTTTCACCGACATCTGCCATAGCACGGAGCCGTCTTCAAAAGTCAGCTTCGTTCCCTCCACTTTTGCGCTGCGCGCGGTATGGACGCTGCCGGTGCGGCCCACTATGCGAACGGCGGGTGTTCCATCTTCGTCGGCAAATTCCAGCCAGGAGGGGTAGACCAATGAAGGATAGGCGCCTTTGGATGTTACAACGGTCAGGTCCCATCGGCCGGAAAATGGCGACGGCGCGTCCGCGGTGAATAGCGGAGTCACGCTAATTGCCACAAGCATCGCGACTCTGCTCGAAACGGCCTGCATTGGTGTTTAGTCTATCGAATTCAGGTAAACCCCTTGAAACCGGCACTTCAAGAGATCCATCCTAGAACTGGCTCCCACTTTATGCGCACTCTTTTGCGGTATACCTTTTTTGTCTTCACTACGGGCCTTTTGACCTTTATGCTGCTGGCGCAACCGGACCGCCTTAGCGGGCCGATCGACAACACACGAATGGTTGCGTTGGCCGGTAACGTACCCCCGCGCGCGCGGCCGGCCTTTGACCGCGGTCCGGTACCTGCATCTTTTCCGATGCCGGCTGTCACTATTTACCTCAAGCCGTCGGCCAGCCAGCAAATTGTGCTTCAGCAGTTACTGGCGAACCAGCAGAATCCAGCTTCCGCCGATTACCACAAGTGGCTGACGCCGGAGCAATATGCCGCTCGCTTTGGTGTAAGCCGGAGTGACATCAACCGAATTACAGCCTGGCTTAAGGCGCAAGGCCTGCAAGTGCGGCGCGTGGCCCGTAGCCGCACCTGGGTTGAGTTCAGCGGCACGGCCCAGCAAGTGGAGAATGCGTTTCATACGCAGATTCATCAGTACCTCGAAAATGGAAAGCTGCACTACGCCAACTCCACCAATCCCTCAATACCTGCTGCGCTCTCCAATATGGTGCTGGGTGTCCGAGGGTTGAACGACTACCGTCTCAAACCGCTCAATAAATTACGCGGCGTGGGTCCGCGGAACACCACCGCCAGCGGGGAACACCAAATGGCTCCCGGCGATTTCGCGATTATTTACGACGTAGCGCCGCTTTATGCGGCCGGTATTGATGGCACGGGCCAGAAGCTGGTCATCGTGGGACAGACCGACATCAATGTTTCCGATATCAATGCATTTCGCAGCATGTACAGTCTGCCCGCGATTAACCTGCAGCAGATTCTGGTCCCGGGCAGGCCGACCCGGGCATCAGCCAGGGCGATTTGCCGGAAGCCGACCTGGATCTGGAATGGTCGGGCGCGGTGGCACGAAATGCCAACATCATTTTCGTATATTCCCCCGATGTCTTCACTTCGTTGCAGGAAGCCGTGGATCAGGCCTATGCTCCCGTCATCAGCATGAGCTACGGCCTGTGCGAAGGCGCTGACTTGATCGATCTGCCGAGCGAACGCCAAACCGCGCAGCAGGCCAATGCGGAGGGCATCACCTGGCTGGCGGCGGCCGGCGATGCTGGCGCGGCGGATTGCGAAGACCAGGACGCCGTCATCGCGCAGGACGGGTTGGCCGTGGACGCGCCCGGCAGCATCCCCGAAGTGACTTCCATGGGCGGCTCGGAATTCGACGAAGGGCGCGGGAATTATTGGAGCGGCACCAATGGGTCCAACGGAGGCTCCGCGCTGTCCTACATTCCCGAGATGGTGTGGAACGACACCAGCGTGGGCGGCGGACTGGCGGCGGGCGGCGGGGGAGCCAGTTCCATTTTTGCGAAGCCGGTATGGCAAGCCGGGCCGGGCGTCCCCAACGACAGCTTTCGCCATGTTCCGGATCTTTCGATTGCTTCGTCGCCCGATCACGACGGTTACTATGTCTACACCGGAGGCTCCCTGCAGATCTACGGGGGTACGTCCATGGCGGCCCCTACCATGGCGGGTATCGTAGCCCTGCTCAACGAGTATCTGGTGTCCGGCGGCGCGCAGGTGGCCGGATTGGGCAATATCAATCCGACGCTTTACCGGATGGCGCAGAATACGCCGGGAATTTTTCACGATATTACGTCCGGCAACAACAGCGTCCCGTGCGTGATTGGTTCGCCCAACTGCACCACAGGCACCATCGGATATAACGCGGGGCCGAGGTACGACCAGGCTAGCGGCCTTGGTTCTCCGGATGCCTACAACTTTGTCCACCAGTGGAGCAGCCAGGCGCCCACCGCGGCCGCGGTGGTTCCCTCCATCGATAACAATCCGGTATTTGAGCAAATTACACGCGGTGGAGATCCCTGGACATTCACTATCACGCTTACAGAAGAAGCGGGAGTGGCCACCACGCTTACCGGCTTCACCATCAACGGCGCCAGCTACAACGTCGCCACCGTTTTCGGCACAACGTCACTGGCCGCCGACGGCTCGGTTTCCTCTACCGGCCTGGGGCTTGCCAATCTGTCCGTTCCCACCAGCGTGATATTCGAATTCAAGGGTACGGACGCGAACGGTAATTCGTGGACGCAGACGCTCTCGGTTCCATTCGACGGACCGCAAGCGCAGCTGGTAGTCGGTGGCGCGAGCAACGCCGCGTCAGGCCGGCAATCCTATGCGCCCGGCATGCTTTTGAGTGTCTATGGAACGGCGCTGGGCAATTTCGTCCAGTCCGCGGGCACCATTCCGCTACCGCAGTACCTGGCCGGTTTTGAGGCGCTAGTCAACGGCGTGACCGCTCCGTTGTACTACGTTTCGCCCAATCAAGTGAATATTCAGATTCCCTATGAAACCCAGCCTGGAGCCAACACGCTGACGGTTGGCAATCCCTACGTCAACGTCAACTACAACCTTAAAATTGTGCCGGCCGCGCCGGGAATCTTCATGACCGATGGATTCACGGCGGCTCCATTTTCGAGCGCCGCGGCCGGACAAATCACCACGGTTTTCATTACCGGGGAAGGGCAGGTTTCTCCGGCGCTGACCGACGGTGTTTCTCCCTCATCGGGAACTCCGCCATCGCAGCTCCCCAGACCCAAACTTCCCGTGACGCTGATGGTGGCCGGACAGCCCGCGACCATCCAGTTCATCGGCATCCCCGTGGGCCTAGTGGGAGTGACGCAAATCAATTACCAAGTTCCGGCTAATACGCCGACCGGCGTGCAGCAAGTAGTAGTGACGGTGGGAGGGGTTGCCAGCCAGGCGGCCAAGTTGACGGTGACTAACTGAGCTGAAACCGCCTAGCGCATCACGCGATGATGCCCTTGCGCACCGCGTAGAGAATCAGCTCCGGCACGCTGTGCAGATTCAATTTCTGCAAAATGTGGGTGCGGTGGGTGTCGACAGTATAAAGGCTGAGATTCAGGGTGTTCGCGACCTCTTTGTTGGTCTTGCCTTCGGCGACCATCTGTAGAATCTCACGCTCCCGATCGGTCAGCAGGTCGTAGCTGCTGTCGGCGTCCTTGCGGCCCAGCGCTTGAAAATAATCCTCTTGAAGAATCCGGCTCACCTTGGGACTGAAGAAGGATCGGCCGTCCACCACCGCCTCTATGGCCAGGATCAGTTCGGATTTCACTGCGTCCTTCAGCAGGTACGCCCGCGCGCCGGCCTTTAGCGACCGGATCACGTAGCTCTCGTCATGGTGCATGCTGAGGATCACGACGCCGATATGAGGATGCTTCTCGACGATGCGCCGGGTGGCTTCGATGCCGTTCATGTTCGGCATAGCAATATCCATCACCACCACGTCCGGCCGGTGATCCTGCGCCAGCTGCAGCGTCTCGCGGCCATCGGCCGCCTCACCCACCACCACGAATCCCGGCTGCCTCTCAAGCAGCAAGCGCATCCCGTCGCGCAGGATGTTGTGATCGTCAGCCAGCAGAATGCGAATCTGCTCCATCCGGCAGGCCTCCGTTCCACACAATTTCGGTGACATGCTCGGGTTCCTCAGTCAGGACATCACCGAGTTCGGTCGGCCGCGGCATAGCCGGCTGGCCTATGGCCGCCAGAGGCAACGTGACGCGCAACAGAGTACCGCGCCCGGGCCGCGAGTCAAGCTGGAACACGCCGCCTAGGTGCCGTACGCGCTCTTCCATTCCGAGAATCCCCAAGCCGCGCACGCGTTCGGGATCGAACCCGCTGCCGTCATCCTGCACGGTGACGAGAATCTGCCCAGGCTCGTGCCGGACCAACACCTGCACCGCACTGGCCTGCGCGTGCTGCGCGCAATTGTTGAGCGCTTCCTGCACTACGCGATACACACAAGTCTTGTGCTCCTCCGGCAGTTCGCCCGCCATCTCGCTGGCGACTTGCACGCGCAAACCGGTGCGCTTGCCGATCTCGCGCGCCTGCCACTCCAACGCGGGCAGCAGCCCGAAATCGTCCAGCATGGAAGGCCGCAGCAACAGCGCCATATTTCGAATCTCGTTCATGCCCTTTTCCGCCACGCCGCGGATGGAATCCAGATGCGACCGGACTTCTGGAGCGGGATCCAAATCGAGCAGGTTCTCGGCTTCCATCAGTACCGCCGAAAACGCCTGGGCCACTTCGTCATGCAACTCGCGAGACAAAGCGCGCCGCTCTTCTTCCTGCGCGCGCACCAGCCGGGCCGACAGCTCCTGCAAACTGGCTTGTGAGTGAACGCTTTCGGTCAGCCGCCGCTGGACTTCTGCCTCCAGTTTCAAGATGTGGAAAATGGTGAATGCCGCCAGAGTGGCGCCCCCCAGCAGCGTGATGGCGATCATCGCCAGCAATCCAAATTGCAGCCGCCCGAATAAATCGCCGAGCTTCATGTCGCCACGCCGCAGCGCTTCCTCGTTTAACGTTTCGATACGATCGGCGATCTGCAGCATGGATGTGCGGCGGGGAACCAGTTCTTCGTAAAAGAAGGCGTAGCGGAATTTACCGCGCTCTTCCGCGGTCCAGGCGAAAGTGCGGTCCAGCACCTTCCAATAGGCCTCAATTTGAGAGCGTAAGTCCTGGAACGGCGCCGCTTCTTCCGGTTCCAGAGCCGAGGCGTAGCTGTTCAGGGCATTCTCGGAATCGCGCCGCAGCCCTTCGAGCGTGGCCATTTGCGCCTGTGCGCCGGATTGTTCCGGAGCCAGGAGCGAATCCCGCACGAATGTACCCGACAAATAAATGTTGGATCGAATTCGCTCCAGCGTGCGGTTGCGCGCCAGGAAGCGTGCCTGCAGCGCGGTGTCGTTGTGGCGCAGGCTATTCAGGAACTGAAGCGCCCCCGCTTCGGCCGCCGCCATGATGAGCAGCAAACCGCCAAATCCCGCTACCAGAAGCACTCCGGGGCGCTGCCGCATGCTTCTACCAGTGTAGCTGGCGCCAGTGAAGCGGACACTATGCGGGAGTAGCTCGGCGACGGGACGGAACCACATCTTCTCTAAGGTAGAACCTGGCGTGGAATACGGGAATCAGGTCCATCCTGTAGTACAGTAATGAACCTTCCTTAAGGTGATCTGAGCCGAAATACAGTGCCAACGGGATTCTCTTGCCGCATTACGCGCCGCTATGCTGTAACTACGAAAGCTTAGGAGGCTTTGGATGAAATTACGATTCTTGGCTTGCGCGGCCTTGACAGCGCTTACGCTGACTTTCTCCGGTTGTGCGAAAAAGGTTGCTGCGAAGGCGCCACCCCCGCCGACTCCGGAACGCAGCACGCCAGCCGTTGCGTCGCGGCCAACACCGGCACAGAACTATTCTCAGCCAACCCAGGCGGCTTCTAGTACTCCCTCGCGGTTGCCGGATGCCGCCACCCGTGCCCGCATCCAGGATTTGCTGAACCGCATTCAGGATGCTTATTTCGATTACAACAAGCACACGCTGCGTCCGGACGCCGAAGCTGCTCTGAAAAAAGACGCCCAGACATTGGCTGACATCATTAAACAATATCCGGATTTTAAGCTCACGGTGGAAGGTTTTGCCGACGAGCGCGGATCGGAAGAGTATAACCTGGCTCTGGGCGATGCGCGCGCCAAACAGACCAGAGAGTATCTGGCCAACTTGGGGCTGCCGGACAACCAGCTGGCGGTTGTTAGCTACGGTAAAGATAAACCGGTGTGTACCGAGCACGATGAAGACTGCTGGCAGAAGAATCGCCGGACCCACATCACGCAAGCGCAAGCCAACTAGTTTGTTCTGCTAAGTTCGCAAAAAAACGAAGCCCCGGTGGCTGGGTGAGAGTGGCCGCCGGGGCCTTTTGTGTTTCTTGAGGCTCCCGTGCCTCTTGAGATCGAGAACGGAAGAAACGCGGCAGCTCATTTTCAGCGCTCTGGTTTTCGGTCAGGCGAGTGAATGCGATTCCGTCTTCCGCGGCCAGCGCGGCGTCCCTTTTCCCCGCAATCCCAATCGATTTCTGGTCGAACCCGTGAGAGCGATTGCCCCGGCGGTGTTGTACTGGGACAAATCGCTAAGATTTCGGTGTGAGGCGGATGGCTGGCCGTTCACTCGTGAAAACTGCGAATGATGACTATTGTCTCGATAGCCGGGCTAGTACGTGATCAATGGCCTGGTCGTTAGGATTGGGTGCGCTTCCGGCCGCGACGCACGGCTTGGGTTGCTGTTTCCAAAGATTTTCAGCCAGCGACAGATTCATATCGGCGGCATCTTCCAACTCAGTGCGGCGAGGGTTACTGGCCAGCGCCTTGCGAGCGGATTCGGCCGGGTCGGCTTGGGCTTGACTCTGACCCACCGTTTGGCCATCCGGCCGGCACTGGTCGAATCGCGTCACTTCGGCCTGGAGCAGCTCTTTGCTCCGCTCGTAACGCTCGGCGGCCCTCAAACCGCGTGCGTTCGGATCGAGCGCCAGCACCCGATCGCTGAGATCGAGTTGGGTCTTGCTCGCCTCGTCCGTCGGGTTCAATTGCACCGCTTTCTGGAAGGCAGCGCGGGCGTCTTGGTAATTTTCCATGGCAAGCTCAGCCGCGCCCAGACCCGCGTACGCATCCGCGTCCCGATCGTTGGTCTGAATCATGTTGCGAAATACGTCCGCGGCTTCGCGAGGAGCGCCATAGCTGAGCAACAGCTTCCCGATTTTGTTCTTCACGGCGGTATCGTGCGCCGCCGGACCCAAGGCCGCTAATAACTCGGCGATGGCCTGCGTACGTTGTCCGGTCTTTTGCAGGAGGGAGACCAAGTCGAAACGAGTCTGCATGCGCTTCTGATCCTGACCGGCCAGCCACGCTCCATCAATGGCGCGGCGATAGAACTTCACGGCATCCGCGGTCTTACCCTCCGCTGCTTCAATCTCTGCTTCCCCCAGGTTGGCCAGCGCATTTTCCGGATCGCGCTTTAAGAAGGCAGTCAGATAGGCAGACGCTTCCGCCAGGTGTTTGTCCTTGGCCAGCGCCAAGCCCAAAGCCAGCCGGTACTGCATGTTCCCTGGGGCGCCCGACAGAGCCTCGCGAAACTGCTGCACGGCTTCATCGTCGCGATCCTGCCGCAGCAAATCGTTGCCGGATTTGTAATATTGTTCGGCGCGCTGCGACCGCTCGGACCGATAGTAGTAATTGATGAAACCAATCACCAGCAGCACCGCCAGGCCGGCCGCGATCACCCCCGGCACCAGCCGTGTGGATGGGTGAACCTCTTCGCTCGCTGCCTGCGCTTCGCTTTTCTCTCCGGCGACGCCATAGGCCTGCAAGATATCCTTCAGCGAGACTACGCCCTTCAGATCGCGAATGTCGGCTCGCCCCACTACCGGCAGCACGTTCAACTTGGTATGCGCCATGCGCCGCAGCGCCATGTCCAGCGGATGATCCATGTGCAAATGCGGAAAGCTCTCGGCGCTCAGGAAGGGGTTCGGTACATCCACCGGCAGCAATTCACCTAGCACCCGGTCTCCGTGGCCGGCCGCCATTTCCTGCTGCACCTGCGCCAGCGTGATCATGCCAGCCAGACGTCCGCCGTCCATCACGGGCCATGCATCCCGATCCGCTTGAAGAAAGCTCTGCGCATCTTCCACGCGATCTGTTCTGGCCAGCACATGCAATGGGGCCACGGCGGCATCGCTTACGATCAATAATCCCTGCCGGTAGCGCAGACCGGACGGCAGGTGAATCCCGTCCTGATGCTGCAGCGCTTCGTAGATCGGCTCTTCTTGCAGGCGATATGAGATATAAAAGCTGATCAGGTTCGCGATCATGAGCGGCACGATGATGGAATAATCGCGCGTCATTTCAAAGATCATGATCACCGACGTGAGCGGTACGCGGACAATGCCGGCAAACAGCGCGCCCATGCCCACCAGAGCATACGCGCCCACGCCGCCCGTGAAATCCGGCAGGATCTGATGAGCCACGGTTCCTACCGTTCCGCCCAGCATTGCCCCAATAAATAGAGCCGGGCCGAAGATGCCGCCCGCATTTCCGGTCCCATAGCAGACTGGCTGTTGCGACCACTTTCAATAGCACCAGCAGCGCCATGATTTCGAGCGTCATTTGGCCGTTGAGCGCCTCGCTCACGTGGCTGTACCCGACCCCGAGAACATCGGGAACGAACCATCCCATCAGACCTACCGCCAAACCTCCGGCAGCCGGCTGCATCCATTCGCTCCACTTGGGCAGAGCCAGAAAATACTTACGAATTGCCAGCAGTAGTTTGACGAACGCTACCGAAACTAATCCGCCTGCGATTCCCAGCAACGCGTACGTGATGAATTCAATGGGGCTGACAAGCTGATAGGAGGGCACGTGAAACAGCGGCTCATCGCCCAGCACCAGATGCAGCGTCACCCAGGACGTCGCCGAGCCCAGCACGATTGACCCCAGGACGGGCGCGTGCAGATCGCCCATTACTTCTTCCAGAGTGAACAGAACGGCCGCCACGGGAGTGTTGAAAGCCGCCGCCAGCGCCGCTGCCGCGCCCACCGGAATCAACTCGCGGATCCGGTTTGGTCCTAGTCCGAGCCGCCGTCCCAGCACTGACGCGATTCCGGCTCCCACCTGTACCGAAGGCCCTTCGCGTCCCAGGGCGATACCGCTGGCAAGCGACGCCGAACAGCACCCGAATTTGCCGAGCACCGTGCGCATCGTGATGTAACCGTCGCGCAAAAAGAGAGCCGCTTTGGTCTGGGGAATTCCGCTGCCGCGGGCATTGCTGAAGAAACGGGAGAGCAGATATCCGGTGAAGAGCGCGCCGGCGGTGGGGATCAGCACGCGCCGCCAAGCCGCGCTTCCATCCGGGTACATGCGGGCGCCCAGATTTTCGGTGACGTAAATGAAGGCGGCCACCACCAGCCCAACCACCGCTCCGATGATCAGCGTGAGCAGGAGCAGGATTTTGTCTTCGTGGTGGAGGAGAACCTCGCCATCGGTCCAATGCCCGAGACGGCTACGCCAGGATTCAGCTGGGGGAGCAACTACGCTTGACGACGACACTAATCTATAAGAATAACAATCTGCCGCCGCTATTGCATTTCTAACGCCGGAGTAACTGGGGTATGAATTCGAAGTGCCGGTCGCGGGTGATCAGCTCCAGATCATGCTCCAATGCGAGCGCCGCGATCCAAATGTCGTTATCTGGGATCGGCGTTCCGGCGCGTTTGAGTTGCACGAACAGGCGAGCGTATTGTTCGGCCGTTTCTCGCGTTGGAAGCAAAATTCCGACCGTGGGCTTCGCCAAAAAGCGTTGGAGAAGAACCTCGTTCCGATGTTGTTGCGAGCCGCCGTAGAATCCCGCTTTGATCTCTGCCAGCACCACCAACGGCACCCAGACTTCGTCGCATTCGCCTAGCCGGTCAGCCAGTTCCCGGTCGCCCTGAAACAAATCGGTAAGCCGGTTGGTGTCCAGCGCGACCCTCATTCAGGGTAGCCTTACTTCCACTTGTCCCAATCGATCTGGCGCTGGGCAGCGATGATTTCATCGAACGCCGGATCCGGCGTCCACTGGCCCACGAACTCGGCAAAATCCGCCTTGCGCGGACGCCCAACCGTGGCACGCGTTAGCTCGTCCACAACCAGTTGATTGAGGCTTAGCTTGAGCTGAGCCGCCTTCTTTCGCAGCGCACGATCCACGTCCGCCGGTATGCCGCGAATGGTATATTGCGCGACCTCGTGTATTTGAGTTATTTGCGCCTGCAACTTCATGCCTACATGCTAGCAAAGTAAGTAGGCATAAGTCCACTCATCACCAAAGTCCTGCCAGAGCGCTCGCATCCGGCAGCGTTTCCAGTCGATCTATCGCCTGAGCCAGGCGATCGCGCTGCTCAGCTGACAGAAATCCCCTCGCGTTATCGTCGAATTTGGCGCGCAGCTCCTGGTACGTCATTGGATTCTCGGACGATCCTCGGTTGTATTCTTCCACCGTCTCGAACACCTGGCCGTCCTTCAGCACAATCTTGACCGCGCCCTTGAAGCGGCCAGGCCCCGGATACTCTGGATCGACGTGATATTGAACGCGGCGCGCCAGCGCCAGGATTTCCGGATTCTTGAGACTCTCGGCCCGGTAAGCGCCCTTGCCGAGCGCGCCGACGTAAAGCGCCTCCGCCAAGCTGTATTGCAGGCTGACACGGCCATGCGAGTCGGATGCCGGCGCAAACTTTTCATCCGTCGGTTCGCACACGATACCTACGATGAAGCCGGTCACCGGACACTCGATGCGTTCCACATCGTGCGCCTCGATTCCGTGCTTCTCCCTCAGCCGCAATATCGCGCTGATGTACGGGTGGATCACATGGGCCGCGGGAAACGGTTTGAAGGACGAATTGCGGCTCTCCCAGTGTTCGCCCAGCCGATAATTAATTCGCCCAAAGTCGCGATGGACGTCCGGATCCTGCACGTGTGAGGCGAAAAGACCCCAGCGTCCTTCAAATACTTGCGCCGGCCCCGTCACACCCGATCGAGCCAGCAGCGCCGCGGTTATGCCGCTCTGCGCGGACCATCCGGGATGCAGAAACTTGGTTTGTGTTCCATCCACCCAGCATTCCAGCAGTCCGGATGCGAAGCTACCCGCAATCCCCGCCGCACGCGCCATCGCTTGGGCATCCAGCCCCAGCAGCTTACCAGCTAGATAAGCGGCGCCGAAAGTTGCGAACAGTCCCGTGGGGTGAAAACCTCGCCGATGCAGTTCGCCCGAGGAAACGCTGCCCACGCGGCACGAGATCTCGTTGCCGATCGCCACCGCGGTGATGAGATCGCGACCAGAAACGCTGGAGAATTCTGCCAGCGCCAGTGCCGCCGCCACGGCCGGGCTGCTCATATGAACGATCGATTCATTGTGCGTGTCATCGAACTCGAGCGCTTGTGAGAACGCTCCATTGGCGAACGCCGCCGTCGTCACGCCCACTCGATCGCCGAATCCGAGCATGCGGCACGGACCCGGCGTTGAAATGGCCAACGTAGCGTCGTGCACCGAGCGCCCAAAATCCGTTTCGGCTCCGGCCAGCGCCAATCCGATCACGTCCAGCACGCGCAGCTTGGTGGACGTGACGACATCTTCGGGCAAGTCGTCAAAGGTCACGCTCTCGGCCCAGCGCGCGAGCTCGGTGGAAAGCGGTGTGCTCAACGGTGGTGTGCTCAACGGTGGTGTGCTCAACGGTAGTGTGCTCAACTGATGGACCACCCTCCGTCGATCGGCAGCGCCGCGCCCGTGATGTCCCGGCTTTCCGGCCCGCACAGGAAAAGGATCATGCCGGCCACGTCTTCGGCGCTGATAAAACGGCCGCCGGGCTGTTTGTTCGCAAGGAATCGCTGTTCCGCTTCCTCGCGCGAGAGAGAATCCGAGGTCATCATGTCTTCAATCCGTTTCACGTGCACCGGAGTCTCCACGGTCCCGGGGCAAACCGCATTGCACGTAATATCCTGATCGCGCGTTTCAAGCGCGACGGCACGCGTGAGTCCAAGAAGTGCGGTCTTGGTTGTCACGTAGCCGATGCGATTGGTGGTCGCGGTCAACCCGTAGATGGACGAAACGTTGACAATCCTGCCCCAGTTGCGCTTGCGCATTACCGGCAGTGCCAGCCGGATGGTATGAAATGCGGCCGAAAGGTTCACCGCCAGGCCCAAGTCCCATTCGCCGGCTGGGAACTGTTCCACGGGAGCCACATAGCGCACCACTGCGTTGTTCACCAAAATATCGATCGCGCCGAAAGTCTCTAAACACACTCCGATCATCCGCTCAATCTCGATGGGGTGCGCCAGGTTCGCGCAGCTATACATTGTTCGAACACTGTGTTCCTTCTCGATTCCCTCACGCATCGCGGAGATCTCGCGTTCATCGCCTAAGCCGTGGATGATGACATTGCATCCAGCGGCCGCGAATCGTTTGGCGGAAGCCAGGCCGAGGCCCTGCGTGGAACCGGTAATGAGCGCGCACTTTCCTTGGAGCACGTTGATTGTTCATTATAATGAGTCTCTTCCCATGAGTATCGCCATTGAACCTTTCGAAGTTTTCGCTATTCGCTATGGACACCTGGGCAATCGCCATCCGGGGCAAAGCTACATCCTGGCCGATCCGCATGAATACGGGCCGGATCTGGACTATTTCGTCTGGGTGGTGCGGCGCAGCGATTGCATGTTCGTGGTCGACACCGGATTCTCCGAAGAAGCCGCCGTTCGCCGCAAGCGCGAACATCTGCGTAGTCCAGTGGAGGCGCTGCGGCTACTTGACATCGATCCGGACAAAGTCACTGACGTGATCCTCACCCATCTGCACTACGATCACGCGGGGAATCTCGACCGCTTTCCCTCAGCGCGCTATCACGTACAGGATCGCGAAGTGGCCTACTCCACCGGGCGATGCATGTGTCATCACTTCCTGCGCGAGGCGTATGACCTGGAGAACGCGCTGGAGATGGTGCGAAAAATCTATAGCGGCCGAGCCGTTTTTCATGACGGGGAATCCGAAGTTGTGCCGGGTTTGACTTTGCACCGAGTGGGCGGCCACACAGCCGGTTTGCAGGTCCTGCGGGTCTGGACGAAACGCGGCTGGATCGCGCTGGCGGCCGACGCCGCGCACCTATATTCAAATTTCGAGCAGGACCGCGCATTTCCGGTGGTGTACAGCGTCGCCGAGATGCTGGAAGGCTACAAGACGCTGTACCGGTTGGCCGATTCGCCCAATCACATCGTACCGGGGCATGACCCGCTCGTGATGAAATATTATCCAGCCTTGCGTTCGGACCTGGAAGGCGTCGTGGTGCGATTGGATGTCCCGCCTTCGCGCTGATATAACACTTGTTTTTGCGAACGCGTGATATCCTAACCGCTTTGGAGCAGGGAGAATACTGAATGGCTCAGCAGAACGTCGGCTTTGTCGGCGTCGGACGGATGGGCGGCCCCATGTGCCGCCGGTTGATTGAGGCGGGAAATAGCCTCACGATTTTTGACAAGAGCGATGCCGCGATGCGTCCGCTGGAAGCATTAGGCGCCAAGCGCGTGGATTCCCCGGCTGCGGTGGCGTCGGCGGCCGAAATTGTTTTGGCCAGTTTGCCCACGCCGCCCATCGTGCAAGCCGCGGCGCTCGGGCCCAACGGTGTCATCGAGGGCAGCCGGGTGAAAATCTTCATCGACGTTTCTACTACCGGCTCCACCTACGCCAAGCGTGTGGCGGAGGGGCTGAAAGCGAAGAACATTATAGCTGTGGATGCGCCTGTCAGCGGAGGCGTGGCCGGTGCGGAGAAGGGCACGCTGGCGGTGATGGTCTCGTGCGATGACCAGACCTTTGCCACCATCCAGCCGGTTGTGGAAGTGATCGGCAAAGTTTTTCATGTCGGCAAGCAGCCCGGCCAGGGCCAGACTATGAAGCTGCTGAACAATCTGCTATCGGCCACTGCGATGGCGATTTCATCGGAAGCCGTGGTGATGGGAACCAAAGCCGGGCTCGATCCCAAGCAAGTAATCGACGTGATCAATGCAGGCAGCGGCCGTAACACAGCTACCATGGACAAAATTCCGCGCTGTGTTTTGAATCGCAAGTTTGATTTCGGTTTCGCCATCGGCCTGCTCAACAAAGATGTTCGGTTGTGCATGGAAGAGGCCGAAGCCATGGGCGTTCCGATGGTGGTGGGCAGCGCCGTGCGGCAGATGCTGCAGATCGGTACCGCCAGCCAGGGCGTGGACGCCGACATGACAGAGTTGATCAAGGTGATGGAAGACTGGGCCGGCGTCGTGGTCGAGTCAAAGTAGAGATCACCCCTCGAAATAAAAATCAAAGGAGAGCAAGTGGAAAAAGAGATGTTTGAGAAGGGCCTGAAGATTCGCCGCGAAGTTTTGGGCGCCGAATATGTGGACAAGGCGATCAGCACCGCCGACGATTTCAACCGGCCGCTGCAGGAACTGGTGACCACGTACTGCTGGGGCGAATGTTGGGGACGTCCGGGCCTGGATCGCAAGACGCGCAGCATGCTGAACCTGGCGATGATCTCCGCCTTGAACCGGCCGCACGAAGTGAAAGCGCACGTGAAGGGCGCCATCAATAACGGCCTCACCAAGAACGACATTCAGGAAGTGTTCCTGCAGGTGGCCATTTATTGCGGTGTTCCCGCGGCCGTGGACAGCTTCCGTCTGGCGCGGGAAGTTTTCCAGGAAATGGGAATTTAGCGACGCCCCTGCGGGTACTGATTGCGGATTACGATCCGAAGTGGCCAGAGCTGTTCAATCGAAAGGCGGAAAGAATTCGAGCCGCTTTAGGAAGCCGGGTGTTGCTGCTGGAACACGCCGGCTCCACTTCTGTGCCGGGTCTGGCCGCCAAGCCCGTGTTCGATATTGTCCTGGTTGTGGCCGACTCGGCGGATGAAAGTGCATACGCGCCGGCGTTGGAGTCCGCCGGTTACGCCCGCCCAGCCGGGGCATGCGTAGAGTATCTTTTTATCAGGGCCATTCAGCACAAAATATGTTATTTCAAGGAGGCTCAATGGAGCCTGAAATTCATCCCCCGCCGTCCGGAGCGTCGCTTGCCGGAGTAGATGCAACAGCCCATGCGCCTGAAATCGCTGCTCCTTCCCTGGGAGCGCGGATTATTCGCGGATTGAACTGGACCTTTATCGGCAGCGAGGGCCTGCGCGCTGGCTGGTCGGTGCTGATCTTTACACTCTTGCTCGGGCTTCTAAGCGCCGCTGTGGGATTTGTATTTATCCATCTTCATCTTGTCGATTTCAGCAAGATGGACCACATGACTGCCTCCTCGATGTTCTTCATAGAGTTGCTTTCCTTTCTGGCGCTAGTGGGGGCAGCGTCGGTGATGGCGCTGATCGAGCGCCGCCGCAGCCTGTTGGCCTACAATCTGACCGGCCCGCGGCGCTTTCCCCACTTTCTCAGCGGCCTGGCGGCAGGCTTCCTGGCGCTCTCGGCGCTGGTGGGAGTGCTGGCCTGGGGCGGCTGGCTTCATTTTGGCCCCATCGCGCTCTCCGGGGCGCAGATCGTCAAATATGGCGCGCTCTGGGCAGCCGTCTTTCTGCTGGTGGGCTGCGTGGAAGAGGGCACCTCCCGCTGCTACCTGCTATCCACACTCACGCGCGGCATCAACTTCTGGTGGGCGCTGGGGATCGTCGCTTCCTTGTGTCTGCCCCTGATCTTCCATAGTAAGGGCAACGGCGTCTGGGGCGTTTATGCCGCCGCTCTGCTGGGGCTCTTGCCTTGCCTGATCATGGAAAAACGTAAAACGCCACGGAGTGGCTTCTGGCAGGCGGCCTGGGTTACCTCCACGCTATTCGGCTACATCCAACTAGCAACGGCGGTGAGAACTGGATCGGCATCTTTGCCGCGGCGCTGATCGGCTTTGTTTTTTGCGTCAGCGTGCGGGTAACCGGCTCGGCATGGTGGGCCATCGGCTGCCACGCCGCGTGGGACTGGGCGGAGACCTTCTTCTACGGCACCGCCGACAGCGGCATGGTTGCTCCCGGCCACTACCTGAGCTCCACCCCGTCGGGCAACGCGCTGTGGAGCGGCGGCACGGACGGCCCCGAAGGCAGCCTGCTGGTGATCGGCGTCATTCTGCTGCTGCTGGCCGCGCTGCTAGTGATCTACGGCCGCAAGAGAGAACGATTCATGCAGGGGACGTAACTACAGGGGCCAAGGGTTGAGGTTCGTGGTCTCCCAGGTCCGAAAATCCGGATCTAGGGCACCCGGCAAAGCTGGAAGATCGGGTACCCCCACCCATATTTTGGACGCAAAATCCTTGTTTTCATGAGGTTACAGACAGGGTTGCGCTGCAAAATATTGAAAACAATGAAGTTCCCTGCAAAATCCTCCTGGCAAAGGAGTTACGAGCCGTCTCGGCCTCGACAGGCCGCTTCCGGCTGGACGGCGGCGCGAAGTGGACGTACCAAAACGATGATTTGAAGGATGACTTCTGAGAATCATTGTGCGACGAAAGGGGGGAAATGATCTGCAAGGACTTGCCGTCCAGGCGGACGCGCTTCGCGCATAAGGTTCGTGGGTAACCCACCCTTCGCAAAGTACACGAAGGATGGGTCATCAGGCTCCGCAGATTCAGGGTTGTGGTTTCACATAGTTCGGGCTGTACACTAAACCTCGGGATTCGGAATAGATGTATCTGTGTGTTCAATATCTTCAGATAAGCAAGGAGCTTCATCCTTGACACTAACCTTGTTTAGCGGCTCGCTAAAGATTTCACGAATGACCGTCTCTAATTCCTTCTGCTTTCTGAATTCTCTAAAAAGGGGCCATTCCCTATATGCCGCAAGATCGATCTCACCATGTGCTCCGATGGACCGTACAAGTTTAAATGCTTTCTTGTAGTTCTCACGGAGAACTGCCTCTGCTAGCCTATATTTATCATGCACGGCCGAAAAATCTTCATTATCCAATATTTGTAAGGCGTGATCATTATCTCCCGACCACTTGTATGCCTGGGCTCGGTTAACTACAAAGCTAAGCTTGTATTCAGCAGAAAAGAGCTTCTTCAAGACATCGGTGGCGAAATCTAGGATAGCTATGGCCTGCCGATTCTTTTTCTTGGCAAAGAAGATCGTAACTAATTCTTAATAGATTCCGGTCTGCCTTTTCCCTATCATCAGGCTTCATCTTACGCCACAAAACGTGTGCCAACTTTACTCCAACCTCGAATACAATCTCGTGAGCTTGTTCAAAATACTCCGTACTTACTCCAAGATAACCACCTTTTGATATATCTCCACAGTCAACTTTATGTGTCTGACAAACTTTTAGATATTGACCAGAAATTTGGCCGCCGGTATGCACAAATAGATTTCGTCGCTCTGTAACTTCAATAAAGCTAGGCCATATCGAAAGTCCCTCTCGAAGGGGTGTCTTAAATTTTCTCTCCAGCCAGTCAAATTGTTCTGCATGGTTCTCTCGAAGAACTGATTCAACCTCCTTTTCTATTATGTGTTCGCGCGCTGCCTCAATTGAATCAAATGCAACCAGTTCGGAAAATGACAATGTCTTTTCTGATCCATTTAAGATTTCAGGTCGAGAAAGCAGTATGGTTTCTATCAGGAGACCCAAAAAGTTGTCGTACTGACTCACGAGAGCCACTAGAAAACTCCTCGGAACGATCGCAAAAGCCGCAGATGTACGATTCGAAATCGTGCAATAACTTCTGAAAATCTGAAACATGCTCTGTGTTAATTTGAAAGGAGTTTTTTTCTTCAAGAGGTTTACCGTTTTCGGAAAGGAATTTATCAATTTCCGAACGGGCTTCTATCCTCGCAGCTATTATCGATTTCATGGCCAATGGAAATGTGCCTGCAAGGCTGTCAATTTCCAGTACAAAGCGGTCGATTACTCTCTCGAAGCTTTTAGAAATATCTGCGTGTTTTCGGGATATATTAAAGAAGAATCCAGCGCAGGATTCGAAGGGCTTGAATTAGCGTTTTCTGGTGTTGGTTCCATTGTTGTCACTTTCAGCCAATCGGTAGAGTTGTCGAGGATCCCGCTGGCGATAGAGCTTACCTGAAGACCGCATTATATAGCATATACATAATAGAACGGGTCGGGTGTAGCAGTTCCCCATGAATCAATCTCGGTGCCTCAGGTCCGGATGTTCGGACCTGGGAATCCACGAACCTCAATAGCCCGCCATTACCTGACTACCTGACTGGAATTTGCAGCAGAACCGCAATGTATTGGCGCACTTTGGCGATCATTGCTGGGGAGCTTTGGAATGAAACTCCGCCCCGCGACCCGCCCAATCCATGCTCTTCAATTGATCGACAAGCACGGCCCCTTCCACGCTACCAACAGTGATCGGCAACGTGAAGGGATATGGCTTGACCTTGCTGGTTAAGGGACAAACTACAGCCAATCCGCTGGCACGGTTGTAGCGGAGATCGGTGAGGACAAGCGCGGGCCTGCGCTTAGCCTGTTCGCGGCCAACCTGCGGATCGAAGTCCAGGAAGACAATGTCGCCGGTATCGGGAACGTACGGGTTCACCATTCGACGGCTTCCCTTCCGATCTCCGGCCCGAGTGAAATCTCCGCATAGCGATTTTCAGGGGTGATTTGGGCCACCAGTTGAGCCAGGGTTGGGACTTACCAGCCCGGTGCATCTGCACAACCCCATCGGCAGCTACCGCGATTTCCAGCGGGTCGCCCAACTGCAAGTGAGCGTCGTCCGCTATGGGCTTAGGAATCCTCACAGCCAAACTGTTTCCCCATTTCAACACTTGAGCCTGCATAGTTCCTCCTGTAGATACATTGTATCACTGGCGTATGTCCCCGGTTTGGGAAGTAGAAAATGCGGGCGTATCAGGTCTCGCCTTTGAGAGCGGTAGCACACGGAAAAAGCAGGTCCTTCGACTCGCTGCGCTCGCTCAAGATGACAAATTATTTTGTGATAACAAGCTATTTTGTCTTGCGCGCCGCTACGTCGAAGATCGCCGGGTCGGGGTCCTGGAAGAAGGCTGCGTGCAGCGAGCGAACCGCCTCATCCGCGTCGTCTTCTTCGATCATGAAGCTCATGTTGATTTCGCTGGCGCCTTGGGAGATCATGCGCACGTTGATGTTGCGTATGGCGGTGAAGACCTGGGCTGCGATGCCGCTGTGACCGCGAATGTCGTCGCCCACCAGGCAGAGCAGAGCTTTTTTCCCCTCGTACTTCACGTCCGCCAGGCGGCCCAGGTCGGCGGCGACGGCGGGCAGCTTGTCGTTGGAGTCGACAGTGAGCGAGACGGAGACTTCGCTGGTGCAAACCATATCAACGGGGCACTGGTGCTTGTCGAAGATGTCGAAGATGGACTTCATGTAGCCGTGAGTCATCAACATGCGGCTGGCCACCACGTCGATGATGCTGAGCTTCTTTTTGACGGAGATGGATTTGAAGGGGCTTTTGCAGTGCGGGGCGAGCGAGGTGATGCGCGTGCCTTCGCAACTGGCGTTGCGGCTGTTGAGCACCAGCACGGGGATATTTTTTTTCACGGCGGGCAGGATGGTAGCCGGGTGCAGCACCTTGGCGCCGAAGTAGGCCAGCTCGGCGGCTTCTTCAAAACTGATGACCTTAACGCGCAAAGCATCGGGGCAGACGCGCGGGTCGGCGCTCATGATGCCATCAACGTCGGTCCAGATTTCGATGGTTTCTGCCTGGAGCGCGCCGCCGACGAGTGCGGCGGTAAAGTCGGAGCCGCCTCGGCCCAGTGTGGTGGAGATGCCGGCTTCATTGCTGGCGATGAAGCCTCCCATCACGGGCACCTGCTCTTGCGCGAGCAGCGGGAGCAATTTCTCCTGAGCGCGTCTTTCGATGAGCGCGTCCTGCGGAATCGCCTTTTGAAATTGCGAATCGGTGATGATGATCTGGCGCGCGTCCGCGTGAGCGGCGTCTAGCCCCAACTCCTGGAAGCCCGCGGCGACAATGCGGCTCGATAAAACTTCGCCGTAGCTGACGATCAGGTCGGTGATGCGCGGGGTCAGTTCGTGCAGTGCCGCCAAGCCGCGCAGAACTTCATCGAGGGAGTCGAACGTCTTGTCGATCAGGTCGACCAGGGCGGCGGAGTCCTTGACCAGCGCTGCGGCCGTGTCGCGATGCAACGCGCGCAGCCGCGAACTGATGGCCAGTGCTCCGGCGCGGTCGCCCTGCACGGCGGTTTCGGCGGCGCGCAGCAACTGGTCGGTGACCTTGGCCATGGCGCTGACTACCACTACGGGTTGTTTGCCCAGGGCCACGCGTCCGGCGACGATGGCCGCAATGCGGCGAATGGCCGTCGGGTCCTCGACCGAGGTGCCGCCAAATTTCATCACGATCATGCTCATGCGTGTTTTCCCATATTGAAAGGCGCGGTCAGGCGCGCACAGGTTCCAGTTTACCCAAGCTGGCCAGCAGTTCGGCGTTGAGAATGGTTGCTCCGGCGGCTCCGCGAATGGTGTTGTGCGAGAGCACGGTGAATTTCCAGTCGAGCACGCCGCAGGGGCGCAGGCGGCCCACGGTCACGGCCATGCCGTTTCCTCGATTGCGGTCCAGGCGCGGCTGGGGACGATCCTGCTGTGGCGCCCACTCGATGGGCTGCTCGGGAGCGGTGGGCAGCTTCTGCCCGGCGAGCGGACGAAACTCCGCCCACGCGGCCAGAATCTGATCGCGCGTAGCCGGTTTCGTCAGCTTGATGGAGACGCTGACGGTGTGACCGTCGACGACCGGGACGCGATTGCAACTGGCGCTCATGCGCGCCGAGAGCGGTTTGACCACATGACCATCGAGTGAGCCCAGCAGCTTGAGCATCTCTTCTTCCATCTTCTCTTCTTCATTGGGGATGTAGGGGACGACGTTGTCGAGAATGTCCATCGACGCCACGCCGGGATAACCCGCGCCGCTGACAGCCTGCATGGATGTGGCGATGATCTGCTCGATTCCGAAGCGGTCGACGAGAGGCTTGAGAGCCAGCACCGGGCCCATCACCGTGCAGTTGGAGTTGGTGACAATGTAGCCGCCCGACTCCTTGCGCCAGGATTGCTCCTCGATCAGATGCAGGTGATCGGCGTTGACCTCAGGCAGCACCAGAGGCACGTTGGGAGCCATGCGGAATGCGCTGGAGTTGGAGATGACGGCGCAGCCGGCGGCGGCAAACTTGGGCTCCAGCTCGCGGGCGATGGGCGCATCGATGGAAGAAAAGATGATCTTGGGCGCGGGCTGCATTTCCCGTAGGCCGCGGCCGCGCGGCTCTGCCGGCGAGACGGTCATTTTGGCGATGCGCTCGGGCAGAGGGGTGTCCAGACGCCACTTGGCGGCCTCGCCGTAAGCCTTACCAGAAGACCGGTCACTGGCCGCCAGCCACGTGATCTGGAACCAGGGGTGGCGCTCCAGGAGTTGAATATAGCGTTGGCCCACCATTCCGGTAGCGCCCAGGATGCCGATTGGATATGTGTTTTTCATGACCTTGAACACTCAGTGTACAGGAGTATAGGAATAATTTGAACGGTTTATAGAGAGGCGGGTATGGTCAGCGTGTTGCGCCAGGTGGAGGAGGCGGGGGTTTCAACCCCGGCAAAAAACCTGATTACTGACCACGGTCCCTATTTCTTGACCTTGCCCGCCCCGCGGCTGGCGAGCAGCCCTTCCAGCTCTTCCTTGAATTCGCGCACGTCCTTGAAGTCGCGGTAGACAGAGGCGAAGCGAATGTAGGCAACCGTGTCCAGCTCCTTGAGGCGCTCCATGATCAGCTCGCCGATTTCGGCGGTGGTGCGCTCGCGCTCCGGGGCGTCGGCCAGATAGGCCTCGGCGGTGTTCACGATGGCCTCCAGGCTGCTCGCCGCCACGGGCCGCTTTTCGCAGGCGCGCAACAGACCGCTCAGAATCTTCTGCCGGTCGAAGCGCTCGCGCCGGCCGTCCTTTTTGATCATCATGTAGGGAATTTCGTCGATTCGCTCGTAGGTGGTGAAGCGGCGATTGCACTTCTCGCACTCCCGCCTCCGCCTGATGGAGTCGGCCTCCTTGCTCTCCCGCGAGTCCACCACCCGGTCCTGCCCGAAGCCGCAATAAGGACACTTCATACAAGGCGATTCTACGGCATGGAAGAGGCTGGGAACAGGGAATTGCCGCTAATCAAAGACCACAGTCTTGTTGCCATAGCAGAGAATACGCCGGTCGAGGTGCCAGCGGACGGCGCGCGACAGGACCATGCGCTCCAGGTCGCGGCCCCGCGCCACCAGGTCTTCCACCTGGTCGCGGTGCGATACACGGGCCACGTCCTGCTCGATGATGGGCCCGTCGTCCAGCACCTCGGTGACATAGTGGCTGGTGGCCCCGATCAGCTTGACCCCGCGGGCATGGGCGGCGTGGTAGGGCTTGGCCCCTGTGAAGGCGGGCAGAAACGAGTGGTGCACGTTGATGATGGCGGAGGGATAGCGGGCGATGAAGGCGGGTGAAATAATCTGCATGTAACGGGCAAGAACGACCAGTTCAATTTCATGTTGAGAGAGCAGTTCGAGCTGACGCCGTTCGGTTGCGTCTCGCGTGGTCGGGGTGACTTCGACGTGCTCGAAGGGGACACCGTAAAAGGCGGCCAGGCTTTCCACCTCGCGGTGGTTGGAGACGATCAGCGGAATCTCGCACTCCAGCTCCCCCGCCCGCCAGCGATAGAGTAGATCGGCCATGCAGTGCAGGTACTGGGAGCAAAACAGAGCCACGCGCGGCAGGCGGTCACTGGAGGTCAACTGCCAGCGCATTTTGAGCTCGGTGGCCAGCGGTGCGAACTCCGCCTCGAAGGCCTTCAGGTCAAAACTGTGCGAGGAGGAAGGGCTGCCGCCTGCTAGGCCCCACTCCACGCGCATGAAGAAGAGGCCCAGCTCATGGTCCTGGTGCTGGTCGGCGTGCAGGATGTTGGCCCCGTGCCGGTAGAGCAGCGAGGAGACGCGCGCAACAAGGCCTTTCTGGTCCGGGCAGTCAATCAGCAGTACGGCAGAGTCTTTCATGCTGCTTTCAGCTTAAACCAGGACTGGACGGCTAGTCTCACAGCAAGTGCCATGAACCCCACGGCACGCAAGCGCCGTCTGCCTGGACGGCTAGTCTCACAGCAAGTGCCATGACCCCCATGGCGCGCAAGCGCCGTCTGCCTGGACGGCCAGTCCTCAGGCGGCGGTGTTGGCGCGGACCTGCTGCGGAGCGTTCAGTTGCTGGCGGAGGCTACCGGCCAGATCAGCAACCACGCGCATTCTTTCAGCGGAGGGAACGGAGATATCGCTGCCGGTCAGAGCCAGCTGGGAGTGGAGTAAGAGGCCAGCGACCGTGGACTTCAGCTCGGATTCGATGGCTGCGGTGGCGGCGCGGCGGGCCAGCGTCTGCTCGCGCTCGCGGCGATGCAAGGCGGAGCGAATCTCGCGGATCAGCCGCGCGGCGCCGGAGAGGGCGAAGTTGATTTGCAGGGGGATGGCCAGCCCGGCATGTTCCCAGATGGCTTCAGCCGAGGCCGGATCGCACTCCGCCATGGTCTCGTCGACGGCCACGGCGGCAAACTCGCGGCGGCGCATCGCGGCCAGTGCGGCCTTGCGCCCGTCGGCTACTTCAACTTCCATGCCCAGTTGCGCGGCAACCACGGCGGCACAATTGTGGGCGCCTTCAATTCCGGTCACGATTAGAATGCTCATATTAAGCTCCTCTTAGACTCTGCCGGCTTACCCGGCCACTCTTTGGCCGGAGCCTTTTGTGTTTCGCGCGGGGCAAATTCCCTCTGCTTCCGTCCGGCTCCGCCTGCTTCCATCTGCTGAAAAGTGAAATTTCCCATCTGAAGCCTGTGAAGTTACCGCATGTGGCCGGTTAAGTTACCGCCTGGGACCGGTGAAGTTTTCCGCCTTGGCTTGTGAAGATTCCCGCCTGAGGATGAGTGAAGTTCCGTATCAGTCCTATCGGCGCAATCTGTCCCGGCTTGAGTCAGTGGCGTCTACTCTTCCCGAAGCGGGTCGGCGATGCCGTACTCCTTCAGCTTGCGGTAGAGGGTGGTTTTGCCGATGCCCAAGAGCTTGGCGGCCTGCAACTTATCGCCGTTGAGTGCGCGGATGGCTCCCAGGATGGCCTGGCGTTCCATGTCGGCCAGGGTGGCCAACTGCGGCTGGCCTCCCTCGGCCTCCGGCTCACCGGTCATGGCGGCCGAGCGTCGCGCCTCAAGACCTTGTTGCTGAAGCTGCGTAGGCAGATCGCCGAGGTGCAGGATAGGCCCGGAGGAAAGCGCGCAGGCCCGCTCGATGGAATTTTCGAGCTCCCGCACGTTGCCCGGCCAATCGTGGCGCATCATGGTGCGCAGGGCCTCGTCGCTCAAGGTGAACTTGGAGCCGTGCTCGCGGCTGATGCGGTCAAGAAAATGCGCCGCCAGCAGAGGTATGTCCTCGCGGCGGTCGCGCAGCGGGGGCAGGCGCAGGTTGACTACGTTCAGTCGGTAGAAGAGGTCCTTGCGGAAGGCGCCTTTTTCCACCATCACCGCCAGATCGCGGTTGGTGGCGGCCACGATGCGCGCCTTGATGGGGACGCGATGGGTGGCCCCGACCGGGCGGACCTCCTTTTCCTGCAAAGCGCGCAGCAACTTGGCCTGCAGGTCGAGCGAGAGCTCGCCAATCTCGTCCAGAAAAACCGTGCCCCCCTCGGCCGAGACCAGCAGGCCGTCTTTGTTGCGGTTGGCCCCGGTAAAGGCTCCCTTCACGTAGCCGAAGAGTTCGCTCTCGATCAGGGTGGGAACCAGCGAGCCGCAATCCACCGGCAAAAACGGCTTTTGAGAATTAGGCCCGTAGGCGTGGATGGTGCGCGCCACCAGCTCCTTGCCGGTGCCGCTTTCGCCCAGAATCAGCACGGGGTGGGAGCTTTGGGCGACCTTGGAGAGGATGCGATAGAGCTTTTCCATCTCCCCGGAGCGGCCGATCATGGCCCCCAGCCCCTGCGAGAGCCTGAGCCGCTCGCGCAACTGGCGGGTGGCGGTGTCGGTGACCAGCGATGCCGCGGCGCGGTCCAGAACCGTGGACAATTCGTCCATGGCGAAGGGCTTGGCCAGGTAATCCGAGGCTCCGCAGCGCATGGCCTCAACGGCGGCGTTGACCGACCCGGAGGCGGTCATGGCGATGACCGCAGTCTGCGGGTAGAGGAGCTTGACCTCGCTGACCAGTTCAAGACCCTGGTTGGAGCCCGCCGGCAGGTTGACCAGCAGGATATCGGCGGGGCTGCCGCGCAGCATACTGCGCGCCTGCCCCTGGTCGCCGGTGCTCTCCACTTCATAGCCAAGGCTACTGGCAATCTCGGCGCAGGCCGAGCGCATCGCCGGGTCTGCATCGACCACCAGCAGGTGCAAGCGCACCGGCGGCTCCGCGATTTGGGGGATAAACTCCATGGTTCTGGCAGTTACAACTGTCTCGAGCATTGTATTCGCCTCACGCTCAATTGGTTAACTGGTTTTTTTGTGGCCGCCACGCCGGAGGTATCTTTTTGCTCCATGCGCTGCGGTTCTTCGTCAACGTCTCGGCCGGATTTCTTTCCAATCGCTACCGGCTTTCCGTCCACCTTCCGCCCGGTTATCTATTCGCCAGCCACCGGTTTTCTGTCATCACACCGCCGTGTTTCGGAGTACTTGTCGCCGGATTTCTGTTTTCGTGCCCCCGGTTTTATCACCCTGCCGGAGGTCTTGCCCACCTGCCGGAGGTCAGCGGGAGCTAACGGGCAACTCAATCTTGAAGCAGGCCCCGGCCGGGTAGTGGTTGAGAGCATGGGTGCGGTTGGAGGCATGAATACTGCCTCCGGCGGCCTCGATGATGGAGCGGGTAATGGACAGCCCCAGCCCGCGGTGGGAGGCCGGCCAGTTGCCGGGGCTGCTTGAAGCCAAAGCGCCCGAAACGGATGCGCCGTGACCGGATACGAAACTGGGGCGGGTGGTGAAGCCGGGGTCGAAGATCTTGTCCAACGCCTCGACGGGGAGGCCGGGTCCGCTGTCTTTTACGGTCAGCACCAGCAGGGGAGTTTGTTTCGCTTCGGCATGAAACTCATGCAGGCTAATGGCGATACTCCCCGAAGCGGGCATGGCCTCGGCAGCGTTCTTGACCAGGTTGACCAGAATCCGGGTCAGCTCCTCGCCGGTCAGCCGCACCGGCAGCGCGCTTCCCTCCACGTCCACTGTCAGGGCGATGGAGGGCCCGGCCAGGGCGGAGAGCAGATTGCGGTTGGCCACCAGTTCCGCGGCCAGGTTGTCGATGGGCTGGGAGGGCATCAGATCCCAGTGACGCGCCCGCTCCAGCCCTCCGGCGCCGGTGACGCTGAAGTGGCCGGCATCCGGGGCCATGCGGGCATCAAGGCGGGTATCGAGCGCCAGCATCTTCTCCACTAGGCGGCGGCTGGCCGTGGCCACCAGACGCAATTCGCCGGCGTAGTGATGGAAGCCAGTGGTGAGCACCCCCGGCTCCTCCAGCAGGTCGCAGTAGAGTCCCAACGCGGCGACCATATTGCGTGTGTCGTGGGCCACCTCGGCCATGCTCTCGCCCTTGCCGCGCAAGTTGGCCAGGGTCTCGACCACCGCCACTACCCGCTTGCGATTGGCTACGGAGGATATGGCCACTTGCGCATCCACCAGATCGGTTGCTGACAATCCGGAGGCCGCCAATCCTGCTAGTTTCAATTCCACTGCCTGTACTGTCTTACGCATCACCTGCTCCTTCGTCTTCCCATTCCTGCTTTCCAGGATTGGAAACTGCCCTGTTCTAATACACGTTGCGTACCAAACCAGAACACTCAGATTAAGTTCCTGATAAGGGAAGGGGTTAGCCTCCAATTCCCGTAAATTCAATCGCCGTCAGAAGAGGCGCAATCTCCCAAAATGGGACAAGAAGGCTCAGTGTTCTCAGGGCAAGTTTTTTGATTTCAGCGGGTTACGAGGCTATTCCTCTTCCTGGCCGGGAAATCGGCCGTTTCCCATCCCGGAACAGCAGGCTCCAGAACGGCTACCAGCCTCGCCAGCAAGTCCTTTCCCGTACAATCTCTGCATGCAAAGCACCTACTCAACCCTTCGTCCCGGCGGCCGCAGCCCGCTTGAACTTCGACCCCTTACCCTCACGCCGGGCTATGTACAGACCGCCGAGGGTTCCGTTCTGGTCTCGTTGGGCAATACGCGGGTGCTGACCAATGCCACCGTCGAGCAAGGCGTCCCCGGCTGGCTGCGCAACACCGGCCGCGGCTGGGTGACGGCGGAGTACGCTATGCTGCCGCGCTCCACCGTGACCCGGACTCCTCGGGAGAGCGAGCGGGGCAAGATCGGTGGCCGGACCCACGAGATTCAGCGGCTCATTGGCCGCAGCCTGCGCTCGGTGGTGGATATGAAGGCTCTGGGCGAGCGGACGGTGATCTTGGACTGCGACGTGATTCAGGCCGACGGCGGCACGCGCACGGCGGCCATCACCGGAGCGGCGGTGGCGCTTGGCCTCGCGCTCAACGCATTGGTCAAGGCGGGAACGCTCAAAGTTTCGCCGCTGCAACAACTGGTCGCCGCTACCTCGGTTGGCCTGGTAGGCGGCACGGCGCTGTTGGACCTCTGCTACGAAGAGGATTCGCAGGCCGAGGTGGACATGAACGTGGTGATGCGCGCCGACGGCGGCCTCGTTGAGACCCAGGCCACGGCGGAAAAGGGCAGCTTCACCCGCGCGCAACTCAACGGCCTCATCGATTTGGCCGAGGCGGGCCTCAAGGAGATCTTCGCCGCGCAGCGGGCGGTGCTGGGGTGGTAGCGTTTGTGAGCAACTTATTGACTCGATATTTCCGGCTAGGACGGCGGCCTCGATTGCGATTCCCACACTCCTCGGTGCGAAAGAACAGCCGATAGGGAGTGCAGGATTCTAAGATAGATGTGATCAATCAGAGGGAACTCGAGTCCAATGTCCATCGCCCAACTCCGACCGGCCGCTGAGCGCGCTCGCGAGCTGTTATCCAAACTCACCCTCGCCGAAAAGGCATGCGTGTTATCTGGATCGAATGCATTCTACGCCGGCATTGCCGACATGATGATCGGAGGCTACAGTGCACACCCCTGGGATGCGGGCAGCGTCCAGCGCCTCGGAATTGAAGGACTGAAGTTCCTCGATGGACCCCGTGGCGTCGTGATGCGCGGCGCGACGACCTTCCCCGTTTCCATGGCTCGCGGCGCTACCTTCGATGTCAATCTGGAAGAAAGGATCGGCGAGGCGATGGGCAGTGAGGTGCGCGCGCTGGGCGGCAATCTCTTCGCCGGTGTCTGCATCAATATTCCGCGCCATCCAGCCTGGGGCCGTGCGCAGGAGACTTATGGAGAGGACCCCGAGCATCTGGCCTGCATGGGGGCCGCGGCGGTGCGTGGCGTGCAGCGTTATGTCATGGCTTGCGTCAAGCACTTCGCGTTGAATTCCATGGAGAACGCGCGCTTTCGCGTCGACGTGACGGTTAGCGCGCGCGCCTTGCACGAGATCTATCTGCCGCACTTCCGGCGGTGCGTGGATGCGTGTGCTGCGTGCATCATGAGCGCCTACAACGCGGTCAACGGAGAGTACTGCGGCGAGAACGAGGCGTTGCTCACCGGCATTCTCAAGCAACGCTGGGGTTTTCGCGGTTTTGTAATCACCGACTTCATCTTCGGCCTGCGCGATGGGGCCAAGGCCGTGCGGGCTGGTCAAGACGTCGAGATGCCCTTCCGCAACCAGGTCGCCAACAACCTGGAGCATTGGGTCCGCGAAGGCAAAGTTTCCGTCGAGCGCGTGGACGATGCCGTGCTCCGTATCCTCACCACGCAACTCGAATTCGCCGCAAGGCCTGAATCGGCCATCGACAAGAAGCTCCACGCCGCGCTCGCTCGCGAGGCCGCGGCAAAGTCTATCGTTCTCCTCAAGAACGACGGGCTGTTGCCGCTTGAGAACCTGAAGCGCCTCGCGGTGATCGGCAAGCTTGCCGCCGTTGCCAACACCGGCGACGGCGGATCGTCGAATACGACTCCCGATTATGTCGTGACTCCTTTGGACGGACTTCGCGCCGCGCTCGCGGATCGATGCGAGCTTCTGTACGATGATGGCTCGGATGCAACAAGGGCTGCGGCTCTGGCTGCCAGTTGCGAGGCCGCGATCATCGTTGCTGGGTATACACACGCTGACGAAGGTGAGTTCGGCTATCCCGGCAACAAGGCCGTCAAGAAGTTGTTCCCCTGGCCTGGCCTGCGCGACCTGCCGCATCTCTTCAAGATTCTCTGGGCATCGCGTAAGGGACACGCTGGTGGCGCCTTTGCGCCCGGCGGCGACAGGACTCGGCTCACGCTTCGTCCCCAAGACGAAACACTGATTCTTGCAGTGGCGCAGGCAAATCCTCGCACGGCGGTCGCCGTGATGGCCGGATCGACCGTGCTCATGGAGGCTTGGCGCGAGCGCGTCGCCTCGATTCTGATGCTATGGTATCCAGGGCAAGAGGGCGGCCACGCTTTTGCTGATGTCTTGACCGGCCGCGTCAATCCGAGTGGGCGCCTGCCTTTTGTTGTGCCGACAGACGCCGCGCATCTTCCCTATTTTGACAAGGACGCTACTTCGATCGTCTACGATCTCTGGCATGGCTATCGCAAGCTTGACCGCGACGGTCATGAACCGGCCTTCCCCTACGGTTTCGGCTTGAGCTACACGTCGTTCGCCTATAGCAACTTCACCGCGATGCGCGCAGGGGACGTATTGAAGCTGAAGCTGAGCGTCTCTAACACCGGGGCGCGCGATGGCGACGAAATTGTCCAGATCTACGTTCGCGCATTGAACTCGCAGGTTGAGCGTGCCGTGCGCGAGCTGAAAGCATTTAAGCGCGTCAGCGTCGCGGCTGGCGCATCGATAGATGTCTCCATCGATCTGCCCATAGAGCGGCTCGCTTACTTCGACGAGAAACGTGACAAATTTGTCGTTGAACCGCTGGTGTACGAATTCATTGCTGCGCGCCACTCGCATGACAGCTCTGCGCCAGGCGTTTGCGTGCGCTTGCCGTGATGTGCTCTGCTCGACGCTGACGGTGCCCGTAGCTCACATCGCAATAAGGTGCGACCGGATGGCGGCCTCATCGATCTTGTCGAGACTGGGGTTGAAGGAGATTTTCGCAGCGCAGCGGGCGGTGCTGGGGTGGTAGTGCGTTGCCGGAGATTGTGCGGTGATGGTTTTAGGTACGGTCTTGGGCAGCGTGGAGAAAGCGCAGGATGTGGATCGACTGATCGTCTACGGCATAAATCATTAGATAAGGCAGCGGCGCGAGAACCAACTCGCGCGTGCCGCTCTTCATGCCAGCGCGGCCCGCATAGGGAAAGGCTTTGAGCGATTTAGCAGCGTCATAGAGCCGTTGAATAGTTGAGGCGGCGAAGGAAGAGTGGTGAAGCCAGAGGTAATTGGCGATGCCTTCCAGATCGTCAGCCGCGGCCATCGACCAGCGCAGCCGTCTCAAACCCGTAGCATCCGCGCCACGCGAGCGTCCATCTCTTCCTCTTCAAGGAATTCGCCGCGCGCAATCTGATCGATGCCCAACTGCACCTGTGCATCAAACCAGTTTTCCTGGGCGAGCAGGCGGTCTACGGCCTCCGCCGCAAGTTCAGAAGTGCTGCGGCCTGTGCGCGTGGAGAGGCTGGCGAGTCCCGCCGCCTGACGTTCGGGAAGCTGAAGGTCCATAAGGGAAGGTTAGGAGCAAGCCGTTCGCCTGTCAAGCAGCGCGGTCCGTTCCGGAACGCCCCCTCTTGATTCGGTCCGCCGAAACGCAGTTAAACGCCTGTGCTCTCTCGCACATTTCACACTTGCGCGCTTCTGCTACCATAAAGATGATCGCGGTTCGCGCCGCCGGACAGGCTGAGAAGCCTGCATGGAATCACCCCAAGACACGCGCGGATGGACCCAAAACCCAATTCGCCGGATTTACCGGCACAGGAGAATTTCAATGCCTCTAGTCTCGATGCGGCAACTGCTCGACGAGGCCGCCAAGGGCGGTTATGGCGTCGGCGCATTCAACGTCAACGATATGGAACAGATTCAGGCCATCATGGGCGCGGCCAAGGAAACCAACGCGCCGGTCATCATCCAGGCCAGCCGCGGCGCGCGCGCCTTCGCCCAGGATAAATACCTCTTTCACCTTATCCTGGCTGCGGCCGAACTGAATCCCGAGATTCCCATCGCCATGCACCAGGATCACGGCAACAGCTTCGAGACCTGCAAGAGCGCCATCGAGCTGGGCTATACCAGCGTGATGATGGACGGCTCTCTAAAAGAGGACGGCAAGACTCCGGCCAGCTTTGAAGAGAACGTCGCGGTCACCAAGCGCGTGGTCGATTACGCGCATGAGCGCGGCGTCACCGTCGAGGGCGAGATCGGCGTGCTGGGCGGCGTTGAAGACGGCCACGGCGCGGGCGGCACCGGCCTGGAGCACGTCACCGACCCCGATCAGGCAGTCGAGTTTGCTGAGCTGACCGGCGTGGACGCGCTGGCCATCGCCATCGGCACAAGTCACGGCGCGTACAAATTTACCAAGAAGCCCGACGGCTCAGTCCTTAAGATGGACGTGCTGATCGCCATTCACAAGCGCCTGCCCAACACTCACCTGGTGATGCACGGCAGCTCCTCTGTGCCCAAGGATTTGCAGGATGTCATCAACAAGTACGGCGGCAAGCTCAAGGAGACCTGGGGCGTGCCCGTCGAAGAGATTCAGTTGGGCATCCGCAACGGCGTGCGCAAGATCAACGTGGACACCGACAACCGCCTGGCTATGACCGGCGCCATCCGCAAGGTTCTGTGGGAGCAGCCGGAGAAGTTCGATCCCCGCGACTACATGAAGCCGGCACGCGAGGCGATGCAGAAGGTGGTAGCGCAGCGCATGACGCAATTCGGCCAGGCCGGACACGCCGGCGACTACAAGGCCGTCTCCATCGTCGAGATCGCCAAGGGCTACAAGAACGGCTCGTTGAGCACCAGGCCTCTGGTCGCCGCCAAGTAACTCCGACAGCAGACATCAAGACAAAGGGCCACTCCGCAATTGCGGCGTGGCCCTTTCTGATTCTTGGTGCAAGCCGCCATTACGGTTGCGAATAGTAGCCAGTCCGTGTGCGCGCCTTCAATCCGGGCTTATCGACTTTGACCTCAATACCATGATACTCATCTGGATGAGCGGCCGGAGGCCGGTTGTAAGTGAGAACATAGTAGGTCTTCGCGTCCGCAACGCAGCGGTCGATCTGGCTGGCTAAGTCGTTGCTGCCCATGAGATTCTGCCCGCCGGTCTGGATGACGAGGACAGGAAGATAGAGATCTCCCATGTCAACGTGTTTGATATCGCGTACGCCCTTGACGTATTGCATATAGTTGTCCGTTGTGCCGAAGCTGCTGACGGGGATGACATCGTAGAGAGTCATACGCGCCTCGCGCAGTGCAGTAGACAGCGAAGCGATATAAGTGTAGATGTTTTGCCGCGTCTTTGGCCCTCCAATCGAGATTGGATTGGAGTAGATAGTCCAACCGGAGCCGAGCCAAATGAAGAGCTTTCTGCCGGGTCTCTTGCTCTGTTGCATGGCAAAGAGATTGAGGGCCTTGAGCGAGTCCTCCTCGCGCAACATTGCGCCATCAAGGCCTTCGTATCTCTTGATTTGCATGAGTCCAGAGTAGCTGGTATCAAGTACGCTGAGCAGTGCGGTGCCATCGCGTGTGGGCCGATTCTGTTCCGAGATACCTTTATCGGTGACGACGAGCAGAGAGGTGGGCAGGTCAAGCACCTTGCCGTTCTTACTGAAATAATCCACTAGCAATTGCCGTTGGTTTGCTCGGAATAGAAAGGGCATGTTGATCGCGTCGATGATGATGTAAACCTCGACTGGAGGATCGGCCTTGGGGTTCATCGCGCTGGCCGCCTGGATAGAAACGAGATCCTGCGGTTGATCATTGTCAAACAATTTAAAGTCCGACGGCTGCAAGCCGCCCACGGGAGCGCCGGATTTATCCGTGACCACAACGTCGAGCGTCAGGCTTCCTTGTGGGGCAGTGGGGTAGGGTGAGCCGGTTGGCTTGCCATCCTGGATGTGAAGCAACTGAGCCGTTTTGGCCTGCGAAACCGGAGGTGCCTGGGCTTGATCGATTTGTCCCTGGGCAGCCAGCGGCATCCAGGAAAGAACTGCTAGAAAAGCGGCAGCAAATGCGAATTTGTTTTTCATCTCTCTCTCCATTGGACCCAGTCTCATAGGCCTGTTGTTATGAATCTACCTCATCTCACGTGAATCTGCGCCTTCGGGCATCGCGCCCTCAGCTTTTCCTCGAGCAACTTCAGATCGCTCTCCCGGCCCTCAGGGATGGGCACCGGTATCGTAACCGGAGCGTAGCGCGCGCCAAAGGCCTTTTCAAAGGTCAGCAGCAAAGATAGGTGTGGGCCCGTTTCGACGCGGGCCTCGGTCAGATAGTTGCCGGAGCTAAGCCACGGCGTGTACTCACCGCCCCGCAGCAGCCCGTCCGGACCCAGCCAGGTCTCGGTCTCGGCCTGCCAATGCACCCAAAAATTTGCCTTCAAGGCCCCGCTGGCGAAGTCCGCGCGCCAGGCCTTGACGTACAGACCGCCCAGTGCGGCTACTCCGATCATGAGCACAAAAGCCGCAAAGATGAGCGGCAACTCCGCCTCCTCAGGCGAAACCAGCGCACCCCACCCGAGCAACAACAGCAGCACCAGCCCCGTCCCCAGAATCCACGGGGTCAGCTTGCGCCGATTCCTGTTGTAGGGCTTCGTCCCCGCAGGCGGCTTGGCAATGGGGCCATCGGTGATGCGGAAGCTCGCGGCGATCAGGCCAAGAGTGATGGCCGCGATAACAGCCATACAGCACAGAACGATCACTGCGGGTGACTGGCTGGGGAGATGGAAGGCGATCAACTCGCTGAAGCCCACCACCAGCGCCAGGCCGAGCAGAATCACGGCGGCGTCCATGAGCGTGGACTTCAGCGAATAGAGCGGGTTGCGGCGCCAGCTTTGCCACGCGTAAAAAGCGATGCCTGCACAGAAGAATGCCAGAAAAAATTGCACGGTTAACTCCGGCCATAGTGTATCGCTGTTGAGCGCCGTTGCACGAGCAGACCAACGCGCTCTCAGGGTATAGACTCTTTTCCATGGATGATTCCCTCGAAAAAATTGTCCGCACCTCCGATCCCGGCTGGCTGCGTTCGCTGGCGCTCCTCTATAAGGCTCGCCAGGCCGGGGTGCTTGTCGATGATGCTCACCTCGGCATCAACCCCGAAGACCAGACCCTGTTGCAGATGGCGCGCATCTCCGGCCTATCCCGGCGCGAAATCGCCGGCGTCAGCGTGGCCCTCGGCATGAGCGGCGTCGGCGTCACCATGGTGATCCTGGCATTCCTCGATCCCGAACCGACCAGCAAGCTGGGCCTGCTCGTGGGCGGCGGAGCGGTCTGCGTCCTCGGCGGAGGCTTCTCCGCCATCCGAATCTTGACCAGCCACAAGCCGCCCAACATCCGCGCCACCGCTAAAGGCATAGAAATCTTCTGGACGTAGAAAGCAACTTCGGCTCAGCCCTGGCCGGAAAAACTCGATTCGGAAGGAGGCGGGGGTTTTAACCCCTGCATAACACTCCTCGGCTCTCAGATGTGTTGTAATGTCAGAGCAGACTCCTTATATGACGATGCATAGAGGTACATACCTTGCACAATTTCGAGCGGACGATTTCAAAGGACAACGCGGCAGATCTGATCATAAATTACCTCACATCAGTCGAGGAGATCAAAAACTCTCTTGGTGACCACCGGGTTCTCGACCTCTTAAAGATACTAAAACGCGAAGCTATCCACGCTGGGCCATATCCACATGTGACGATGTTCGAGGCCGCGAATCGAATATTGAGCGATCTGGTCATTTTGTATGGCGTGAAGTGGCTACTGGACAAAAACGTTTTCCCGTTTAAACAATATGAGGTTGAATACGGCAACGAAAACAAGAACGGGTTCGACATCTATGCCGATGAAAACAATAAGAAATTAATTGGCGAAGCGTTCAACGTAGCCCCATCCTTCTTCCAGACCAAGAAATGCGCGATGCGCAGAAAGATGGTTGAGAGCAGAGCCGATTTCAAAATCATCATGTTCAATCATGACGCCGTGAGGCTCAACTATGCACCGAAGCCGGCCAATAATGAATACTTCGTCTTCGTGCAAGTTGGCACAGGCAACCCGTCGGTAATTCTTCCAAAACCTAACAATCTGTACTAGTGGCACGCCAGTTGAAAGAGCTCTGAGTCTCGATACGCAGGTATCAATCAATACCCAGCGAAACAGCCAGGATCGGTAACTAAAAACGCCCTCGCGTTTATCAACCCAATCCCCGCCACCCCGCCAAATCTCAGTCTTTCTATTTCACTTTCCCTAGCTTCATTTCCCACTTCCGCCACTCCGCCATCCCCTCCAACGTTTCCTTCCCTTGCGGCACAATCGCGTAAACCAATTGGAAGCCCAAGGACACGGCCACCCGACATCAGCGCTTCGGAAGGCGGGCGGTGGAAAGCAGGTATTTGCTGAGAAAGCCGATTGAGCAGAATCCGTTAGGCGCGCTTCCTGAATCGAATCATCGTACCGAGTCCAAGCAGTCCGGTTCCCAGCAGAAGCAGGCTGGCAGGCTCAGGAGTTGCACTATCAATATGATCGAGATAAATTTCGCCAGTATCATTCAGAGTAATCACAAGTTTGGTGATTTCTTCCGTGCCCGCGTATGTGTTGTTATAGGTTTTATAGTTAGTATCGTTGCACTTTGTCCCTGTGCAATTGGGCGTATCGGTGAACACAAGAGTATTGCCGTCATACTCCGCAATAGAGATTGACGTAAAGTCACCTTTCAGATCAATATTCTTAAAGAAGAATTCGTTCGAGCCTGTAACGGTAAGAACTTGAGTGCCGCCACCAGTGGCATCGATACAAGGGCCACTATTACAATTACCGCTTACAGTACCGGGGTTCCACTGCCACGCGCCCGAAGTAGGAGTAACAGTAAAAGTGAAGTTGCTAGCTGTAATGACCTGTGAGAAAGAATATAGGGTTACATTCGATGTCGGTCCCTTATTACCATTCAATAGACATTCGTTAGCTCCACCGCTTGTCGACAACAATGTATTCACTTTACTGCAGCTGAAATCTATGTTAACTGCATCCGCAAATGCTCTAGGGCTTGCAGCGACGAAGAAAGCTGCGGCTACAAGAAAAACGCTCGAGTAAAGGATTTTTTTGCTCATTTACGTTTTACCCCGAGAACCAGCTCTCACTGCTTATTCAGCATTCTCATTTATGGGGGCCCTGACACGGTATAACCACTATACTTGAAGTTCTCTCTACAAATAATCTTTTTTTCATCAATTTCAGGGGTAAAAGAGTCTGGCGTGTCAGCCAAGGCATTTGCCCTGATTAAAAGCCAGTATATGCCTTATTATGAAGCACTTATCAGACACCTCCTCGTCAACTCTCTCCGATGCCCGGGAATTTGATCCCCGAAGCCGTCTTGCTCTGTTTTCTCTGCTCGCACAAGAATTTCCCTGCGCGCACCCTAAATCGCCCATTTCTACACACAATAACTTCATCTATAAATCTGGAGAAAAAGGGGCAATAAACCTGTAAATGCGCGCGATTTCCGAGGTAGTTTATTGAACTCCGCAGACTTCCATGTCAACATATATAGTTTTTCTGCTCACCCGCAAGCCAACTTTTTCTGAAAGTGAAGCGCGCATTGCTATTTGTCGGCTTATATAAGTAGTTCTAGATTGTAACTGATAACTGATCGCTGGCTGTTGTTATCTGTTCCTGGTCCTTGTACTGCAACTGGTAGAGCTTCCAGTAGAGGCCGCGTTGCGCCAATAATTCCTGATGCGAACCCATCTCGCGCAACTGTCCCTTGTGCATCACTAAGATTGTCTCGGCGCGTTGCACGGTTGAGAGCCGGTGGGCGATCAACACGCTGGTCCGGCCCTCGACCATGCGTTCCAATGCACCGCGAATGCGCAACTCGGTGTCGGTGTCCACGCTGGATGTAGCCTCATCCAGAATCAGGATGCGCGGATTGAAGGCCAAAGCGCGGGCAAAGTTGATGAGCTGCTTTTGGCCGGTGGAGAGCGAGTTGCCGCGTTCCTGCACCGGCTCGTCGAATTGGCGGGGAAGGCTCTCGATGAAGTCCAGCACGTTGACGTCGCGGGCGGCGCCGCGAAGATCGGCGTCGCTGATGGCTTCATTGCCGAAGCGGATATTTTCGGCCAGCGTGCCGGTAAAGAGGAACGGATCCTGCAGCACGACGGCGAAGTGCTGGCGGAGCGTGGTCAGGTCGTGCTGGCGCAGGTCAACGCCGTCGAGGAGAATTTGTCCCGCGGTCACCTCGTAGAAGCGCATCATCAGGCTGGTGAGAGTGGTTTTTCCGGCACCGGTGTGGCCCACGATGGCCACGGTCTGCCCTGGCTCGACGGTGAAGGAGACATCTTTGAGAATCCACTCGATGCCGGGGATAGCAGCGAGATCAGCGCCTGTATCAGGGCACGACTTTAGTCGTGCCGCAAGTTGGGCTTTTGAATCCTCGGGCTTTAGCCCCTGAGGGGAAGTACCTTTCAAAGCTCGGTCCACTGCGGCTTGCTGCTCCTCCGTCAGCTTCTGATAAGTGAACCAGACGTGGCGAAACTCAATCCTGTTGCTGCCGTCTCCGGGGAGGGGATGATCTGGGCTGACGATCTCCGGCTCGGTATCCAGCAACTTGAAAATGCGCTCGCCCGCGGCCATGGCGGATTGCAGAATGTTGTACTTGTCGCTCATATCCTGAATGGGCCGCCAGAAACGCAGCGAGTATTGGATGAACATGTTGAGTACGCCGATGGTGACCACACCCGCCAGCACGCCGAAGCCGCCCCGCCAGATGACCAGCGCAATGGCTGTCATGGAGAGTAGATCGACGGCGGGGTAGAAGAGCGCGTAGGCAAAGATGGTGTCCTTGAAGGCGATCATGTGCTGGCGATTGACGTCCTCAAAGTCATCGAAGGCGCGCTGTTCGCGGTTGAAAAGCTGCACCACGCTCATCCCCGAGATGTGCTCCTGCGTAAAGCTGTTGATGCGCCCGATGGCAGTGCGTACGCGCCGATAACTCTCCCTCACATGGTCGCGGAAGATGCGGGTGACGATGAGGATGAAGGGTAGGACGGAGAAGGCCAGCAATGCCAGCCGCCAGTTGATGGTGAGCATGAGGGCGGCCATGATGGCGAGGTTGAGAAAGTCATCCACGATGGCCAGCACGCCAGCGGTGAACATCTCGTTGATGGCGTCCACATCAGAGGTGATGCGGGTGACCAGGCGCCCGACGGCGTGTGTGTCGAAGAAGCCGATGTGCATGCGCTGCATGTGGCGGAAGATATCGCGGCGCAGATCGAAGATCAGCTTCTGGCCGGTCCACTGCATGAGGTATATCTGGACGAACTCGAAGAGGTAGGCGCTGAGCGCGACGCAGAAGTAAATAGCAGCCAGGCGGGTGATGCCCTGGTAGGGATCAGCGGGGAGGCGGCGGGTGAGCCAGTTGGTTGAGCCCAGGACGTTGGCGATGAGGTTGGTGGAGAGTGAGTTACCGGAGTCCTTGGGGAAGTAGCGGTCGATGGCCACCATAATCAGGTAGGGGCCGGCTACGTCGCAGAGGGATTTGAGCGAAACGGCGAGGGCGGAGACGGCGGCCTGCCACCAGTACGGGCGCAGATAATGGCCGAGGCGGCGGATAAGCCGGGAGTCGTAGACCTTGCCCACCGGATCTTCATCGGGTTTTTGGGATTTCGTTTGTTCTTCGTCGGCCATGGGTTGGGAGAGTCAGGCTTCCGTCTCCATTGTACGAGGCGGGGCGAAATATTGACTTGAGGGGCCTGACCGCGATCCGATATACTTGCAGATGAGAGAAGCTCCACGATGATTCAGAATCGGCAGCGGCGGGGATGGCTTCTGATTGCGGCAATCGCAATCGGATTCGCGCTTGTTTGTCTGTTGATTCCGCACACTCATTCCGGAAGTGGCGCGGATTGGCTCGCTATTCTGCCGCTTCTCTGTGTTGGAGTTATCTCGCCCCTAAGCCTGTTCGCGCCATTGGCCTATGAATATTCTGGCCGCGTGCCAGACGCTCCTGCGCTTCCCATACTCTTCCAGCGCCCGCCACCCTTCCAAATCGCTTAATTCTCTCAGAACTGATCCGGCTCTGCAGGACAGCTTCGGGCTGTTTTGCGCCTGGACCATTCCTTCGAGTAGTTCTGTCTGCGATTCGCGAGGGTGCTTGTGCACTTCGATCCTTCTGTATTGGGTTTCCTTGCCATGGGCGCGCCATTTCTGGCGATTGGCGCCATTCTTGTTCACTACTGCTTTCTGCGCACCCGTTGGCGACTGAACCAACGGCTGGGAAGAAGGAACTCCGGATTTTGTCCGTCTTCATCGGCACTGGGATTTGCATTTCTCGTCTTACAAGTCTTTTACCGGCCCAGCATTGCCAATGTCGTAGAGGTGATGCAGGACGAGGACGCAGATGAGGATGATGAAGGCGATCCGGAAGGTCTCACGAAGCAACTGAACCGCCAGTACAAACGAATTCGTCGCGGCGAGCCAATTGACAGGCTGGTGCTGCGGCTTTGATCCGGTTAAATTCGTGGTCTCCCACCCTAGGTCACCCCAACGACGAAGACCTGTCGTTGGGAACCCCGAAACCGCAAAAACAAAAACGCGGCGAGGATGGGGCGCCCAAGCGATGAGATTTCAGTGAATGGGCGTTGCGACCATTCATAACCTCCACCATTTACACTAGTAAGCGGAGATTCCTGTGTTTTTCGATAAATTCTTAACCAAGATATTTGGCACGGCGAACGAGCGCCTGATCAAGCGGTTGATGCCCATGGTGGCCGTGATCAGCGCTTTGGAAGCGGACATGAAACTAATGTCCGACGAGCAGTTGCGCGCCAAGACGGCGGAGTTCCGGGCGCGGATTGCGGAGCGGGTTGCGGAGCGGCTGAAGGGGCTTGAGGATCCCGAAGAGTTGCGGGCCGATGGGCATGAGGCGGAAGCACGGGAAGCTGCCGAGCGGCGCGCTGCGGAGCAGGGCTGCTGCCGAGCGGGAGATGCTGGACGAGATTCTTCCCGAGGCCTTTGCGGTGGTGCGCGAGGCGGGCTGGCGAGCGGTGCAGATGCGCCACTTCGACGTGCAACTGATCGGCGGCATGGTGCTGCACCAGGGCAAGATCGCCGAGATGAAGACCGGCGAAGGTAAGACGCTGGTTGCCACGCTGAGTTGCTATCTGAATGCGCTGGCCGGGCACGGCGTGCACGTGGTCACGGTGAACGATTACCTGGCCAAGCGCGATGCCGAGTGGATGGGCAAGATCTACGAGTTTCTGGGACTCACCGTCGGCGTCATCGTTCACGACCTGGACGACAACGAGCGACGCGCCGCTTATCTCGCCGACATTACTTACGGAACAAATAACGAGTTCGGCTTTGACTATCTGCGCGACAACATGAAATTTGAGATAAAAGATTGCGTGCAGCGCGGGCACTACTACGCCATCGTAGACGAGGTAGATTCGATTCTGATTGACGAGGCGCGGACGCCGCTGATTATCTCCGGGCCCACCGATCAGACGACCGACAAGTACGCGCTGGCGCGCCGGATCGTTCCAAAACTGGTGAAGGGCGAGGAGATCGAAGCCAGCGACACGCAGCGCTGCGCGGAGTTGGGCCTGCAACTCAGGGAGGGCGAGAAGCACCTTACCGGCGACTACATTGTGGACGAAAAACAGCGGACGATTGGTGTCACCGACGAAGGCTGGGTGACCATCGAGAAGTTGCTGGGCATTACCAATATCGCCGATGCTGAGAACTGGGAGATGAAGCACTACGTCGAAACCGCCATCAAGGCTGAAGCGCTCTACAAGCGGGATGTGGAGTACGTGGTGAAGGACGGCGAGGTGATTATCGTCGACACCTTTACCGGACGTCTGATGCCGGGCCGCCGCTGGTCGGATGGGCTGCACCAGTCCATCGAGGCCAAAGAAGGCGTGAACATCCGCAAAGAAGACCAGACGCTGGCCACCATCACCTTCCAGAATTACTTCCGCCTGTACAAGAAGCTGAGCGGCATGACCGGCACGGCGGAGACGGAAGCGGCGGAGTTCGAGAAGATTTACAAGCTGGAAATCGTGGTGATTCCCACCAACAAGCCATTGCTGCGGCTTGAAAATCCGGATGTGGTCTACCTGGTGGAGATGGCGAAGTACAAGGCTGTAGCCGAGGACATTGCCCGGCTGCACGAGCAGAAGCAGCCGGTGCTGGTGGGAACCACGTCGATTGAGAAGAGTGAACGGCTCTCCGGAATTCTGGCGCGCAAGGGCGTGAAGCATGTGGTGCTGAACGCCAAATTCCACGAACGCGAGGCAGAGATTGTGGCCCAGGCTGGGCGGCTGGGGATGGTGACCATCTCCACCAACATGGCCGGTCGCGGAACCGATATTTTACTCGGTGGCAATCCGGATTTCATGGCTCGCCAGGAGCTGGTGAAAAAGAACAAGGCGCGGGCCATCAGCGTGGCCGAGGGAGCGATCAATCCCATGGCGCCGGCGGGATTTCTGCGCTTCTATTACCAAGGGCAGGAGTTTGAGATCGCCGAGCCCGAGTGGGCGGAGGTCTTCAGGGTTCACGCGGAGGCGGCGCGTGAGGAACACGAGCAGGTGATCGCGGCCGGCGGGTTGTTCATTCTGGGCACGGAGCGACACGAATCGCGGCGCGTGGACAACCAATTGCGCGGGCGCGCGGGCCGTCAGGGCGATCCCGGCGAGTCAAGATTCTTTCTGTCGCTGGAAGACGACCTGATCCGCATCTTCGCCAAGCAGTGGATGAGCACCATGATGCAACGGATGGGTATGAAAGAGGATGAGCCCATCGAGTCGAAGATGATCACCAAGCGCATCGAGGGCGCTCAAAAAGCAGTTGAGGCGCAGAACTTCGAGAGCCGCAAGCACCTGCTGGAATACGACGATGTGATGAACAAGCAGCGCGAGGCGGTTTACGGGCTGCGGCGGCAACTCCTGGAGGGCGTGGAGCAGCGGGAACTGATTCTGGAAGATTATGTCGGCGGAATTCTGAGCAGTCTGCTGGACGAGTTTGCCGGCGAAAAGCTGCATCCGGATCAGTGGGACATGAAGGGGCTGGACGCAAAGCTCGTTGACCACTTCGGGCTGAAGCTGGCTTCGCTGAATATCGGCGCTACGGGAATCAATCCGCACGAACTCAGCCGGCACGAGCTGGGCGACGCGATCTTCGAGAGACTGAAGCAGGAATACGAGGCCAAGGAGAAGATTCTTTCGCCGGTGACCATGCGCTACCACGAGCGGATGGTGATGCTGAGCGTGATCGACGGGCTATGGAAGGACCATCTGCTCTCGATGGACCACTTGAAGGAAGGAATCGGATTGCGCGGCTATGCGCAGCGCGATCCGCTGGTGGAATACAAGCGAGAGTCCTTCGACATGTTCGAGGCCATGATGCTGAAGTTCCAGGAGGACACGGTCCGGTTCCTCTTCCGCATGCAGATTCTGGGCGCGGACGGCCAGCCGGTGGATGCCGCGCCGCGCATCAGCCGGACGGTTCCGGCAGCGCCGCCTGTGGCCAGCGCCGCGCATCCTCTGACGATGGACGCGGAGCCGCGGGAGATTGGAATTTCGACGCGGCAACCCTCCACGACCATCGATGCGCTGGAGAAGGAGTTCCAGCGCAAAAAGCAACGCGAGCTGGAGGCGGCGAGCATGGCCGGAGCGGGAGACGCGAGTCAGCCGGTGCAGCGGCGGACGGGCGAAAAGGTGGGCCGCAACGATCCCTGCCCCTGCGGCAGCGGGAAGAAGTACAAGAAGTGCCACGGGGCCGGGAAGTAGCGGGCGTTTTCACATTTTGCATCCTCGATCCCAGGTCCGAAAATCCGGATCTGGGGCACCCGTGCATCCCAAGTCTCATCTGGTATACAATGTATCCATGAGCGCCACGATACCCAATGCGACTGCCATGATTCATGTCCGCGTGGATCAGAAACTTAAAACGAAAGCGGCTAAGACACTGGATGCCATGGGCCTGAGTCTTTCCGACGTGGTGCGCCTCCTGCTCAAGCGAATTGCTGCCGAAAAGGCGCTTCCCTTCGAGGTGCGGGTTCCGAACGCTGTGACCAGGGCGGCGATGGAGGAGGTCCGGCGCGGAAATCTCCGTACTGCCTCCAGTGTTCGAGAGTTGATGGTTCAACTGAATGCGGAAGATTAACTGGACTCGCCAGTTCAAGCGCGATTATAAAAAGCTGCGATCCAGCCCCCGGTACCGCAACGATATTGAAACTCTGCTTCCCGCTATTTTAGACATGTTGGCAGCCGATCAAAAACTCGATGCGAAGTTCAAAGATCATGCCCTCGCCGGCGAGATGGCCGGCTTTCGAGAATGTCACGTGCGGCCGGATTTGTTATTGGTTTACGCGAAAGCAGAAAACCCGCCCCGTCTGATCTTGATGCGTCTCGGCTCTCACAGCGAACTCTTCTAACTACACAATCACGCTCCGCCAAACTTCGCCGCCCAATGGAATCTACAGCGGGAGTCAATTTGATTTCGATGTCGTAGCTGAGGCGGTTCAGGCACTCCATCCAGAAGTTATTTTCCGAAAAACGAGAAGCTTTTTTTCTTTTCAGGTTTAGCGGTCATGCCGCAGGCGCTTCTGGCCATCTGCCGAATCACTTTGGAGATGGGCGAGTCTTCCAGCGCGATTGGAGTGCCGGTGTTGCGGATGCGGCGGGCGGTGGCATAATCGTCGGGAATCTTCCACTGCGGGGGCCTGGTAAGGGCCTTGGTAATCTGCTGTTCATCGAAGATGAGGGCATGAGGCGTATAGCGATTGAGCACGATCTGCAGCCTGCGTCCGCGCAAGGAGAAATATTGCGTGATGAGGCGATTGGCGTTGCGCAGTTCGGATACGCCGACCTGGGTAATGAGGTAGAGGCTGGTGGATTCCTCGAAGAGCGCCGTATCCCTCAAGTCGATTCTCGAACCGATATCGACGACCACATAATCGAAGCATTGTCGCGCTACGGACAGCAATTTATCGATGGTTTCATTGGTAGCCAGGAGGGGTGAGAATTCCCCTGGAGCCGGGAGCACGGCTAATCCCGAGCTGTGCCTTGCCAGCAGGGAGCGGAGGAATTTGCCATCCATCCGGATGGAATCCTGAAAAGCGTTGGCGGTGGAGTACTCGACGGGCATCCCCAGGTTGAGCGCCGCGTCTCCGAGGGGGAGACCGAAGTCGATCAAGAGGGTTTTCTGACCAGACTCCTGGGCCAGCGCGACGGCAAAATTGGAAGCGATGGTGGTGACGCCGCAGCCGCCCTTGGCGCCCATGAAGACAAATTGCTTTTTGGATACCCTTCTTCCGTGGGGCGAAACCGTGCGGCGCGTTAAAACCCTGTCCAGTGCGTCGGCTAATTCGGCGGGAAGAAGTGGCAGCGTGAGGTACTCGCGGGCGCCTGCGCGCATAAAACGGATGGCCATCTCCAGGCAGTTTTGCTCTGTATAGACCATCACGGTGGTGGTGTTATCGTCGCACAGGCTCTCCACCAAATCGAAGGCGTACTCCGCGTCACAATCCAGGCCGACGAGCACGATGTCGTAATGCCGTTCCAGCATCAGGGACGGGTTGTCGAGGTCGGCAGGGAAGGAAGCATACTCATGGATGGTCGTCTCCGGGAATTCAGCCAGAGAGCTGGCTACCTCCTGGCGGCGCGGATCATCCGGATCGATGAGCGCGATGGATAACGCGCCCGTAGCTTCGGAGATCAGGTCCACGGAGATCATGTCGAGGGTCGGCATATCATGGGTTGCTTCCATCTGCCTGCATCACGGCAGGCTGATCTGAGGCTGCAAGAACGAATGCATGACTCCGGGAAGTACATGTGGCTAAAGCAATGCGAGATCAAAGGATGCTCACGCAGGCGAACCACATTTATACTGCGCGCCCTCCGCAACTCCGGCCGTTAAAGAGCGAAGTTAACCGTCACTTCCACGGTGGTGTTGCCATCGCCGGGCTCGAATCTCCATTTACGCACGGCCTCCTCGGCGGCGTATGTGAGCACACTGTTTCCGCTGATCGCTTGCACATCGATCACTTTGCCTCCCGCGTCCACAGTGACCGTGAGCCGGACCGCGCCGCTCACTCTCATGCGCTTGGCAATCTCTGGATAGACAGGCGGGGTTCGCGATTTGATGGCGCGAGCATCCGCCGCACTGGCAGGCATGGCCAGCGCCACCATGAGCGCCAAAGCGGCCGCCTGCATCAGCCGGGTTCCCGCGCGCCGCATCCAATTGGGAGGAAGCTTAAAACGATTGTTGTTCAAGGTGCACCTCACAGTTCTTACTCCTTGTTGAGGTTATCGGCGCTGGGAGGAGGCATCGTTAATGGATTTTTAGAATTTGATTACCGAGGGGTGGGGGAATATAGCTTTTAGCTCAAAAATTGGCCCCTTAACTGCCTGTGGTGGAAGTTCGGTTTTGAAAGGGCACGACTTCAGTCGTGCCGCAAAAGCATGATATGAAACGATGGGCTTTAGCCCCTGGGGATGTTTTTCAGCAATTCGGACTTTTACCACAGGCTGTTAATACTCGCTGCGCGCCGTTATGGCGAATTGACCGTTGGATCACTCGATCTTCAGCTAGAAGCTAGAGGCTAGCAGCTAGAGGCTGCTTTTACAGCGGCGAAGGTGAGGTCCTGGGCGTCGGAGTGGTGTTGCTCGCGCCAGAGATCGAAAAGGCGGCCGTAGCTGAGGGTGATGTACTGTGCCGGATCGATGCACAGGCGGGCGGCGGCGTGATCAATCCACTCGGCGGAGCCTTCCAACTCAGCGTAATTGCCGATGGGCGTTTCATCAACCACGCAATGGCCCTCGCCGTCAGTCCACTCCGTGCGCCACTTTTCATAACGAAAGGCGGCGACCAGGCCGAGGGAGAGGAAAATATCTTCGAGCGCCGCGCCATCGGCCACTTCAGTCTCGTTCTCCATGCGATGCTTGTGCCGGTCCTCACCGGGCCCAGAGTCCGGCAAACGCTTGTGGGTGACGGTGCAGCGGCCGGCATAGTTGCGAATGCGCAGAATCTCGGTGCGGGCGCGCATCGCGCGCTCCGGCGTGTCGTAGAGCACGTTGCTCTCGAAGGCGCGCGGAGTTTGCAGTGTGAAACCGGCAGCTTCGAGCCGTCGAGTAAGCTCGTTCAGGTCGTCCACGCGAAATTTGATTTCGGTCTCGAGGGGCATCGTCAGAAGTGAGTATACGGCAGGGGACGACGGACAGGTTGAATGCCGCGCAGCCTATTCTCATTGAATTGAGTGGCAGGGGCTACCGTTTGCTGCCCCATTCTCTGGTTCCCCCGCTGAATGTCGGTATACCCAGAATCCGATAGCCGTGCTTTGTTGCCCATGCACGACCGGCATCTTGCAACTTCGAGTTCCCGCTGTTTATGAAGTCCTGAGCCATTTCAAATTGGTGCTCCTTGCTGACTAACTGACTAAACGCCTCAATCAGAACATCCTCCGAATCGGGTTCACCCCGCTTAATAAAGAAGGTGTCAGCTCCGGCGATCACAACCATATCACGCTCCTTCCATGCCGCCAGCAGAGTACTGATCGCGCGGGGGTCTTTGATTGCGCCTAATCCCTCAGCCGCATTTATTCGGATGACCGCATCTGCATCCTTCAGAGCAGCAATTAAAGGTTCGATTGCAGGTTTTCCGATTTTGCCTAACGAATGTGCCGCGCTTTCTCGGACGCTAGCATTCGAATCCTTCAGAGTGGTGATCAGGGGCTCTACGGCACGGGGGTCTTTGATTTCACCCAACGCATCAGCCGCCTGCGCTTGCACCAGGAAGCTGGTGTCTGCTTGCTTCATCTGCAACAAAGCGGCGATCAGAGGCTCGACGGCGCGGGGGTCATTGCTTTTGCCCAACGCCTTGGCAGCATTCCGTCCGACCTCAAAATCCGGGTCATCTAGTGCGGCGATCAGAGGCTCGACGGCGCGGGGATCTTTGCTTTTGCCCAGCGCCTCGGACGCACCCTCTCGGACGCCATATGCCTTGTCCTTCATTGCAGCGATCAAAGGCTCGACCGTGCGAGGATCCTTGATTTTGCCCAGGGCTACAGCCGCATTTTGTCGGACGTAAGCATTCGGGTCCCTCAGCGCCACGATCAGTGGTTCGACGGCGCGTGGGTCTTCGATTTCGCCCAACGCTGTGGCTGCATTGCACTGGAGATTGTGATCTGGATCATTGAGTGTGGCGATGAGTGGCTTGACGGCGCGCGGGTCTTTGATTGTGCCCAAAGCATAGGCAGCTCTGATTCGAACGAGAATTTCTGTGTCTTTCAGGGCTGCGATCAGCGGATTGACCGCGCGTGAATCATTGATATAGCCCAACTTCCCTGCCGCATTTTGTCGGACTCCAGCATCCGGATCCTTCAGTTGGTTGATCAGTTGGCTAACGCGATCAGCTTGCCCACGCCCGGCCGACGCAAGCCCGAATACGCAGATGGACAGCAACAAACCCATTGTGAGTGGCCGTCCGTTTTGCCAGGAGCGACGGACTTTCAACAGATTCATTCGATCTCCTTCATAGCAGCGGCGCGGCGTGCGGGATGCGAGGTTCCATTCCGGCGCAACCGCATTGCACCACGATTCACGAGCTTTCTTCTTTCTCATCCAATATACCGCCGGATGGCGGGTGGCACGGCGAACAGGCGACAATAAAGACGTGAAGACATTGCGATTAGTGGTCGACCCGGCAAACCTGAAAACTTCCGAGGCTCAGAAGGCCCTGGAGCGCGCAGCGCAGATTCTGCGTGCCGGCGGATTGGTGGCGCTGCCTACAGAAACCGTCTATGGGCTGGGAGCGAATGCGCTGGATGCGGCGGCGGTGGGGCGAATTTTTGCGGCCAAGCAGAGGCCGGCATGGGATCCAGTGATAGTGCATATCGCCGATGAAAAAATGCTCGACGGATTGGTCGAGCGGGTTCCCGAAGCCGCGCGCAAGCTGATGAAAGCTTACTGGCCGGGACCGTTAACGCTGCTGCTGCCGCGCACCAGCGCCGTGCCAGATGCAGTGACGGCGGGCCGCCCTCTCGTCGGTGTGCGCATGCCGGCGCATCCGGTGGCGCTGGAGCTGATTCGAAGGGCCGGAGTCCCAGTGGCCGCGCCCAGCGCCAATCTCTTTGGCCACATCAGCCCGACGACGGCCGCGCATGTGCTCGCCGACCTCGACGGGCGCATCGATGCGATTGTGGATGCGGGGCCAACCGAGCACGGAGTCGAGTCCACGGTGCTCGATCCCTGCCAAAGCCCGATGGTGATCTACCGGCCGGGCGCTGTGACGAGCTGTCAGATTCGAGACACTGCCGGGGCGGTGGAGATGCATCGCGACAGCGGCCTGATGGAAGCCCAGCCACGCGAGGCGCAACTCTCGCCGGGGATGGGGCTGCGTCATTACTCGCCCCGAGCGCGGCTGGTGCTCATTGAAGGTGAACTGGCCGAACTGGCGGCAAGGCTGGCCGGGGCGGCATTAGAACTCTCATCAAAACTCTCAGCCAAGGTGGGTGTAATGCTGCCGGCCGAGGTGGCTGCGCCGGCCGGGGCGGCGGAGGTCTACGCCTGGGGACGATGGACTGCTCCGGAGGAACTTGCGCACAAGCTATACGCGGGGCTGCGCTCGCTGGACAGCGCGGGTTGCACGGTAATTCTGTGCCCTCTGCCGCCGCCCGAAGGGATCGGCGCGGCCATCCGCGACCGGCTGCTCAAGGCCGGGAGCAGGGAAATCGGGAATTTCTTGTCATCCTGAATATATGCGTGTCATCCTGAGCGAGCGTAGCGAGTCGAAGGACCTGCATTTGCTTTTCGTCGCTTTGTATCTGGGCATGGCTGGTAGGTCAGGGTTTTAACCCTGACAATCACCCCCTCCACCCATTCTTGAAAATCAATCAGCCAATCTCAGCCCTCCGCAGATCGCGCAGCAGCAGGAGCAGCGGCCCAATCTCTGCGCCGTTGCGGGCTGCATCGCCTACCTGCCGCGCCAGACCGGCGAAGCGGGTTGCCTTGTCTCTCCGCTCCTGCTCGCTTTGCCTGAGAGTCGCAGCTTCGTTAATCAGCGGAGCCGGATTCTCGCCCATCATGCTGTAGTCTGCTATTGCTCTGCCCAGTATGGCCCACTTGGTCTCTCGGTTGATCTTGGTTGCTTCTTCCGCAATCTTCATGGCTTCACCTGTGAAAAGGAGGGGGTGGACTGGTAGGTCAGGGTTTTAACCCTGACATGGGCGGTCAGTTGTCAGTAACGGCCCGTGGCTTTGGTTCTTGCTCATTCTTCGATTGTGCGCCGGGGAAGGGAAATTATCTGCAACAAAAACAGGGGTCAGGGAACAGAAAAGCACGGCTCGGCCCGATCAGCTCTCCTTCAGGTATTTCAGCGCGGTGACATCATCAGCATTGTTTAAGACCCTGAACGTAAGCTAATTTTCAATTGTGGAACAAGTGGGACAAGTCGTCCTGCATACGATCTGACCACTTGGTTGTACAAATCAGCCACATGCGGCGCCTTGATACCTACAACGAAGGCATAGGGTATCGGTTGTGGGAGAACCGCAACCATGCCATTTTGTCGGTGGTGGTAGTAGATATCAAAACACGGACCTGACAACGTGCTGGAACGAAATCTCTCGGAATGCCGTAGGCACGGTTCCCATTTGTATCCTGACTCTCTCATTGCGAATTCAGCAACTCCGTATAGGTTACTTGCAGAAAAGAAAGATCGCGTTTTCGGATGAGCTGAAATCTTACCGTCATCGTATTCCATGAATTTGCCGGAGTGCGGTCGAAACGCAACTTCAAGCCCACTACGCGTATATGCACCGGGGTGTTGGGGATCAACATCCGGTGCGATGACCAATGTCGCCGCGATAGTCACCATTCCAGTTGGTGGAGCATTCGGCATTGCGACAGGAACGCGAAGGTGCTCGCCAACGGGAAGCGTCCCTTGGTACACCACGACAGACTCATCATCGTCGCATGTGATCAGACGCTCGGGGTCGTGCTCGAACCGCCCCCAGCCGACCTCGGAGCGATCATGCGAGCCTGGATCGGCACGGTGAACCATGAGAGCCCGGATCGCCAAGGGTGACAACGCCGTAGCTAGTTGTACCCTAACCGCCGTAGCAGATCTGAGAGCGACAGGCGACGAAATGCTGGTTCCCTCGACTTCTGATAGGCCCAGGGTCGGACCGAGAACTAGAAATTGCTCAGAGCCGCTTCCACCAAAAGCTAGCCCATCCGGCTTAACATAGCCAGGAGAACGATTTGGACCAACACAGCTATAAGTCGCCCGCTTCCAAACGGATCCTAAACTATTGGCGGCACCAACGGCGAGCATATTGACGCCATCTCCAGGCGGTTGAATCCTGTTCAGTCCGATAGATGCATTCCCATCATTGCCAACCGCGACCGTAGCCACTGCTCTACCGTTAGAAAATCGGTCGTCAAGTGTTGCGGTCCATTCTGTTACATCGTCATCCTCGACAGGAAGCCGAGGTCCTAAACTGATATTCACAAATTCATAGCTCGGATTCGCGTCAAGGTGGCTCAAGATTCGGTTGAGCACGTCTAAAGCCATTAGATCAGTGTTCGAACCTGTATCTTCATCCATTACTCGGACGTGATCCACTGTACAGAACGGTGTATCAAGGGCAGAGCCTGTGGCGATTTGGCCGAACAGAAATGCGCTTGTCACAGCTAACCCGTGCCCCTGAAGGTCGCTGTCTGGATTGCCAATGCCAGTGGGCTCGATGTATCTCACCCATCTCGAAAGTGCAGCCCGCGCATAGTCCGGCAGTCCGCCGTCAAAAATGACGGCTTTGACTGCCGGATCAGTAGGGCCCGATTGTGGCAGCAATACGCCGGATTTTGTTATTGTCCTCGTAATCCCTGGTTTTAACGGACGAAGCAAGGGCATGGGACGCAGAACGCGGACGAAGGAAAAGCGAGCAATCTCTTCGGCGCGATCAAAGGCGGTCTTAATTGGCATAAATGTCAACCCACGGACATCACGCCTGTAGGTGAGCAATGGCTCTGCACCATGTGCGCTGACGTAATCGGAAAATGCTTCCACTATTCTTCGATCCCCAGCATTGTGGAGTGCAACTTCTAATACGCCGTGCCTTTGGTCATCAGATTGAATCCCACGGACTTTGTCACGAGCCTCAAATGCCACAAGATCTTCGATTTGGGAAAGTTGTTCAGCCCCATGGCTTCCCATAGTCCAAGTGGGCAGTTGGCTTTGCCACCTTACGAACGCCTCGCGCTTTCCTGCCACGAAGAGAGCTTCTGTGTAAGCCTCTTCAGGGTGTTTTTCAATACCCCATGCTTCAGGCCTGATTCGCACTGGTTTACTTCCGACAGAGCGCAGTCCCACGGCAGAAAGGAGCTCTTGTGGATAGTCGCTTTTCGAGATGTAGCGCGGATGAATAGTCATCAAAGAGACAACTTCTCCGCCGGGAGTCGCGTCCGTTGGAACTGACTCGAACTGCGATACTGCCGAGCGAAGCCTTTCGGTGAGGCGATGTTGTGACCGATCAAATGAGTAGGGGGGATTTTTGTCGCCTCCGCCAGTCGGAACGCTGACTCTTGCCGTCAGCCGCTCACCGGAACCCAGCAAGAAATTATTTTTTCTAGCCATGTTCAATTCCTTTCTTCGTGGTTACGCCCAACTCGCGCTCACCGCCTTGATGCTTACGAAGCGTGTCCCTAGACAATCCAGTTATCTCGGCAATTCGCCGTTGCGAAAGACCCTCACTTTTCAAGTTCGCCGCGAAATCCAATCGAGCCGACAGACTAGCATCCCTGCTGACTTCTGCCGCTAGTCGCAGAAGTGCCTCATCTTCCGGCATTCCGCTAATGACCGAATCTCGCCTTGTTTTCAACACTGCCCTAGTCACGTCGGAAAACGACAGTCCCTTCATTAGCGCCGAAGCGACGCGTAAGGGCATCTGACCGACTGCCGCACTCCAAAGCTGTGTAATAGCAGTCGCTATCTCTGCCTCCCCGGGAAGCGGAAAGTCGACTACCCGATCAAATCGTCGCCAAATGGCGGGGTCTAGCAGTTCCGGGTGGTTCGTCGCGGCAACCAATAGCCCGTCTGCAGGCCAATCATCGATCGACTGAACAAGTACCGTCACAAGTCGCTTGAGCTCCCCAATCTCAGCCGCGTCGTCCCGCCGCTTCGCAATTGCGTCGAATTCGTCAAGCAGTAATACAGAAGAACTTCTCTGCGCATAGTCAAGGACCGCGCGAATATTGGATCCAGTTCTCCCGAGAAAACTACTCATAACCGCAGATAGGTCCAACGTCATCAACGGGCGGCCAAGCTTGGACGCGAGCCAGCGCGCCGCCATCGTCTTGCCAACACCCGGCGGACCAACGAATAACATGGACCGAGTTGGAAGGAGGCCTGCTTTTTCGAGGTCCTTGACCCTTAGTCGCTCGGAGATGACCGAGTTCAGCTCCTTGGCGACCGAATCAACCCAAACCGGCTGAGGGTCCATCTCGGGCATGTCTTCACGCCTTAGGAGTTCCAGCCGACTATCGCTATCAACTGGTAACGGAGGGCTCAATTGAACAGACCGCACGATCGCCGATTGCGAATTGGATAGCGTCATGAGCTTCTTAATGTCGCTAGCCAAATCGGGTCTCTGTGTTCCAATGTGCCTCAATACACGTCGACTCAAAAGAGCGACATCCTGCGTTTTTCCTTCAAGGGCCAAGCGCGAGAGGTGGACGAATGCTGAATGGATGTCTTCTCTGTAGTCCATCTAGTATCACCTTTGTACTTATTACTGTATAGCATAAACCGGACTATATATGTCAAGTGGAAAATATATAGTCCATCAAATGCACCTGAATAATCAACCTTGGCGTGGTGCACAAAACTGGCCCTCACCCAATCTCAATCCAAGAAATGCCGAGGTCTGCCGAGATGGTCCCATGCCTCTTTACAATTTGGCCTCTGATCTTTCCCATACTATTCCCTGTTCCCTGTTTCAGTTCCCTGTTTCACTATTTCACTTTTTCATTTTTTCACTTTTTTTATCTTCAAAACCTTGCTGATAATTATCTGGTAAACATAGAGCCAAACTCAACAGAATGAATAAGTTCCACGTGGAACATTTCCTAGTCCCTGCCGGGGTCCCCGACGAGCGATCTGTGTTCGTTGGGGTGGCTTGTCCCTATTCCCTGTTCCCTGTTCCCTGATCCCTGTTCCCTATTCCCTGTTCCCTGTTCCCTGTTTTCTAGTCCCCGCTACCCAAATAACCCAATTTCACGCAAAAAACCTCTACCTATAAGCAGAGGTTGTTTTTCGCGCTTTATGCCCAATTTCCGCGAAATCACTGCCCCTTGTCGCCGGCCT
>CAWJDN010000002.1:0-10873 GCA_963840985.1 uncultured Acidobacteriaceae bacterium
CGACGGGGATGGAGATTTGTGGGTCTCGGACTACAGCAACACGCGCATTGTGGAGTTTGTGCCGCCCTTCAGCAATGGGATGTCCGCTTCTCTGGTGATCGGGCAGACCAGCCTGAGCAGCACGGCAGGCTGCAACCAGGGAGGTTCCCCCACGGCGAGCACGCTTTGCTATCAGTGGGGTATGACCTTTGACGCGAGCGGTAATATGTGGGTCACAGATCTTGATAACAGTCGCGTGCTGGAGTACAAGCCGCCCTTCAGCAACGACATGGCCGCGAGTCTGGAACTGGGCCAGCCCTCGGGGGCGACGGCATTTACCTCGTCTACAGCCAACAACGGCGGCCTCTCCGCCACTTCGATGTATGCCCCGTCCCAACCGGCCTTTGATGGGGACGGGAATCTGTGGGTCGTGGACTACATCAACAATCGTGTGCTGGAATATGTCCCGCCCTTCAGCAACGGCATGGCCGCCACTTTGGAGTTGGGACAGCCCTCGGGGGCGTCGGCATTTACCTCGAATGGCGTATACACCAGCCAAAATGGCTTCTATTTTCCGTACGATATCTCGTTCGACAGCAGCGGAAACTTGCAAGTGGTCGATTTTGTGAACAGCAGGGTCATGATTTTCGAGCCGCCTTACAGCAACGGCATGAACGCAACCATTGTCCTTGGCCAGGCGGATTTCACGCACGGCACAGGGAACCAGGGCGGCAGCGTTGGCGCCAACACTCTGTTTAGTCCTATGGGCGGCGTGACCTTCTGAGGCAGATAAGCTCCGGGTCTCGATCCTGAGATCCGGGGCTTTGATTTATTGGCGCGGAGCCAGAGTCACTGTTTCCCTAAACCGCAACCCTCAATTCGACGCGCCACCAGGGATTGACGACCTGGCACTGAACTTACCAGGGCATACTAACTCTGGTTTCGCTCTAACCCCAGAAATTCCTGAAAAACATCGTTCGACAGCAACCGTCCCCGCGCGGTCAGCCGAACCGTCTTGCCGTCAGAGACCAGCAAACCTGTTTCAACCAGCCGCGCGATGACGTTGAGCGCCGGCTCGACCATCTCCGCGCCAAACTCGCGCTGTACGGCTGCAATGTCAACGCCTGCGTTGAGCCGCAAGCCGAGAAACCAAGCCTCCTCGTGCTGTTGCTCGCGAGTGAGCCATGTAGTCTCGACCGGCTCCGAGCCGGCTAGATACGTCTTCAGGTCGCCGGTGGCGGTGGAACGCAGTATGCGGTGGCCTTCGCTCGCTGCCAGCATGGACGAGGCATCGAGGCCCAGGCCGAGATATGGACGTCGATGCCAATAGCGCAGATTATGACGGGAATGAAAGCCGGAACGGCAGAAGTTGGAGATTTCGTATTGCTCCAGGCCGGCGTGGCTCAGAGTTTCAATGGCCTGCTCATACATCCGCGCAACGGCATCGTCGCTGGGGACCAGATCAGCGTGGTAGCGCTTACCTGCGCTGAGCACTTCACGGCCCAGACGCGAGTCCTGGTCGACTTCGAGCATGTAGACGCTGGCGTGAGGGACGCCCGCATCCGCCAGCGCCGACATCACCATCAGCGACTCCTCCCATGAGGCGAAGGTCTGTCCGGCGAGGCCAGCGATCAGGTCTACATTCAAGTTGCTGATGCGTGCGGCACGCAACCGCATAACATCTGCGAGCACTACCGCGCGATTGTGCAATCGCCCGCTCACTGCGGCCTCGCGGTCTATGAACGACTGCACGCCCAGGCTGACACGATTCACGCCTACTGCCACGAGCGTCTCTAGTGTCTCATCGGCAAGCTGGCCGGGCGCACATTCGACGGTAATCTCTGCGTCCGGCTCCAGGTCGAACTCCGAACGCATGGCGGCGAAGAGCCGGGTCAGCAACTTGGGAGCCAGCAAACTGGGCGTTCCGCCGCCCAGGTAGACCGTGTCCACGCGGCGAGGCAGATCTAATCCCATGCGCTCGACCCATACAGGAGCCGCAGCCAAATCCTCAACGATCCGGTCCACATAGCGAGCGTGTTCGCCGGCCGGATACACTCCCGAGGCAAAGTTGCAGTAGGTACACTTTGACCGGCAGAAAGGGATCGAGATGTAGAGGCCAAGCGCGCCGCCCGCGGAAATAACCATAATGGGATTGTTTCATGGGCGCAGGCTATTTTACTTTTACTGATCCTTATCGCTGCTTATGCAAGAATTGAAGATAAGGAGATTCTGGTTTGAAAGCCTGGCCGTTGTTTGGCATCACACTCATAGAAGCTCTTTTGCTTGCTGCTCATTGCTTCATCTATTACACCTGTATCTCTTTCTGGCATCCACTCAGTCCGCAGATCGTGCTTTTGCTGGGGACCTCGCTTTTGCTGCTGTCCTTTACTTTCGTTCCCGCCGCCTTGCTTGCGTTCTTCCACGCCAACCGCCTGGTAACACTGCTCTACAGGCTTGCCTCGGTCTGGTTAGGGTTTCTCAATTACCTCTTTTGGGCGGCCTGTCTCTGCTGGCTGGCCGACATGGCGCTGACTGCCTTGGGATTACACGCAAACAGGCCATTCATCGCCGCTACGCTCTTTAGTTTGGCTGTTGCGGTCGGCCTCTACGGCCTGGTGAATGCGCGCATCATTCGCATCCGGCGCATTTCCGTCCGATTGCCCGGCCTGCCCGATGTCTGGCGCGGTCGCACCGCCCTGCTGCTAAGCGACCTTCATCTGGGCCACATGAACGGGCGCAGTTTCAGCCGCCGCATTGTGGCGATGGCAGAGCGCCTTAATCCGCATTTGATCTTTCTTCCCGGCGATCTCTTCGATGGTGTCAGGGCTGACGCTGCAGCGCTGGCCGAGCCTTTCAGCCAGCTTGCTCCTCCCTTCGGCAGCTACTTCTCGACCGGCAACCACGATGAATTCGGCAACGCCGCCCACTACACCGAGATCCTCAACCGCATCGGCATCAGTGTCCTTGCGAATGCAATGGTCACCATTGATGGCCTGCAAATTGCCGGAGTTTCCTACGGCGACTCCGGCTCCCCTATCCACTTACGAGCAATTCTGGAGAGCCTGCATCTGGTCCCCGGCAGGGCGAGCATTCTGCTCAATCATGTGCCCAACCGCCTGCCCATCGTCGAGCAGGCCGGTATCAGCTTGCAGCTCTCCGGACACACTCATAGCGGACAGCTCTTCCCGTTCACATTCTTTACACGTTGCGCTTTCGGTCGCTTCACGTACGGTTTGCATCGCTTCGGCGGACTGCAAGTGTACACGTCGAGCGGCGCCGGAAGCTGGGGTCCGCCGATGCGCGTCGGTACTCGCCCGGAGGTTGTGCTTTTCACCTTCGAATGAGTGTGTTTCATAAACAGGTTTTGTATCAGGGCATGACTTCAGTCGTGCCGAAAAGGTCACTAAAACACAGGGCTTCAGCCCCTGAGGGATTGCAAACGAGACATGACGGCCATTTATGAAACACTCTGTATCGATGCGTAACCCGTTTAAATCTGAAATCCGTATTGGAGTATAAAAGATGTTATGACATCACAATTCAAGTTCGGCTGGAACCCCGAAGAACCTCAAAGATACGAGTACCCAAACGTATGGTCGCGAGAGAAGACCACAGGGCCAGAACGCCTCGTCATCGCTCCTTCGCGTGACCACATATCACTCATGATTGAGCTTTCGAGCGTCATGAATGATCCGTTTTGGATTCTTTATGTCTTGGTTGTCCCGAGAGGAAATGGTGATGCGGCAAGGTTTCAATCCACGGAACCTGTTAACAGAAAGGAGGCTGAGACATTCTTATTTCGATTTAGGGAGTTCTTCGAGGGGGACGGACGACACCATTTGTGGTTAGCATCGGTTTCAAACTCAGATCAAATTGTGTATGACAAGCACAACGTGGTTTATGCATACGGGAATCTTCCAGCATTTGAAGAGGTGCTGAGTCACCGCGGGATGAAAAAGGTTGATGAGATTCGTTTTCCTTTGCCGCACATCCACAATTACAATTCGGAATTTGACGAGGAAGAACGAAACCTTCTGCACTATTGGGAATGGAAACAGTATCCGCTTCGTGACAGCGACGAATATTGAGGCCGGTTTCGCAACTCCTGTGATGTAGCAAACATACAAAGTATTCGTCTAGCGGTAGCATGGACTCTTGCGCTTGACCCGGGCTAAAGCAACGGCAATCCTGTCGGAATCGAGGAAATGGCTGCAATGAACGAGGAGTACGATGCGAACGAGGTAATTGAGTTACAACCGAGCGTGGTCCGGACCTATCTTCATGGGATCGAGTTGCTGCTGAATTCCCGGCTCAACAAGGGCACTGCCTTTACAGAAGAGGAGCGCGACGCCTTCGCGCTGCATGGCCTTCTGCCGCCTCACATCGGAAGCCTGGAAGACCAGCGGGAACGCCGCCTGAGAGTTTTGGCCAGCCGCAATACCGCTTTTGGCAAATACAGCAACATGCGCGATCTGCAGGACAATTGCGAAACGCTTTTCTACTCGTTGATCGCGCGCCACACAGAAGAGTTGCTGCCCATTGTGTATACCCCCGCCGTGGGCGAGGGCTGTCAGCGCTTCAGCGAGATTTGGCGCCGGCCCCGCGGTCTTTTCCTCAGCTATGCGCAGAAGCACCGCTTCGACCAGATTCTCGCTGACCAGCGCTTTGACGAGGTGCGCTGCATCGTAGTCTCGGACGGCGAGCGCATTCTCGGCCTGGGCGATCAGGGCGCTGGCGGCATGGGCATTCCCATTGGTAAGATGGCGCTTTACACCGCGCTGGGCGGCATCCCGCCGGAGCACTGCCTGCCGATACTGCTCGATGTGGGCACGGACAATGAAACGCTCCTGCGCGACCCCATCTACATTGGCTGGCAGCATAAACGCATCCGTGGCCAACAGTACGACGAGTTCATCGAGAAATTTGTCTGCGCCGTGGAGCGCCGCTGGCCGAACATACTATTGCAGTGGGAGGACTTCGCCGGAGTCAACGCGGCCATCCTGCTGAAGCGCTACCGCGACCGGCTCTGCACCTTCAACGACGACATCCAGGGAACCGCCGCTATCACCACCGGCACGCTGCTGGCCGCGGTTCGCGCCACCGGCCTTCCGCTCAAGGAGCAGACCATCGCTATGTTCGGTTCAGGCTCGGCGGGCCTGGGCATCTGCGATCTGCTGATTGCCGAGATGAAAGAAGAGGGACTGAGCGAGGAGCAGGCTCGCAAGCGCATCTACGCCTTCAATCGCTACGGCCTTCTGGTGGAGGGATGTGAAGGCATCCGTCCCGGCCAGGAGCCGTTGGTGCGTAAGAAAGCCGCCGTTACGGGTTGGAAGCTATCGGGAACCGGCGCTATCTCGCTCCTCGATGTCGTACGCAACGCCAAAGTGACCATCCTGGTAGGCGTCTCCGCCCAGACCGGCGCGTTCACCGAAGAGATTGTGCGTGAGATGGCCAGTCACACCAAGCGCCCCATCATCTTCCCTCTGTCGAACCCCACCTCCAAGGCCGAGGCTACGCCGGCTGACCTGCTGCGCTGGACCTCGGGGCGCGTCCTGGTGGGGACGGGCAGTCCGTTTGATCCGGTTGAGGTCAACGGAAAAAAGGTGCGCATCTCGCAGGTCAACAACTCGTTCATCTTTCCCGGCCTGGCGCTGGGCATACTGGTTTCGCGCTCCACGCGAGTTTCTGATGCCATGATCATGGCATCGGCCAAGGCGCTGGCCGGCATGTCGCCTACGCTCGCGGACCCTGAGGCCCCCTTGCTGCCGCCCATCGCCGATTGCCGCAAGGTGAGCCTGGTGGTGGCTTTAGCCGTGGCCAAACAAGCCATGGCCGACGGCACCGCCGAAGAGGTGGACGAGGCAACCTTGCGCGAAAGCCTCCGCGCCTACGTCTGGGAGCCGATCTACCATCCGTATGAGCGGATTCTGTAACCATGCAAAGCTGAGATCACGATTGGAGCAGAGCGCCGCAGTTTACACTGGAATTCCATGATTCCCACGCTTGCTTGGACTCCGGAAGGCGTCCGTTTTATCGATCAGACGCGGCTCCCCCTCGAAGAGAGCTATGTACTCGCCGCCGACTATGAGCAGGTGGCCGACGCCATCGTCACAATGGTGGTGCGCGGCGCGCCGGCTATTGGCGTATCCGCCGCTTATGGCGTTGCGCTGGGCGCGCTGCGGACGAAAGCTACGACCGCTGCCGAGTTTGCGCCTGAGTTCGACCGCATCTGCGCGCGGCTGGCCGGAACGAGGCCGACGGCGGTGAATCTATTCTGGGCCATCGACCGCATGAAGCGGATCTTTGCAATCCTGGCCGGGTCTGGCGCGGCTATGGCCGAGATCAAGCAGAAGCTGCTGGCCGAAGCGCATGCAATGTATGAAGAAGACATTGCCGCTTGCAAGACGATGGGCAGATTCGGCGCGGTGTTGATGCCGGACAAAGGCGGCGTGCTGACGCACTGCAACGCCGGGGCACTGGCAACCTGCGGCTACGGAACCGCTCTGGGCGTGATTCGCTCGGCAGTCGAGCAGGGCAAGCAGATTCACGTGTACGCCGACGAGACGCGGCCCTTTTTGCAAGGCGCGCGGCTCACGGCATGGGAGCTAATGGCTGATCACATTCCCACCACGGTCATCTGCGACAACATGGCCGCCAGCCTGATGCGGACGGGGAACATTCAGGCTGTGGTGGTGGGCGCGGATCGCATCGCGGCTAATGGCGACGCGGCCAACAAGATCGGCACCTACAACGTGGCGATCCTGGCGCGCGAACACGGCATTCCGTTTTACGTGGCTGCGCCCATGGTCAACGGTCGACATGGCCACGGCAACCGGCGACTCCATCCCCATCGAGGAGCGGCCCGCCAGTCGAGGTCACGCACCACGGCGGCAAGCAACTGACTCCCAACGGCGTAGGCATCCGCAACCCCGCCTTCGATGTAACCCCAGCCAAGTACATCGCCGCCATCATCACCGAACGCGGCGTGTTGCGCGCGCCCTTTGGCGAGTCGCTGAAGGAGATGGAATTGGCTGCAAAGTAAAGCGAAATCCAAGACACTCGGGACTTGGTGTACCGGCCCAAATAAAGGGTCAAAGAACCAAAAGGCCCACATCATTCTCCGGCTTTGCGCACACACAGCGCACGCTTGCCGTAGCTGTAGGTGAGCTTGTCGGAGCCCCGTTCCCCATCGGTGAAAAAGAAGTACCTAGCCTCCCCGGAAGCATTTCCCGGAGTACTGCTCCAATGCCATCCAGACAATTGCAGGTTACCTTTCACGTGCAAGCCACCGACATTGGCTTTTGAGTCGTAGATACCCTGCAGCTCACCGATCGCCGGCAAGCGCCAGTCGGAGTGTCCGGCCAATTGCAGATTCCGGCAATAATCTGTCGCCTTCTGCCAGTTCACGTCGCTGCCGTTATCCTTCTTCTCCCACATCAGCCCCGTTGCCGGGTCAGTCCAGACCCCGAGAGCCTCCTCTGGGGTCATCTTGTCCTGGGCTTGCTGCTCGCGCTCCAGTATTTCCTTCTTATCGTGGTCGTAACTGCTGCCTCCCTGCAGGTTTGCCGACCGGGCATTTCTGGACCATATATAAACGCCAGTAATGTCAGCGCTGGGAGTATGGCCCTTCGCTATGGCAATGGCGCGAATTACAGTGCCTTCGGCATGCGCCTTGCCGCTGGAGACGAGCGGCAACGCCGCCTGAGTCGCTTGCAACGTGAAGGGCTGGGTGTAAATGGGCGATGCCTCTGTAGGTGGGCTACCGTCCACGGTATAGTGGATGACGGCGTTTGGGGTAGCGTCGGAGATGGACACACTCTGCGCTTCAGCGTAGGTGCCTTCGCCTGGAGTAAGCACCGGAACAGCCGTGGCGGACGTTGATAGAAATGCGTGCACCGCGAGCAGGATTCCAGCGCCAACAACGATGGCGGCCGCCACAATTGCCCATTTCACAGTTGCAAAACGCCGTAGAAAGGTGGCGGGGGCGGTGAGATACAAGGACAGCGATTTGGAAACGTCTTTCCGCTGAACTATGGAAGCTACATACCTTACCCCGTCCAGCAGCCCAAGCAATTCGCCAACATTTCCTGGGCGACGCTGGCGCTCCTTGGCCAGCAGGCGCAGGACCAGGGCATCGAGCCCCCTCCAGTTAGCCAGTTCCGGGCGGAGTTGGCTGGGCGGCGGGGGCTGCTGATGCAAGTGCTGGTACATCCAGCCTTCGGTGTTGTGGGCGTGGAAAGCGGTTTGTCCGGTAAGCACTTCGTAGAGGACACCACCCAAGGCATAGAGGTCTACGCGGCCGTCCAGTTCTTCGGAGGCCATGCCCTTCCATTGCTCCGGCGCAGCGTAGGGCGGGGTGAGCATGAGGCCGTGGGTGCGGCTGGCGACGGTTACGCTCTCTTTCATGGCCGCAATGCCGAAGTCGAGTAGCTTGGGGGTCTCGGGGGCACCATGGACGCTGGCGAGGAGAATGTTTTCCGGCTTGACGTCGCGATGGATAATGCCTTTGGCGTGGGCCACACCCAGGCCGAGGGTGATACCGCGGACAATGGCCAAGGCGCGTTCGACGGAAAATGCACCGCTCTCAAGTGCATGGCGTAGATCGGGGCCTTCGACGTATTCCATAGCGATGTAAGGGGAGCCGTCCTCGGCCTGGTCGAGATCAACGACCTCGACGATATTGGGGTGGCGCAGCTCGATGGCGGCCTGGGCCTCGTGGCGGAAGCGGCGCAGAAAGGCGGCGTCCTGACTGAGTTCGCTGGAGATGAACTTAAGAGCTCGGGGACGGTTGAGGAGTATGTGCTCGGCGAGGTAAACCGTGCCCATGCCGCCGCGGCCCAGCTGGCGCACGATGCGGTACTTACCGCGAATCACCGTGCCTGGCTCCAGCTCGCGCGAGTCTATGAGCAGCGCACCGTCAGCCTCACAATTGGTGTGGTTACTCGGCCAGGATTTTTCGCAGATCGGACACGTCTTCATGGGCCGGTTGCCTCTTTCTCTCAGAGTAATCCCTGAACGGAGCTTTGTTCGCTCAACGTCAGGGAATGCTCCCATTGTAGAGCTAACTACCGCTTTGCCGGGGTCAATTTGGGCGCGGGGAAGGCGACTTGGGGCGGGTCGGCGAGTGTGATCGCGGCCTGGACCGGCGTGGTGTGGACGCCGCGCTTGACCTGATTCTCTTTGAGCGTGAGCGCGCCATTGGCAATCTCGGCGTCGGCGGTCCAGCGGTCGAAGTGAGCCAGGGCCGGGGGAATGTTGCCTGAGGCTGCCGTGACGGTGCCATGCGGCCAATCGAAGTGTAGAGCACCTTTGGCCGAAGAGGTCAAATCGGCAGCGCTGAAGCCAGCGAGTTCAATTTTGCCGGTAGCATCGAATGTGCCGCCAGAGAAACGCAGGCCGAGCAACTGGCCGACATCTGGCGGACTGAGCTTGTCGCAGTGAGCTTCCAGGGCGTAGGAGGGCTTGTCGCTGGCAGTGGCAGCGGCGTGGTAGGCGCCAGTTCCGTGGATGCGACCGCCGAGCAGGGCTGCGTCGAAGGCTGTAATCTCGGCTCCGTCGGCAAGCGTATGCAGGGTGGCTACAGGCTGGTGGAGCGTGACCGGACCGAGGATAAGAGAATCCGCCTTGACCGTGCCTTCCAGGATGGGCCAGGCCGGAGTGGCCTTAGAGCGAAGGCGACGGATGAGCGTGGAGAGCATGGTGCCCCGCTCCTGCGCGCCAAGGAACGCGGCCTGAATAACAGCAGCATCAATCTCGCCAAACTGGAGCTGAAAGTGGGGCAAGCAGGGCTGGGGCGTGTCGCAAGCGGCTGGCAGTGTAAGGCTGGCTGTTCCCTTTACCGGGCCATAGGAAAAGGCGACTGGATCCCAACGCAATTCACCAGAGGCCAAATGAAGTGTGGCCTGGGAGATTACGACGGGGTTGACCAGGTAATCGGCCTTCCAGGTGGCGTTGTGCAAGGTTACGGTTCCGGTGAAGCTGTCGGCTGGAGCTGAAGATGGGAGTGGGGCGGCGGTGGGTAAGAGGTCTCCCATCGCAAGCGTATGGACCGACAGCGTCTGGACCGGTAGCATCCAGGGTCCGCTGGCAACCAGGTCCACTGAGACGGGATCTCCGGCAAGTGTGTCCAGAGCCGTGGTATTGCTGATTCCGGCAACACGCGCCAAATCCCTGGCCCGGGTAATAGATGCCTGACCGCGCACTGTGAGTTGATAGCCGGAGAGCATGAGGCGCGTGGAAACCGTGAGCGGGGCGGTTGCGCCCGCAGGGATGGTCACGATGGCCATCAGCGCCTGGCCAGCGCCAGAGGGCTGATTTGCTGGCGCTAAAAGGAGTTTAGGAATACGAATAGGCTGGCTGAGGCCGTTGCCGCTGAGTTGAAGCCCCTGAACAGTGAGGCTGCCTGAGAGCGGCCCATGTGCTGTCGCATAGGCCTTGGCGAAACGGACCTGGCCGGGATCAGCCGATTTCTGCAACAAAGCGCTGTTGGGAGCATAGGTGATTTTGCCGCTTGCCGATCCGGTGACTTCGAGTCCGGGAGCCAGATCGCTGCGCACGGTGCGCAACGCGTCCAGGCCGGCAGAAACCGAGATGCGGTCCAGTTCAACTGAGACGCGGGGCAGGCCGCCTTCGCCGGGCAGGTCGCCGGTGAGGCGGATGTGGCCATCGCCGAGCGGAGAATCGCAGAGCAGGTTCTCGATGGCGCGGGCTGTGAAGTGGGCACGCATGTTGCATTTGGCGTCGAAGTCCATGGGCGCGGCCGGGGCAAACTCAGCGCGATGGACGCCGGTAGCGCGCAGCCTGGTTATAACCTGGGCCGCATCTGCGGTGCCGTCGAGATGCAACTCGCCGGTGAGATCGCCACGCCAGCCGGCGTCGGAACCGAGAAGCAGGC
>CAWJDN010000003.1:0-9894 GCA_963840985.1 uncultured Acidobacteriaceae bacterium
GGTGGACCTGGTCGGGATCGAACCGACGACCTCTTCCATGCCATGGAAGCGCGCTCCCAAACTGCGCCACAGGCCCACAGGCTGCAAGGATGCAACTTTTCTATTGTCTCCGGTTGGGCGGAATTCGTCAAACTTACCTGTTTCCGGCCTGGAAACAGGCTCTGGCGGCTCTGAAAAACTCCCGTTATCACCCCCGCAACCTGCCCTGAGCGGAAAATACTTCCGTGACCGGGAACACTTCAGGGGGTATCCGGTGTCTAAGATAATAGGGGACGCGGGACACTGGGTTGAAGCCAGTGTCTGTCTCCCGCGCACTCCGATGGCAGCATTGGATTTCCGGCGGCGCTTTTTCAGCCGTTGGAGCGAGTGGCCGCAACTGGAAACCGGGCTTTTCCCGGCGCAAACTTGGCAGGCGACAAATATGCTTCTGTTGCGGTAAGGTGGGAGGACTTCTGATATGCAGGCGGACCTCACCATGGGCAATCTTGCCAGTGCGCTGACCTTTGAATCCGAAGAGGCAGCTCTGATTGCGGAGCTGCAGGCAGGTTCCGAGGAAGCTTTTGCGTGGCTGATCACGCGCTACCACCAACCGATCTTCTCGCTGCTGGCGCGAGCCGTTCAGGATCGCGATGCCGCCGCCGATCTAACTCAGGATGTCTTTGTGAAGGTCTTCCGGGGAGTGGGCAGCTTTCACGGCGAGTCATCGCTGCGAACATGGATTTACCGGATTGCCCTGCATGAGGCCTCCAACCACCGGCGCTGGTGGACGCGGCACAAACAGTCCGAGATTCCCATTGAGCAGGAGATGGGTAAGAGCGAAAATGGCCAGCCGGTGCTGCTGAAGGAGATGTTAGTGGACCCCGCGGAATCACCTTACGAACTGGCGCTGCACGAAGAGAGCCGGGCGCGTGTTGAAGCGGCCTTGAGCAAGGTGCCGGAGCCGTTCCGGACTACGCTGATTCTGCGCGATATTGATGGTTTTGTTTACGAGGATGTGGCGGAGATACAGGGCGTGAATCTGGGGACGATCAAGTCGCGGCTGGTACGTGGGCGCGCGGCCTTGAAGGCGATTCTGACAGCTCCGGAGCAAAGCCACTGTTTTTCTGCACGCGAAGAACGCTCGGGATTTGAAATGCCCCTGGGAGAGGAGGCGCGATGAACGGCTGCAATGAAATGCAGACATTGTTTACTGATTACCTGGACGGCCGTTTGAGCGGACGCGAGATGCAGCGCGTTGCCGCCCATATGGAGAGTTGCAGGGAATGTGCCGGCGACTGGAAGTCACTTGAAGAGATGCAGTCCTTGCTGGCTGCGCTCGGCCCGGTGCCGGAACCCCAGGATCTGTTGTTACGCATTCGCGTGGCCATTAGCCAAGAGCGTGCCCGCCGAAACCAAACCGCCTTCTCCACCTTGAATCTGGTCTGGAGAAACACTGTAGGACCCTTCCTGCTGCAAGCCGCCGCAGGTTTTGCCTCTGCCGTGCTGCTGTTGGGCACAATCATCGTGCTGGCTGGCATGTTTACCCAGCCGGAAAGCGCACTGGCTACAACGGATGAACCGCTGGGTGCAGCTACCGCTCCACGATTTCTCTATCTGTCCAGCGTCGTGGGCGACAACCCTATCGGCGATGTCTCCACCCCGATAGTGATCGAGGCCTATGTCAACGGAGCGGGCCAGGTCTACGACTATCGCATCGTCTCCGGCCCCACCGACAAGGCCACCCGCGCGCAGGTGGAGAATATGCTCTTGTGGAGCCGCTTTGAGCCGGCTCGACGTTTCGGCCAGCCGGTTCCAGGCCTGGCCGTACTCTCCTTTGCAGGAATCTCCGTGCGAGGGTAATAAAGGGGAGTTTTCCACAGCCCTGCACAACCCAGCTTATGGTGGTGCAGGGCTGGGATTGATGTGTTTTTATTTCCAGCAAATTATCAGCTTAGTAGTGTAATTACACAGGTATACGCGAATATCGGCCAGGCCAGGATCATAGCAGATGTCATTACGTCTTCATCGTTTACACACTGCTCACTGATTTCCGCCTTCTATTCCCCTTTCACGAGAACAAGAAATGAGACTAGGCTAATATTGCGCACTCTTGCGCCAGAAAGAAGAATCTTCCCATGAAAAAGTCGCTGCGTACTGCCCTTACAATCGCCGTTGTCGCGTCCATAGCCCCCATCGCACTGGCGGCTTCTGCTCCGGGAGGAGGCGTTCCACAGCCTCAGGTTGTCGAATTAACCTCATGGAGCGTAATCATTGCGGCAATTCTCGCTTGGCTTGGCTTCTAGAAACGGAGAGAATAGAAGCCGTGAGGCGGAATGAACTTATCGGCGTTGGATGATGCTTTGTGGGTGGCTAATTTTCTCGGGAATGCCATCCTTTTCTCTATCCTCATCTATCGGCGTAGGTGCAGGGATTTTCCTGTCTTCACCGCGCTCAATGGCTACGAAGCGGCCGTTCCCGCATTGTTGTATGGCATATATTTACATGGCAGCCAAGTCTGGTATGCGCGAATCTACTGGACTTACGCTCTACTCGATTTCATCCTGCAACTGGGGGTGATCTGGGAGATTGCGCATATCGTTCTGCGGCCCACCGGAACCTGGGTCCGGGATGCCAGGAAGCAGTTCATCCTCTGGGGAGCGGCGGGCATCCTGCTGGCCGCCGCCCTCCCTTGGCTGGTTTCACCTCCGGCCACTAATTTGCTTCATCGTCTGGAGGTGCGGGGAAACTTGTTCACCAGCCTGGTGGTCTGCGAGCTGATCGCCGTGGTGACGCGGACCTCGAAGAGCCTGGGCCTGGGCTGGCGCAACCATGTGATGGCGCTTGGAAATGGGTGGACGGCATGGGCCGTGGTGGCCATCCTGGTGGACGGCTTACATAGTTTCTTCGGCGCTGAGCACTATTTCAGGGAGCTGGAGCACGTGCGGATGTTCGCCTACTTGGCAGTCCTCTGCTATTGGTCGGTTCAATTCTGGCTGGAGGAACCAGCCCGGAAGCCGATTTCTCCCCAGTTACGCGCCTACATCGAGGTTTTGCACCGGCGTATAAAAAATGACCTTGACATAGTGAGCGCACAAAGGTAACATTCCATCGATGACCATTGCGCTATCCTATATCGTTTTTGCGGCATTGCTATGCGGCTTTGCTGTTGCGGTGCTCGCAGACCGGCGAGCGTCCCGCAAGTTGGCGCAACTGGATTGGAAAGATCTTGTCGCCGGACTGTATCCGCTGGACATGGTTGAGTTATCCGTTGTGGCGACGGATTATCTGTCCCCGCATCGTGGTCAGATCGATATGGAGCCGAAAGAGATCTGGGAGTTCCTCGGCGGTTACGAAGGTCTGAAAAGGATGCGCGCGAACGCGGAGATAATGCTTGCCTTGGCCGCCTATGCGCAACGCTGGAATTTTGAAGAGGCGGTAATTGTTACTGAGCGGATGAGGTTGGATGCGGCTGCTTTGCGCCGTGCCGTCCGCCGAGTGGAATTGGGCATGATTCCAGCCAGTATATTGAGGCATTTCCGGCTTACCCTCCCCCTTCATGCGCAGGAGGCGTCTTCGGCCTACTACCTGATGCGCCAACGCCTCCTCGCACTCTATGAAACCAGCCACGTGAGCCGCTATCCCACGCTCGCGGCCGCTCTTTAAGACGATAATTAGACAATTCCGGCGTAGCCAAAACTGCCCTGTTGCAGCGTCGCTCCCGTTTGACCCTGCCGTTGCGTCTAGAATTAAACAGGGTTCTTCATGACATTCAGAGCGTTTCCATCTTTTACCGTTCTATCGGTCGCTGTTTTTTGCCTTCTGACTGGCCTGGCGCCTGCCACGGCACTCGCTCAATCCTCCGGCAGCACTTCCCCCAACTCGTCCAGAGAGGGGCAATCCTCGTCTTCCACGTCAGAATTTGTGCGAGAAAAGGCCCCTTCACTGGTCGATCCCGCCGGTCCCACCATTTCGCTGATCAGCGCCGAGCCGGTCTTCGTTATGGCCGCGGCGCTGAATGCCTGCGGCTACGATGACGGCCTGGAGGATAGCGCCCCGGTCCGCAAGCGCGTCCGCGACGAGATGAACCAGGCGCTCGCCAAGAGCGAAGATGCCCGCAACAAGCGTGACAAGCTCTGTCTTTATATAGCCCAGCACCGTATGACCGGCGGTGTGCGCGACATTGCGCAGTACATCTCTCTGGCTCTCTATCTGACTCCGCCCCCGGAGATGGAAACCGCGGTCGAGCTGACCGAGATGCCCCCTGACTCCACTCAGGTGGTGGAGGTCGTCCCCATGTTGCGCGACTTTGTCGCCGCCATGGACCTGCATGGCATCTGGCTGGTGGTGCATCCCCTCTACGATAAGGAAGCTGATCTGCTGCACGATCCGCTCTCCAAAATGATCGTCTCCACCAACCTCTACCTCAAGATGCCTGCCGAAACCTATAACGGGCGGCGGTTTGTTGTGGTTATTGAACCCATGCTCTCGCCCAGTACCATCAATGCCCGCATTTATGGCACCGATTATGTAGTGGTGGTTTCGCCGGTGAACGGAACGGTCCGTATGAGCGATGTGCGCCACACTTACCTGCACTACATGATCGAGCCGCTACTCTACCTCAGGACCAACGCCCTGAGCCGCACGCAGCCCATCCTCAAGCAGATCCGCGACGCTCCAATGGAGTACCGCTACCGCTCCGACACCGTGGCCCTGACCGTCGAGTGCCTGATCAAGGCCATCGAGGCACGCATCATGGACACCGGCTTTCCCGAGTACAAGATCCCTGCCAACATCGACCGCTCCGAGCTGCCGCGTTATGAGCGCGAACGCCTGGCCTACCAGCAGAAAGTGGAAGCTGTCCGCCTTACCGCCATGCGCCACGCCATGACGCAGGGTTTCGTGCTCACCCAGTACTTCTATGATGAGATGATCAAGTTTGAGAAGGACCCAGCCAGCCTGAAGGACACCATTGGCGAGATGGTCTATAGCATGGACATAGACCAGCAGGTACGCCGCATTAAGTATCTCGGCTTCGACAAGGAGGCTGACGGCGACGTGCTCACGCGTAGTACACCGCGCAAGTTGACCGGCCTTGACCTGGCCGAGGCGCGGCTTGCCGCCGGTGACGTTGCCACGGCCAGCACAATAGCCCGCCAGGCACTCGCCTCGTACTCCGATCCTTCTAATGCTTCTGATTCTCTGGATACGATCGCCAATAGCGCTCGTGCTGAGTTCATCCTGGCCAGGACGGCCATCCTCACCGGCCATCCCGATCAGGCCATCGAGGGATTTCAGCGAACACTGTCCACAAGCAAGGACCCGCGCCTGCTCGCCTGGTCGCACATCTACCTGGGCCGGATGCTCGACCTGGATTGCAAGCGCGACGAGGCACTGGCGGAGTACAAAGAAGCATTGAAAACGCGCGACGGGCAGCAGGATACACGATTATCCGCGGAGCGGGGCGTCAAAACAGCCTATGCGGTCAATGGCCACAGTTGCGAGGATGATGCCGACGACACCGGCTCGCCCGCTCCAGCGCCGGCCAAGCCTCCAACTGTCAAACCTCAGCCGGACAAACCTGAAGCTTCATGGCCAAATGGGACGGAAAAACCCCAATAATCTGGCACGGGCGTCCGCCAGAGGAGCGCAGGACGGCTAATAATGGGAGTAGGGGGACATCTCCTGGAACAGAGATCCTGTTTGAGAGGCGTCTCCAGAGATGTTAATTCGAAATTGTAGGGTTGTGGGGTAATGCTTCAGCCCATGCATTTTAACAAAGAACAGATTCAGGGTCCATCCGATCGAGGCGTATGTGGAAGCCGTTCTTGCCGAGTTGGAAGCAGCATTGGGTCATAGCTTTGCACGCACCGAGCTACTGGTGCGCGCGCTGACCCATCGCTCTTTAGCCAACGAGCGGGCCACCAGCGAAAAGGCACTTGCCAGCGGCAAGATCAAAGCCGCCGCGACGGGCGATAACGAGCGCCTGGAGTATCTGGGCGATGCCGTGCTGGGACTGGTGGTCGCCGAAGCCTTGTTTCTGCTTCACACGGAGTGGCAGGAGGGCGAGCTGACCCGCGTCCGCGCCCAGTTGGTCAGCCGCCAGCATCTGGCGGAGGTAGCCGCGGCCATCAATCTCGGCAGTCATCTGCGCCTCAGCCGCGGCGAGGACAAGGGTGGCAGCCTCAGGCGCAAGAGCACAGTGCTCTCCAATACCATGGAGGCCGTGCTGGGAGCGCTTTTTCTGGACGGCGGATTGGAGTCGGTCTCCGTTTTTGCCCGCCGCTGGGTGATGGGCGAGGCCGCCGAGCAGTTGGCTGAGCAGTTGCGCTCAGGAGCCGCCTTGGGCAACTATAAATCGGCGTTGCAGGAGCACTTGCAGGCCACGCGCGCAGGAGTTCCGGTTTACCGGGTCAAGAGCGAAAGCGGCCCCGACCATCATAAGCGCTTTCTGGTCGAGGTCCGGCTCAAGACAGCCGAAGCAGAACCAGGCAAGCAACTGGCGCGCGGCATGGGCAGCACCAAGAAACACGCCGAGCAGGATGCGGCGCGGCGCGCGCTGGAGCGGTTGAAGGCAGCAGGGGAAAAAGCCGGCGCCACGGCCCAGATCAAGCCGGGAGCCAAAAAGGAGGAGCCGACAACGCGATGAGTGCCTCTGCCCAAGGGCCTGAACCAACCTTGCATTGGTTCGCGCGAATGCGGCCTAATCTGCCTACCGTGCCCGAGGCCCTTGCTTCGCTGCTCAGGACGGTGGTGGTGGCGCTGTTTTTGCTTACCTTTGTGCTTCAGCCTTACCTCATCCCCTCCGAGAGCATGGAACGCACCCTGCTGGTGGGCGATTTTCTTCTTGTCAATAAGCAAGTCTTTGCCCCATCCGGCAGCCTCACCCGGCATCTTCTGCCTTATCGCGAGGTAGCGCGAGGAGATATAGTTGTCTTCCACCACCCCCAACACCCTTATCTCGTCAAGCGGGTGGTGGGTCTGCCCGGTGACCGGCTACGCATCAATGATGGCCGCGTCACAGTGAACGGCCTCGTCCTCGACGAGCCCTACGCCGCCTTTGAGCGTGTTGCCGGCAATCCCTTCCGCGACGACTTTCCCGCCAGGGTATATACCGATCCACAGGTCGACCCTGCATGGTGGAAGCAGATGCAGAGCCTCACCAGCGACGGCGATCTAGTGGTGCCCCAGGACGAATACTTCGTGCTGGGCGACAACCGCAATCACAGCACGGATTCCCGCTACTGGGGTTTTGTCTCACGGCAGCAGATCGTGGCCCGCCCACTGATCATCTACTTCTCTCTCTCCGAACCCTCCACCACCGATGCCCAACAGATCGCACTGCTGGCCGCGGATGATAAACTCGGACACGATAGGCAGCTTTCCGCACGGCTGGCCGGCTTTGCCCGCTGGAAACGCATCTTCCGTGTGGTGCATTAAGGCGGCTTCTGTCAGGTTCCGAAGTCAGGCCACATTACGGAAAGGAGAAACCGAAATGAACCAAGAATTATTTCACTACATAAATGATGGCATGTACACCATCTCGGGCGTTCTTGCCATTGTCCTTGCAAGCATGGTTCTAAAGCTTACTGGTAAAGGGTGGCTGGTTGCGTCCGTTGTTATCGACCTTGTAACAGGGACCGGGTATCGGATAGTCAACATCGTTCTGAATCACACGGCTTTCTCAAGGCACGATGACATATACCAGTGGTATAACGTGTTGGGTTTGGGCGGCATCTTCGCAACGGCTTGCTTCGCGTTTTTCCTTTTTTCCAATTACGTTATGTTTCGCACAAATCTTAACACCAAGACTCTCTTTTTTCACTTTTCCGGCCGAATTCCGAGATCGGCATTCTGGATAGCCGTATGCATTCTGTTCCCCCTCGGCATATTGGCGGAGATTGCTCCATTGCAACACACGCACGGTTTTATGGCGCAGTTGAATCCTCCTTGTGTAATTTTCTGGATACTCTACGTATGTTTCGCCATTCTGCATATTTGGATTTCCCTTGCATTGTACGCAAAGCGCTGGCATGACTGTGACAAATCCGGCTGGATGACCTTCATTATCTTTGTGCCGATCGTTGGAATTTTCTGGTTTTACGGCTACCTTGGATTTGTTCGCGGGACAGACGGCCCAAATCAGTATGGCGAGGATCCATTGATCATTCAACCTGAACGTCCGGGTCATTCCGGCATTGCATAGAGCGCCTGATAACGCAGATCAGCGCGCGCAAATTCAGAAGCAACTCACAAAGAGCGACAGAATGACCAAGAAAAAATCGCAGACTCCCAAGACGCCGCCCGAACCCAAGCCCGCTGAAGAACGCGTGGAAGAAACATTCCCCGAAGCGGTAGCCAGCATCTGCTCCATCCTGGTCATTGGCCTGTTTATCCTTACCTTTCTTGGCCAGAACTTCGTTATTCCCTCCGGCTCGATGGAAAAGACGCTGTTGGTGGGCGATCACCTGCTGGTGGACCGCATTACCCTCGCCCCGCCCGCTAAATGGATGCCGCTGGTTCACTATCGCGAGCCAAAACGCGGCGACATCGTGGTCTTCATCAAGCCCGTGACGGACCCGGACGCGGACGGGAACCCTCAATACCTGATCCTGGTGAAGCGGCTGATTGGCGTGCCCGGCGACCGCATCCATCTGCGCAACGGCATCGTCATCCTCAACGGCGTTGCCCAGAACCAGCCGTACGCTCCGGCGATTACCCCGGAGAATCATCAGGAATTTCTTGACGAGTTTCCCTCCGTGCCGCCTCCCGATATTGCGCAAGTTCCTGACTCCTGGTCCAATGTCGACTTTCCCAACAACGTCGTGAACGGCGACCTGGTGGTCCCTCCCGGTCATTACTTCATGATGGGCGACAACCGCCACAACAGCCTCGATTCGCGCTACTGGGGATTTGTGCCCAGGGAGAACATCGTGGGAAGGCCGATCTTCAACTACTGGTCGTTTGTGACCCCGGAAGACCAGTACAATCAACCTGGAATCGGCAATACTCTAGCCTGGATGGGCCACGTCGCACTGCATTTCTTTACCGAAACTCGCTGGAGCCGGACCCTGCACCGGGTGAGATGATTGGGAACAGGGAATAGGGAACAGTTAAAAGCCTGGAGACTGATCCCTGATCTCTGTCCTCTGAATAAGGCCATGAGCGAAGACGCACAACCCCGGCAACGAAAGCGCAAGCGGCTTTGGATGGTCGTGGTTGCCCTAGCGGCCATTCTGGTAATCCTGATTGTGCCCCCGTTCCTGAGCGTGAGCCGCTACAAGAGCCGCATCACCCAGCTAATCTCCACTTCGTTGGGCCGCCCGGTGCGTATTTCCTCGGTCGAGGTGCGCCTGCTGCCTACGCCGGGTTTTATCCTCAATGACCTCACCGTCGAGGAAGACCCCGCCTATGGCGCCGAGCCGACACTCCACGCCAACTCGGTCACAGCTTCTATTCGCCTGCTTTCACTATGGCGCGGACGCCTGGAGCTCGACACCATTCACGTGGATGAGGCCAGCCTGAACCTGGTGCGCTCCGCTCCCGGCCATTGGAACCTCGATTCGCTCCTGCGCACGGCCACCGCCCAGGCTCAATCTGAAGCGGGCAAGCCGGACAATTATGGCAAGCCCGTCCGTCTGCCCTACCTCAAGGCCACACACTCCCGCATCAACATCAAGAACGGCGCTGAAAAATTGCCCTTTTCCTTGCTCGACGCCGAGATGTCGCTGGAACAGCAGAGTCCCGGCGACTGGCGTATTCGACTGCGCGGTCAGCCTGCCCGCACCGACCTCAGCATTGAACAGGGCGACACCGGCATCGTCCGCCTGGAGGCAAATCTGCGTCAGGCTCCGGAACTGCGCCAGACACCTTTGCACATTGATTTGGAATGGCGCCAGGCGCAACTCGGTCAGCTAA
>CAWJDN010000004.1:0-6344 GCA_963840985.1 uncultured Acidobacteriaceae bacterium
GCGATGGGGTTCAGTACTAAGTAGACGGTTACCACGGCGACCACCACCGAAGCCGCCACGAACAGGTACGCGAACTGGAGTTGTCCCGCCGCCGCCAGGGCGTGATGCGTGGCCGCCACCAGCCCGGCAATGAGGCCGATCATGAGCACGCAGCCGAGAATCAGTCGCTGAGTAAGGTTGAGCATGAGCCGGTCTCCGGCCGGAAGAGTGGACCGTGGTCAGGAATTACCGCACCTTGGGCAGCCAAAACTCCAGCCAACAATACACTCAAAACTAACATGAAACAATACACTAATTGTACCGGCAGAATCCTGATTCAATCCCATTTGTTCTCAGAGGTATGATAGGGCAAGCAAAGGACTAAGCACTGTCCACAGACCACTGTTCACTGACTGCTCTTCACGGAATTCTACAAACAGCCAGACTGTTATTGTGCCACTGGCAGTCGAGGCCTGACGGCTGAGGATAAGCAACCAGCACCCAGTTGACGCCAAACTCCGTCTTCAGGCGCTCGAAATCGGCAAGCTGGAAATGTGCCCATCCTTTCTGGGCCTGAAGCTGCTGCTTCCAGACCTCGGCTCAATTCTGGAACCTGCGTCACCACCGACCGTGTCCTTGATGGTATCGGCCAACTGGCTGCGCTCGGCCAGAGCGCGGAAGCTGTGGTAATCCTCCCCTGGCGCGGCCATGATACTCGGGGTCGAGGGCAAAAAAGGCATCGGAGGGCGTATTTTGGCGAATCCAGGCGAAGGCCTGCAACCAAGGATTGGCGGAGGCGCGTCCGGGTAGTTCCAGATGCTCAATGCTGCTGAACTGCATCCTCTGCGAGGCAAACATGCCCGCATTGATGACCAGTAAAAATACTGCCCAGCGCCAAACACTGGCTTTGAGCAGGTATTTGCCCAGCAGGCATCCACCTACCAGCATCAGAAAGAAATAGGTCAGGTGAAGAAAACGCATCGGCTGCAGGGGAATGAGCCGGATCAGGGCCGGGAATCCCTGCAAGATCATGGCCACAGCCTGATGAAAGACGCCATAGAGGAAGACGGCCAGGGCAAAGCGCGCCAACAGCGTCTCTCCGCGTTTTCTGGCGATGCGCCAGAGCAGCCAAAAGAGAACGAGAGGCGCCAGTGCACCCAACCACTCATACCATTCCCAGCGGTAGAGAAACAAATATTTACGCATCTCGAGAGACTGCCGCCAGGCGGGGTTGGGCGGTTCGAAGACCCAACCGAGGGGAACAAAGAAGACAGCTATAGCGCTCTGTCCAGCGCCATGCCATCGCCGCAGCCAATGAGGTTTGGGTTCCAGCAGGACCATAGCAAGAAAGGAGCAAAACGAGATACCGAACGCGGCCATGAGAGGATGCAGCAAAATCGCCAGCAATAGGAAGGGGACTGCCTGCCAGCTTTTGCCTGCCAGAATCCGTGATACCGCCAGCAGAATCAAGCCCGTGGCAATCGTGCGCGGGTGTAGATGCTGATCGACCAGGTAGAGCGCGGTTCCGGCCGCCGGCAGGGTGAACATAGCCGTGACCAGGGCAACTCCGGCCCATTGCGCCCGCGTCTCAGGAAAGAGCCTGCGCGCAATCGCCCAGCATCCGAAGACGACCAATGCGATCGATGCAAACTGCCAGAAAAGCTCCGTCGCGGCCACGGGAATTCCGGTCCAGCGGACAAACCCGGCGACCCACGTGTCGAAGTAGCTGGCCTGCATTTGAAAGCGGAAAAAGCCGGAGTCGTGAGAGTATAGAGTGGGATTCAGCTTGAATTTAACCGCGGTCAGATAGATGCCGTCGTCTTCAAATCCGGGATGGTAGCCCATGACGGCCAAGCCGAGCGTCGTGAACAGTATGGTCAGCAAAAAATTGACCGGAAGGTAGCGACTTCAAACAGATGAACCCCATATACTTAGAAGCAGAATGTCAACGGCAACAGTAGCTCCATCCTACACGGCTGCGGAGGGTGCGGCAACGCAGCAACAGCCGGCGGCGGAGCTTCAGACGCGCGCCAATCAGAAGCTGGCGCTGGTCATTCCTACCCTGCGCGAGGCGGATAATATTGGCGGCCTACTGGGAAACGTGCGCACCGTGCTCGATCCTCTGAGAATTGATTATGAAATTCTGGTGGTCGATGACGACAGCCGCGACGGAACCGAGGAGATTGTCTCCGCTATCGCCCAAAAGGACCCGCGCGTGCGCCTGCTGGTCCGCAAAGGAGAGCGCGGCTTGTCTGGGGCTGTTCTTTACGGCTGGCGGCAGACGGACGCGGGGATTCTGGGTGTAATGGACGCCGACCTACAGCACCCCCCTGAGCTTTTGCCCGCATTGATTGCCGCCATTTTTGCCGGAAACGACCTGGTGATTGGCAGCCGTTACACCGCAGGAGGAGAGCTGGGCGCATGGAATCCAGTCAGGAAGCTGCTCTCCGCCGCCGCTGTTTGGGCCACCTGGCCCATTCAACGGGCGGGCATCCGCGCTCACGACCCGATGACCGGGTTCTTTCTGGTTCGCCGGAAGTGCATCGACGGTATTGCCTTCCAGCCCTCCGGCTTCAAGTTATTGTTGGAGATTCTGGTGCGCGGCCGGGTCCGATCGGTGGCGGAGGTTCCGTTGGCCTTCGGCAGCCGGAATCGTGGGACGAGCAAAGCCAACTTCAAAGTAGGTTGGGATTACGCCAAGCTGCTGGCCCGGCTCTACGCGGAGAGATTCGGCTTTTGGCGGCATCACTGAGGCTTGAGCAGCTTACAGTGCCGGCAGCAGCATTCGCAGCAGCAGGAACCCGCCCACGCCGGCAAAGAATACCAGCGCCATGCGAATTCCGGGCTCGCGATTCACTTCTGGCACCAGGTCCGTGGCCGCCACATAAAGCGCCACACCGGCGGAGATGGGCAGCCCATACAGCACCAGACCGGGAGCCATTCCGATCACCAGTACGCCGGCCAGTGTGGCTGCCGCCAATGCCACGGCAGAATAAAATGCCGCCGAGCGACTGCGACCGCTGGCCAGCATCACCGAGGCCATGGTGAATCCCTCTGGCGCCTTGTGCAGAAAGATGGCTAGAAAGATCAGCCAGCCCAGCCAGTTGGAGACTACAAACCCCGAGCCGATGGCCACGCCATCAAAGAGCGCGTGAACACTCAATCCCGCTAGCACTGAGTTGCCAGTGTGATGCGAAACGAACTCGCCCGTGTGCGTCTCCTCGCCGAAGTGAAAGTGGGCGTTGATGGTGTGCTCCAGCAGATGCACAACGCAATAGCCGGCCATGATGAGGACCGGCGCCAGGCTTTGACTCTGTTTCAGGCTTTCTGGGATCATCTCCAGCACGGCGGTGGCCATCAGAAAGCCCGCGCCCAGAGCGACAAAATAGCGCAGGTAGCGCTCCACGCCCTTGGCGCGCACCAGCACAAAGCCGCCGGCCACGTCGGCCAGCGCGGCGATTGCGCCGAGAATGAGGGAAATCCTGAGCATTTGCTTTTACCCGCTGTGCCGGATGTGCATCACATCGCCATCCTGCACCACGTACTCCTTGCCTTCCAGTCTTAGCGTGCCTTTGGCTCGCGCAGCGGCTTCGGAGCCGGCAGCCAGCAGGTTGTCCCAGCGAATCGTCTCGGCGCGAATGAAGTGGTGTTCGAGATCGGAGTGAATTGCCCCGGCTCCTTGCGGCGCCTTTGAGCCTGCCGGAATTGTCCAGGCCCGGCACTCGTCCTCGCCGGCGGTGAAAAAGCTGATCAGCCCCAGCAGCTCATAGCTCTTGCGGATCAGCCGCACCAGGCCGCTCTCGTGCAGCCCGTAGCTCGCAAGGAACTCCGCCGCCTCCTCGTCGTCCATCTCCGCCAGCTCGGCCTCCACCTTGCCGCAGATGGCCGTGGCGCCTGCGTTGGGCCGATGAGCAACCTCGTCCAGCTTGAAGCGACTTACCGCGGCCTCCAGATCATCGCCCAGTGTAGTGCTCTCGCCGATGTTGACGGCGTAAAGAATCGGCTTTTGCGAGAGAAACATGAAACCCTTGATGAGCTTCTTCTCCTCGGGCGTCATCTCCAGCTCGCGTAGCGGCAGCTCCTTCTCCAGGGCCGCCTTCGAGCGCAGCAGCAAGGCGTGTTCCCGCTCCAACTCGCCGGTGCGCTGCTTCTTCAGGTCCTTCTCCACGCGCTCGAGGCGCTTTTCCACTTGGGTAAGGTCGCTGATCATCAGGTCAAACTCAACATTTTTGATGTCGCGCAGGGGGTCGATGGGGCCGGTGTGGGGGACGGCGTCATTCTCGAAGGCGCGAAGAACGTGAATCAGCGCATCTACCTGACGCAGGCTGGTGAGGAACGCGGTCTCCTTCAGCGCCTCCTGCCCAATAGCCGCCACGTCCACGAACTCGACAGACGCATAAGTCGTCTTCTTCGGCGAGTAGAGCGCCGAGAGCTTGTCCAGCCGCTCGTCGGGCACACGCGCCACTCCGATATGCTCCTGGCGAGAGTGGCCATGCTCCTCGAGCCTGGCCTTGGTCAAAATCTTGAATAGCGAAGTTTTGCCCACCTGCGGCAGGCCGATGATGCCGGTCTTCATGCGCGTCCCATAAGGCTCCCGGCAGGAGAAAACGTGCCTTCAGGAGTCTCTTCGATGATACAGGAGCAGGGAACTGGGAACAGAGAACCGGGATCAGGTAATAACCGTAAGAATCGTCCGCCTCAGGGCTGATTTACGAGGAAGCCAGATGGCTGTAAGTTATTGAAAATGGTGGGCCTGCAGGGATTTGAACCCCGAACCAAGGGATTATGAGTCCCCTGCTCTAACCGTTGAGCTACAGGCCCTCTCGTTTTCTCAGTGTGACACAGCCGCTGGGCAATCGTCACCTTGCCAGGCTGCGAAACAAGCCAGCCTGAGCCGTTTTCAGCTCCTATTAATTAGATTTGATTCCTTGACCTCTCTGCGCCTGCGCAGAGGCACAGGACGCCTCTCAGAGGGGCGCTGAGCGCAATCTAACGTCGTTTATTACGTTCCTAAGAAGGATGGCTTCTGCAAATAGCGGTATGGTTTTCCTCGTGCCGTCCAATGCTCATTTTCATCCCAGTTTCTAACTCGTTAACTGGCATAAAAGCGGCCGGGTGTTCCACTTGAACAAGAGCAAAAAAAGCCGCGCCGGAGGCTATTCATGCTCCGGCGCGGGTAGAAGTAAATCAACAAGCGAACTACTTAGAAGTTGAAGCGTCCGCCAAATTGCATCGAGCGGGCGCCCTGTGTTGGTGAGGAAGCGGGACCAAAGCTGGTGATATACCCGAAGGTTCCACCACCAACAGTCGCGTTCGGGTTGCTTTGCAGCAATGCGTGATTAAGGATGTTGAACGCCTCGAAGCGAATTTGGAACTCGGCCTCACGGTAAAGGTGAAAGGCCTTAAAGGCGCTCGCGTTGAAATTCGACGTGGCAGGCCCGCGGAATTCGTTGCGGTGGGTGTTGGGCAGAACCGGCGTGGCATTGGCCGGCTCTGTCGGGTTGGCGAACGACGTAGGATCGAACCAGGGGTTACCATTGGTTACCCCAGTGGAGCCCGGCTTCCTCTCGTGGCCGCCCAACTTCTTGTAAGGCGCGATCAGCTGTGCATAGGTCGTACCCCAGCCGGGGGTGACGTTGCCAGGGCAGCTCCGCATCGGCGATTGCTTTGGCAACGCCTTTCGTCCAGCGCTCGGCCATCGGGATCATTCGAGCGAAGGCCTCCTTCGTGAGCACCTTGGTCAGAGTGGCGCGCATGGCGGCGAGAGAAAGCGCGTTGCCTGCGAGCGTTCCTCCGATGCCGCCTACATCGCAGTTCTCCAATTCTTGCTTGGCAGTAATGCGATCGGCGACTTCCTGCGAAAAACCGTAGGCGGCGCCGGGGATTCCTGCTCCGATGGCTTTGCCGAAGACGAGCACGTCGGGATCGAGATTCTCGGCGCGGGTGTATCCGCCCGGGCCAGCACAGATCGTGTGGGTTTCGTCGATGATGAGCAGCGTGCCGTACTTGCGCGTGAGCTCGCGCAGGGCTTGATGATAACCGGGCTGCGGATGAACGATGCCTACATTCGTCATGGCGGGTTCGGCGAGCACACAAGCGACGTCTTCCAAGTGAAGCGCGGCCTCCAAGGCGTCCACGTCGTTGAACTCGACGACCTTTGTGGTGACGGCGGGATTCACGGGCGGTCCGATGTTTCCGGGGCGCGGCCCAATCGTGCCATCAGCGGCAAGATGGATGAAGGTTTCGTCCACGGTGCCGTGATAACACCAGTTAAACACCAGAATCTTCTGTCGCCCGGTGATCTGGCGCGCCAAGCGGATGGAAAACCGGTTGGCATCGGTGGCCGTGAGTGCGAACTGCCAGAA
>CAWJDN010000005.1:0-5873 GCA_963840985.1 uncultured Acidobacteriaceae bacterium
AGGAAGGCAGCTTTTAGCTGCTAACTCCCTTGCCATTGAGCAGTACGCGTGTTAAGCTCTTTGCGTAATCGCATTCTGTAATCTCATGAGTCTAAAGGATCTACTGGTCCAACAGAAGCCCCGTGACACCTCCGGAGCTCTAAGTTCCGATCGTTTTGCGTACCAGCACAACTGGGCGCTATGCCGCCTTTTGTTCTTGCATCAGGGCGATAACGACTACGTGATGACGTTTGACCACCATGAGGACGTCACTATCCTCGATTCGGAGGACGACCCCAAGGCAATCCAGGGTTTTCAAGTCAAGACAAAGGCGACAGGAAACTGGACCGTAACCTCACTATTAAAGAGGCCAGAGGGGCCGGGCGGCGAGCTCCCCTCTATTCTTGCAAAGCTTTGTTACCTGCAAAAACAGTTCCCCGAATACGTCAAACTTCTTCAGGTGGTTTCCAATGCACCGCTAAGCGTAAAGCTCGAAGACGGGAAGAAAGACGTGTCCAAGAAGAATATTCGGTTTCTTGAGATGTCATCCGAATCTCGGCAACTTATCATCAACTCATTAGCCTCTGAATTCGGGCCTGGATTCGCGCCCGCTCTAGAGGGCATATTTGAATTCCAGATCAGCGATCTTTTTCTTGATGATCACGTGACACACACAAGGGGCAAGTTGGAGGCGGCGCTAGAAAGCCTGTTCCCGGGACGGGCGTTTCAGATCGCGGCAATTTACAGGGCACTCCTGGGGGAGATTATCGCACGGAACAACAACCGTGAAGCCTTTGATACATATGAAGGATTCCTGACGAAGAAGTCTATAAGCCGATCCCGCTTTGCTGCTATCCTGCAAAGCTGTGGGATTACACGAAAGGAGCCGGACTGGAAATCGGCAGAGGCACGACTCAACCAAGAACAGATCCCATTCGGCGAGCTCCGTTCTCTCGCAAACGAATGGGATAACGCTATCCTTGACCGCCTCCGAAAGAGGGACACCATACACTTGCGCTTCCTTGAGCGGGTTCGCCAGGCAGCCGCGGATTTCGCGGGGGAGCAGAAGCTCACCATCGCGCTTGAAAAGGGCGCTACGCAGGTGCAGAGCGGTCTTCGGCAAGAGTGGGCATACAGCCAATCGTACGTCAAAGCATGCATTTTGGTTCATCTCTATGAGTCTTGACAACGTTCGCATCCTAGCCCGAAATCTGAGGAAGAAGAAACTAGATGAAGCACTTGACGATATCCGCACTGAGCCTACTATCGGACACGGAGCGGAAGGCGCGCCGAGTCCTGTTCGACAAGAGAAAGACGATCATCCTCGGGAAAAACCAGACGGGGAAGTCATCCCTCCTTAAGTCGCTCTATCACGCGATCGGCGCGGAGCCTGCCAAGCAACATTCCAGATGGGAAAGCGCGAATGTGAGGAGCCTGATTAAGTTCGCGGTGGATGATCAGGAGTTTCTGATGATCCGGCAAGAGGGCATGTTTCTGCTTTTCGCCGGCTCCGGGCGATTCATCCAAAGCTTTTCAAGCGTCACGAAGGACCTTGGACCAACGCTGGCGCAGATATTCGATTTTAAGCTAGTCCTTGCCGCGCGTGACGAGAGCGCACAAATTCCGCCACCGGCGTTCCTGTATTTGCCTTATTACATAGACCAGGATGCCAGTTGGCAGAATTCCTGGTCGGGGTTCAGTCGGTTGCAGCAGTTCACTTCTTGGAAGACTCCTGTCGCCGAATACCACACCGGGGTCAGAGATAATTACTATTACGAACTGCAAGCGACAATCCTCGAGCTGGTGCGGGACGTGAACCTGGCATCGCAGAAAGTCGCAGGACTGCGCAATGTTCTTCAAACACTTGACCAAGACGCCCGGGCTGCATTGTTTGACATGAATCCAACCGCGTTTGGAGAACAAATCGAGCGGCTCCTTAGGGAGAGTGAGCTCCTCTTGACACAAGAAAATGAATTCAAAGAACAACTTTCAGAACTCAGTTCGAGGAGGTCTCTTCATAAGAGCAGGCTCGACATTGCGACCCGCGCCTTAGGTGAGATAGGAGGAGACTTTAAGTTTCTATCAGAGCTTCCGACAGAAGAAATAGGGTGCCCGACCTGCGGGAGCCAGTACGTCAACGATTTCGCTGTTCGATTTGCAATCGCGACGGACGAGGACCGAGTCGCCGCCTTTATCAACCAAATAAGAGGCGAAATCGGGAGGCTTGACACCCAAATCTCCGAACTCTATGCCAAGTTCAAGCTAAACCAGGAGAAGGCAACGAATATTCAGCAAATTCTTGCAGAGAAACAAGGCGAGGTGACCCTTGACACGATCATTGAGAGTGAGGGAAGAAAATCAGCGGGCAACCTACTTCGCAATCAACTTTCGGATGCGGAGGGGAGTCTCCAGACAGCCACCCAGCGCCACCGCGAGGCGGCGAACAATCTACGTGCCCACAGACAGAAACTCGCCTCGACCGAAGACTCAGTCCTCGCGGATTACCGTGATCTGCTCCATCGGAATCTGCAAGAGCTAGAGGTAAACCCATTAAGTCAAGATGCGTATGACGCGCTCGCTCCACAAATTCGCGAGATTGGATCGATGATCCCACGCACCCTGCTTGCATACTACTTCGCAATACTCGACCTTGCAGCGAGGCGCTCGCCCTCGACTGTCTGCCCTATCGTCATCGACTCCCCCAACCAGCAGGCACAAGACGACCATAGCCTAGGGCTGATGCTCAAATTCATCGCCGATAGGCAACCAGAAAACACGCAATTGATCCTTGCAATTGAGAAAACTATGGGGGTTGACCTAGGCGGAAAGCTGGTCGAACTCGACAACAAATACCATCTTCTCGAGGAGTCAGAATACGATTCGGTGAAGGCAGAGTTCTCGTCGCTTTTGAGAGCCTCGGTCAAATCATAGCGCGCTCCCACCGACCAGGGGCTAAAGCCCGACGTATTTTTGTTGCTCTATTGGCACGACTAAAGTCGTGCCCTGATACAAAGCATATATCCCACCCTAGCCGCAAAAACAAGAACGCGGCGAGGATGGGGCACCCAATCCCGGGCCTGAAGGCCGTTGATTGATTGCGCTCTTTCAGGGGGTTATTCGACCCTGCAAGAGAAATGTGCTTGCGCCGTCCCTACGGGACTCCGGAGAACATTTATGGAAACCTCTTTCCCCACGCTAAAGCGCGGGGCTAACAAACACTGCGCCTACGGCGCGTCCGCCAGGACATCCCATATGCAGTTCTCAATAAAGCCCCCTGCTCCCTCCGTTCAGGGGCTAAAGCCCGACGTGTATTTGTTGCATTTGCGGCAGTCAGGGTTAAAACCCTGACCTACCAGCCGTGCCCTGATACAAACCAATATCCCACCCATCATCACCCCAACGACGAAGACCTGTCGCTGGGGACCCCGATCGCAAAGAGCGCGATGGATGTAGCACGATCGATCACGAACCTAATATTTTCCTGTAAGTGTATGATAGTTAAATAGTTAGTGCATACTGACCACCAACTGTCCTCATAAAATTCAGGTCGCTTGTGCAAGTCTAGTCAATAGGGCAATGCATCAAAGAAATTGAAGAGGGACTCAATTTCGGCGCATACTGAATCATCAATGCGTCTGTACCCTCCTAATGAGCTAGTATCGAATGCGATGGCACTCAACCCTCAAATCATGATTTGGGCACGCGAAAAGGCGGGCCTGTCAGTTGATGATGCGGCGAATGCGCTTGGGTTCAAGAACGCGCGTGATCGCACAGCGGCGGAGCGCCTACAAACAATCGAGGCTGGAGAAGTTGAGCCGTCGCGCAGTGTCTTGCTAAAGATGTCGCACAGTTATCACCGCTCTCTTCTGGTTTTCTATCTGAGCGAACCACCGCGTACGGGCGATAGGGGCGAGGATTTCCGTAGGGTTCCCGGTGTCGAAGCGCCAGAATACGACCCCACGCTCGACGCCCTAATCCGAGATATTCGAGGTCGGCAAAGCGTCGTAAAGGACCTGCTCGAACAAACCGAGTCAAGGCGTGTGGACTTCATTGCGTCAGCCACGATGGATATACCGGCTGCGGAGCTGGCTCACCGAATTACAGATAGGCTTGATTTTTCGCTAATTGAGTTCAGACAACGAACGAACGTACCTGCGGCGTTTACTTATCTTCGAGAGAAAGTGGAGGCTTCGGGAACATTTGTGCTGCTGTTGGGAAACTTGGGCAGCTATCACACGAATATTCCCTCCAGCGTTTTCAGAGGATATGCCATCGCCGACCCGATTGCACCGTTTGTCGTTGTCAACGACCAGGACGCCCAGGTTGCATGGTCCTTCACGGTACTTCATGAACTCACGCATTTGTGGCTTGGTACCAGCGGCGTGAGCGGCGGCAGCGCCGACATACAGATTGAGAGCTATTGCAACAGTGTCGCGGGTGAGATGCTGCTACCCGAAACCGAGATGCGCGGGTTGCGCTTCCTGAACCACGCATCCTTGCGAGAGACTGTCGAGGCAATTGCCCGGTTCGCCCAGGAGCGAAATGTCAGCCGACCGATGGTCGCGTACAAGCTCCTCCGTATCGGCATTATCACAAACGCGAGATGGCGGGAACTGGACAACCACTACGAAGAAGAGTGGCGTTTAGCACAAGCGAACCCGACAATCAAGGATGGGAACGACGGTGGCCCAAACTACTACGTGGTGAAGAGGCATCGTCTTGGACATGCCCTTTTGGACCTTGTGAAGAACGCGATTGCCGAAGGATTCCTCACACACACTAAAGCTGGACAAGTACTCGGAGTCAAGCCCCGCAATGTTGATCCGTTGATATATATGGCAGGAATGCGAGGTAGCCTTTAGATGCTCTACTTGCTCGACGCAAACGTGCTGATCACCGCAAATAGTTCTTATTACGCGATCGATCAAGTTCCTGAGTTTTGGAGTTGGGTGCACCATCAAGCCGTATCAAATCAGATTAAGATTCCTCGTGAAATTATGGAAGAGATTAAGGCAGGACGAAAGGATGACGACCTGCTTCTTGACTGGCTTAGCGATGCTGACAACGAGGCCGCTCTACTTCTTGATGATGTCATTGACGCTACGCTCGTTCAGCGTGTTGTTGTCGATGGCTATGCTCCCGACCTCCACGATGACGAGGTCGAGAAGATTGGGCGCGATCCTTTTCTAATTGCATACGCGCTTGCTGATTTTGCGAACAGAACGGTTGTCACAACCGAAGTGTCAAGACCTTCAACGCAGCGGCACAACCGCAAAGTTCCTGACGTATGTCAATCCCTCGGTGTCGCGAGTTGTGGGCCGTTTGCGCTCAATAGGGCACTTGGCTTTAGAACCGGTTGGAATATTTCCGGCTGAGTATTATTTGAATCCACGCTACTAATCCGATTCATAAATATCAGCTTCCCGAGAATCTTCCTCGCCATAATTCAAACAGAAGCCGTGCTTTCGGTGATGTACCTAAAGTGCCACTGAAACTCAGCGTATTCGTACACATAAACGCCGATGTTGCCAGAAAAGATTCTCGATTGATGCACAATCGCCTTCCAGCTCAGTGCAGTGCAGGAGGGGTAGGGAGCGAGGCCCCGGCAAAAAATCATCAGGTAGTTAACGGCTGAGGGATGGATTTTTCCATTCTTCTCGCAAAAACGTTAGAAGGACGCGGGGCATAAGCACCGTCCCTACAGGACTCCGGATGAATTGTTGGTATCGCCAACCCCACATTACCACCCCAATAAACAAAGACCGTTTCTTGGGGACCCCGGGGCAGCGCGGGGCTAAAGACCGTTGCACCTACGGCGCGGGTGACGAGCGCGGATGCACCGGCCAGCAGTTCTCGAATGCCACGCTTGGAAATTGTTATCACTTTTCTGCCGG
>CAWJDN010000006.1:0-16847 GCA_963840985.1 uncultured Acidobacteriaceae bacterium
CGCAGCTCCAAAAATGGTCCTCGCTAATCCAGGCCTACTGCCGACACAAGCGGCTCTTCAAGCTCTCGCTCTCAGAGTCTCTCGACACAGAGCTGTTCTATAATCGACGGATTGGGAAGCGCCTGAGTAGGGAGGATGTGAGGGAGGTGGTGGAGTTTATGCGCCGGGAGGGGAGGGCGGAGTGGCTTGGGAAGGGGGAGGGCGAGTTTTGGGTTTGGTGGCGGAATGTGGAGGAGTGGGCGGGGCTGATTGCTGAGTGGGTGAGTTGAGTTGTGCTTTATGCGGAGATGGGGGAGATGGATGGAGCTGATGTGGGACAGGTTGATGAGACGGCGCAGAAGAATACTGTGTTGACGCTTTACGAGTTGACGGAGAGTGAAGCGACGATCTCGCAAGGTTTGATCGATAGATCTCTTGGACAGAGGGATTGTTTGCTGATATTGCCGTGTAGATTTCCATGGCATGGATCCAGAGCTTTTGCAGAAGGCGTTGAGTGTTCTTGTGAAGAGGGGAAAGGCACAAGTCTTCGGCCAGGAAGATCAACAGGGTGTCAAGTTCTTCTAGAGGTGTCACGCACAGCATTGAGAGGAGTTCATGGGGATCATTTCATTCATTGTTGTCTATACTACACTTCCTCTGTAAGCCATTAGGCGCAGAATTATTTCCCTTTCAATACAGGGTACGAACTCTAACAGACCATCACACCAAGCAATACCACCAGCCCAAGCCCCAAAATGAACATTACCGCATATCGATTTTTTGATCACTTCTTCTTGGCCAGATATTTGTCACTCCATTTCTGTTGCTGGGACAAAGCGAGATCCAACAACCATTCCGGCTCCACGATTCTGGGGATCATATTGCCATCCTTCGCCTCATTCATGAATTTTGGCCAAAGCTGTCTCTCCTCTGGCATGTGACCAGTGATCAGATAAACAGGCTCAGCAGGCCCTTCATCGTCTTCTGGGTTTACTTTCTTGATCGTCGGCACTTTGCCAGTATAGACTGCAAATGTGCCTCCATGGGCCTCGACAATCTCCTTGTAAGTATCTGTGCCGTTCGGAATGGCCTTGGTGACGTATATCGGAACACGTCGAAGGAGGCTGCGTTTGTTGGCCTTGGCACGAGCGACGACATCCTTCAGCTTCACGCCGAACTCCTTTTCTTTGGCATCGTCCTTGAGGAGAAAATTCTCTGGCTTGGGCATGTCTCCTTTCTTAATTTTCACACAGGCTTCGATAAAATCCGTGGAAATGACGACAGGGCCACTCGCAAGAGCACACAAGAATTTCTTCGTTCTGACCAAATTCGGAGCTGCGAGATGAGTGCAGTGTAAAGTGTCCTGTGTGACCAATATGCCGAGCTCTCTCATCTTTTTCTGTTCAAATTGTCAGCAAGTATCTCTAAAATGTGTCTTTGACCTACCTTATCAGACTCTTCCTTGAGAGCATTATTGAGCCATCCCTTGTAGCCAGTCACAAGAAGACGCATTTCGACGGGTGGTGGTCCAATACGCTGGCGCTTTGAGTTGTGGTCATCGTCATCAGAGTACTCTTCTTGCTCTTCATGCTTCTGACCTGGGCTAGAACTGCGGTCGGCTGATCTCTCTTTGTCAACCTTGTTTGCAGCTCGCTCTCCTCCCCAAATTGGTCCCTTGCGCTTCTTCTCTTTTTCATAGAGAGCAATGTCAGGAGCTAAACCGTGTAGTCGGGACATTGCTTTCTCTTTTGCACTACGGCTGCCAGTGGAAGAGGGCGTATCGTTCTCCTTGCCAGCGCTGACTCGACGATTTGTTGCAGGTGTAGTAACTTGGGCAAGAAAGGACCGAGAACTAGGTCGTCGGCCAGCCTTCTTCTCTACAACTTTCTCAGCCTCGTCGTCCTGTCCGCCCATCACAGAATCTCCGTTGGACTTGCGAGAGCTCGCGTTTCGGTCTTTCTCGTGCATGACTGGTCGTCTCAAAGGCTTTGGATCACCCGGGCTTGGAGTGGGGTCTCTTGGGAAGTAAATCCTCTCCAGTAGTTTTCGGTCTAACTGAGTCTGACCAATGATCTCGCCAAGGTTCGTGCGTGGAGGGAAAGTGATGTATCGGGGATCGCTGATCTTTTGTAGTTCACATTTTGCGTAGCTCTCCTCGAGCCAGAGGTGGTTTACCATCTCGATATTCCACTCTTCGGCTGCTTGACACTTTTCACTATTTTTGCGTGCTGTGATAAGATGGGTGTTGTCCTGCTTCATGCTCTTTGTAAACTCCGCGCCTGCTGCTGTAATCAAATTTTCCAGGTAAGTACGAGCGTCGCCGCCATAATTCGAAAGGGTGATCCGGAAATTTTGGAAACCTGGAATTGGTTCCTTTGGCAGTGGATAATGCAGGAGCCTCCGCATTGGTGACGTCCATTGATTGTGGGTGATGAGATGATACAACCAGGAGAGATTTCCAACGTCAATGCCGGCACGGGAAGCGAAGATATAGTCTCTACTTTCTCGCCAGTGACAGACGTATATGTCAGCATTGTGGACGGAGGTTGTCATTGAACCGCCACCGCCTACAATAAGGTCCTCAATGACTTTCCTGGTTCGACTCGAAAGCTGGAGATCCTCGGATACCATGACCTTCTTCTTTTTGAACACGGTCAATGAACGAACAGGTGAGTCTGTTGGCAGTGGTAAATTGTCAGGATAAGCCGATGAGGCGCCTTTGATATCCGCACTTGCAGGGAACGGCAAGCTATCCTCTGCGTTGACTCGAAATATCTCTGGGTCTGGAAGCAGATAAGGTTTCTCATCGATACGCTTGCCGAGTCTCAGGCAATGGTCAAACCTCCCATTCTTAGCATTTTAGACCGCGAAGCACGGGTGCACATACCAATGAGGCAAGACGATCTTGCACTTGAGGTTCTTCTCTAATGCTTGCTGGCACTTAGGGGCATCAAGTGTGAGGGCGCAGATATGCGTTGTAAGCTTCGTCAGAGAGCTGCTTTCCTGCCCACCCATTGCAAGGACCGCACCAATGATCGCATCCTTGTCGCCTGTCGGGATATCGGCAACGGTCAGGTTGACATTGGAAAATATCAGATTTGGATCGGGTGTATAGGGTCGTATGGCAGCTTCCTTGTTCTTCAAAATCGATTGAGAAACCCAATTCGGCCTCACGACGGAGATCATTTGCACGCGAGCTGCGTGGTATTCGGGGAAATCGCTGGTCTCCGAAATGATATGCGTGACGACTGTGAGATCTATGTCCTCATCCAAGCCGATCACCGTTGCGCCATTATCCTCTAAGATCGCTTGAAGCTATCCACATGTCAGTATCTTGAAACGGGGCAGGTCATGGAGGGGGCGCACTTCCAGAGCCTGGCTCTCAGGCAGGTCTTTGCTGATCACGAAGGCAAATGTACAGTGACCAAAGAGCGTCTTCTCCGTTTCAATGGCCATTTTGGAGGAATTACGCAGGACTTGTCAGCATAAGACAATCGGTATTGGCAGCTCTGGTAGGTATGGCAGGTTTGGCCGTGGTGGGATGGAGTTGTTGTCGCAAGACGCGTCGAACGCGAGTTAGGCTAGCGCGATAGAGCTTGACACGTGACTGAGCCTTGCCATTTCAGGAATCCTTGCGAAAACTCTCCTTTCGTCCAATCACTTAGACCAAGAGTCTTTTGGTTCAACCGCAGCCGAGGTCTCGAGAACATGCAGCCGGATTGCCTGCTCAGACAGCACGATCCCATTTCCTTTTCCTGTTTCGCCAAATGCGCTCGATATTGCCTTGGAGGCTGGAACGAGAAGTAGAGCTCATTGCAAACAGCTCGTTCAATTCAATGTGTTTGAAGAGAGTCTGAACAGCCTTCGGGAAACCTCCATATTTCCCACCCACTGCCATGTCTTCTGTTTTTGAAATTAGAGAACACACGATAGAGTGTCAACACATCAGACAGTATGCAAGAGCTACTTGTACATCGCAGGAAGCTGTTTTACATCTGGCAATAAAGCAATACATCCCCCTGGACAACCAGCACCCCAAGGAGGGCGATATCACGATCATTGGCGCTTGTGCTAATGGATTCCCGAAGGCAAGCATTTTATATATTTCTCTTCTTTTATCACTTGATCTGATTCGTATCAGGAGCTATATGAACCGCTGTGGGAAGACATACACGCCCGCTCCAAGAGCAATGGCTTTAGGATAAGAGGTATCTGGATCGCAGACACAGCAATGCAAGGAGCCAGCGGTATTCTGAATGAACAACTCCTTGGGAACGACCGTAAGGTCCCCTTCTCCTCTAAAGACTTTCAAACTAAACATACTCAGCTGCGTGGACCGATCACGTTCGAGATCTCCTTCACATGACCAACGTCTTTCGATCCGAAATGCCCATGCCAATAGTAGGCATCGGCCACTCCTTCGGTGCCGCCATCCTCTGTAACCTCTCTCTAATCCACCCACGTCTCCTCTCTTCGCTCGTTCTCCTGGACCCCGTGGTTCAGCAGCACGCCTCGGCCCCCAAAGGCCCCAGCCCAGCACAAGCCTCCACCTACCGTCGCGACTTCTGGCCCTCCCGCGCAGAAGCCGAAGCCTCGTTCCGCAAATCAAAGTTCTACCAAACCTGGGACCCTAGAGTGCTAGATCGATGGTGCCAATACGGCATCCGAGAAACACCTACCGCTCTATATCCCCAAGAGAAAGGCGTAACTCTGTCAACGACGAAGCATCAGGAATGCTTCACGTTCCTGCGACCAAGTTGGGACGCAATGAGTGAAGACGGCAAGACGATCGTCAGGCGCAAACTGGTGCCTGACATGGCTCCTGATTCTCTCGTCCGATTTCCATTCTACAGACCAGAACCACCAACTACGTTGGGTAGGTTACCGGAGATAAGACCGAGTGTCCTTTTTGTCTTTGGCTCTATCAGCGATATGACGAGCCCGGAGTCGTGCCAGTATAAGCTGGATGTCACGGGCAGTGGCACTGGAGGAAGTGGTGGGGCGAAGGAGGGCAGAGTTGAGGGTGTGATGTTGGAGGGGATAGGTCATTTGGTTGCCATGGAGGCGAGCAAGGAGTGTGCTGATGCTGCAGCGATGTGGTTGGGGAAGGAGGTGAAGCGATTTGACAAGGAGAGGGAGGAGTATATTGAATGGACGAAGCAGAGCTTTGAGGCGAAGACGACATTATCGGAGGAATGGAAGAGGCGGATTGGCCCTCCACTGAGATCAGTGCCGAAGAGTAAGATATAGATTTTGTTCAACTGATTATACAAAAGAAGAAGTCTTTGGAAATCCAGAATAGTCTATTAATTGACTCTATCTATTGTAATATCTCAATGAGTTGTTCCTCACCTGACTATCGCAGCTCATGCTCAACACCTTCTAGAAATCCTCTTCAGGCGGCACCCAAATGAGAATGCCCTCTTTATCAACTCTCATGCCCTCAGTTGGCGCAATCTTGAGCACCTTCTGAAAATACCTATCCCGAATCACACAATGAACAGGCCCAATCCACTCTCCTCGCACGCTAGGCAGTAATCGGAACCTCATCGTCTTCCTCGAAAGCGGTACGAGCTGCAGAGTAGATTGCTTTACCCCGGAGAAGGCAAATTTCTCGCTGGGTTCCATGGTGATGCCAAAGGTCAGGAAGTGGTTCGAAGGATTCTCGATCGTGACGTCGAAGTGGATCATTGACGGTATCTTCGTTGAGTAAGAGACTGCGGCCAGGACTCTAGGTTCGGTACTGGCAACAAGGAGTCGAGGAACGCCGAGAATAGTAGTATTGACGGCTGTTTCGTCACCTCCACGGCGCCATTTAATAGCTAGCGAAACGTCGAGTGTTGCCGTGCCACGGTCATCGAGAGAGATTTTCTGAGTGAAGACTTCAAATTGAGCTTCTTCTAAGCTCTTGGGGGCAACTCGTAAACCTTCAACTGGTATCGTTGTGAGCTTATCGGTGTAGCATTGAATGCCGCCATTCATGCCAAGGATCCGAATGTCCACATCCTCGACGATCAACTCATCCATGGCAAACGAGGCATAGCGCGCTGTCAAACACCACTTCTGAGATAGACCATGAGCTTGAACGTCGGTGGCAACATCTGCGCCTTCAATATGCGTGAAGAGACTTGGCCACGGATTAGGATGTATTCGAGGTGAGAAATCGTAGTTGGCTTCGAAGGGATTTGTGACCTCCAGCTGCATCGTCATCGGGCGATTTATCGCTATCTGTAAGTCTGTGACAAGGCTGTAGGTAGCCTTCATTGAGATGTCGTAGGCAGCAGGCAAGTCCACAGGAGGAATAAAGAGCTGTACTATAGTAGATGCCGCACTTGCGATCCTGCCAAGTGGGGTCCCAACCGAGTCGTCACCACTCTGTCCTTCTTCAATAGCTGGAGATGAAGCTGAAATCTTGAGTTCTACAGGAGGTGCTCCGTCGCCTAGTATACGGACCTCTAGATTCACTATTGCATCTGCGTCTTCCTCATTGAGGACCTCCAGTTGCAAGATGATTTGCTCGTTGGTGTAGTATTGCTCACAAAGCCCCAGAAATCGTAGCTCTAGCTTCGGTGGTTTAGGAAGAACCGTAATAGCTGCTGTGTTCAGGCGCACCAGTCTTCTTTTGACAGCCTTTTCACCCCACCACACATCTGGCGTGGTATTGGTCGGCTCGAAGGTGTGGACGTATTCGAGATCAAACAGCTCCGTGTTCATAAAGAACGTTGCAGATGCAGCTGTTCCCTCGCCAGCTTCTCTTAGAATGGTGCCGGACTCGAAGACTCTGGTCTGACCAGGTAGAAAGGTCAAGCTCGTTTCGCCGACAAGTATTGTCTTCCCCTCTTGAGAATCCTCACTCAGGAGCACTTTGCTCCAATATATGTTTTTCGGTGTCTCGCTAGGTTCTTCGGCGACGGGCTTGTGCCTCAATATCAAAGGCGGCCAAGGGGCCGTCCATCGATCCCAACAAACTGGCCAAGGTTACGCGCGGCGATGTGGCGAAGTCGGTGGTGGCTACCGGGAAGATTCAGCCCATCACCAAGGTCGAGGTCAAGAGCAAGGCCTCGGGCATTGTGGAAAAGCTCTACGTAGACATCAACGACCGGGTGAAGAAGGGCCAGCAGTTGGCGCAGTTGGACCAGGTGGAGATTCTTGCGCAGGTGAACGCGCAGCGCGCGCAACTGACCGCGGCTGAGGCCAATGTGGCCACTTATGTGGCCAATATCGAGCAGGACAAGGTGAACGCGGCGGCCCCGGATTTGCCCATGTACAAAGCCACCCTGGACCGCAATCTGGAGATGCAGAAGTTGGGCATCGTGAGCCGACAGGCGCTGGACGATACCAACAAGGACTATCTGGCGGCGCTCACCCGGAGGGACTCGGCGCAGGCGCAGATCGGCGTGGATACAGCCCGGCTGAAGCAGGCGCGGGCGCAGGTGTTGCAGGCAGAGGCTAGCCTCAAGCAACTCGAGGAGCAGCTTAGTTACACGACCATCGTGGCACCCATGGACGGGGAAATCCTGTCGCGGGATGTGGAGATCGGCGCCGCTGTCAGCTCGATTCTGGTGCTGGGTTCAACGTCCACGCTGGTGATGACCGAGGGCGACACCAGCGAGGTTTATGTGCAGGGCAAGGTGGACGAGGCGGACATTGCTCACGTTTACATGGGGCAGCCGGCGCGCATCAAGGTGGAGAGCTTCCGCGACCGCCTGTTCTATGGAAAGGTGACCAAGATTTCGCCCATGGGCGTGGAGAAGGACAACGTAACCACCTTCGAGGTGCGCGTCTCCATCAACAATGTAGGCGGGGAACTGAAGGCGCAGATGACCGCCAATGCGGAGATTCTGCTGGACGAGCACAAGGGCGTGCTGACGGTGCCGGAAAACGCGGTGAGCTACGACAAAGATAAGAATGCCACGGTGGATGTTCCGGACAAAAGCAAGAAGGAGGGCACGCGCAAGGTGGCGGTGAAGGTGGGGCTCTCCAATGGCTCGGTGACGGAGATAATCAGCGGGCTGAAGGAAGGCGACCAGGTGGTGCTGCAGCAGTAGGCACCTGCGGTGCGGCCAATAGCTCGCTCATCGCTCGCATGGGGGTCTATAGTTTCCCAGGTCCCCAAATGCGAGGGACCTGGGGCACCCGCTAGCTGCTCGCTAATCGCTCGCATGCGCGTCTATCTTTGAGGATTGTGGCTTCATCCAGTAGTACATCTAACAAGAAATCGCCGGGAAGTTGAGACGCTGAAGAATGGTACAAAGAGCCATAGGCCTATTGGTGTGCCTGGCGGCGCTGGCCGCGCAATCAGCGGCGGCGCGCAGCAACAGGCAGGCAGCGATACCTGCAGAGGCGCTGAAGCCGCAGCCGGTAAGCGGCTACAAAGCGCCGTTGATTGGGGAAAAATTACGGCTCTCGGATTTTGCGGGCATGGCGCCGCGGCCGGAGCTGAAAGACAAGCTGCTGAAGATCTCCGGATTTATTCAGAATTCGCCGCACGACGGACAGCCGGCGACGGAAGAGACCGAGGTCTGGCTGGGATATACAAAGAGCGCGATCTATTTTGTGTTTATTTGCCGCGATCGTCATCCCGAGCAGATTCGCGGGCATCTGGCGCGGCGGGAAAATATCCTGAACGACGATAACATCACAGTGCTTCTGGATCCCTTTCAGGACCGCCGCAAAGGCGTTCTCTTCTCAGTGAATCCGGCGGGGGTGCAGGCCGACGCGGCGTGGGACGAGATCAAAGGCGCGGATTACAGTTATGACCAGGTTTGGGATTCGGAAGGCCAAGTAACGCGCGAGGGATGGATGGCGCTGATTACCATTCCCTTTCGCAGTTTGCGATTCCGGCCCAATGGCTCAGACTGGGGCGTGGTCTTTTGGCGCAACTTTCCACGCAACAGCGAGGTGGACTACTGGCCGCGTGTTACCAGCAACATTACCGGCGTACTGAGCCAGGAGGGAACGCTGCACGGCATTCAGGGCGTGACCGGCTCGCATAATGTGCAGATCAATCCGTATGTATTGGCGCAGAACGAGCGCACGCTGGAAACAATGGACCCGTTGAATCCCTATTTTAGCTCGCGACATATGGAAGGCACGGCTGGCGGCGAGGTGAAGTCGATTCTGAAAGACCGTATTGTCTTTGACGCCACCATCAACCCGGATTTCAGCACGGTGGAGTCGGACCAGCCGCAGTTTACCGTCAATCAACGCTACCCGGTTTATTTTCCGGAGTTGCGGCCGTTTTTTCTGGAGAATGCTAATTACTTAGCCACGCCAATCATCCTGGTTTATACGCGCAACATCGTGCACCCGGAGTACGGCGGACGCATGACGGGAAAGACAGGCCATACCAACATCGGCTTGTTTATCATCGATGATCGGGAGCCGGGGCAGACAGTGGCTCCGGGCGATCCGCTTTATGACAAGCGCGCCACCATTGCCGTAGGTCGCGTGTCGCGAGATTTGGGTAAGGGATCGAGCATCGGTGCAATTTATACCGACTATGAGTTTGGTCAGGGATGGAACCGCATCGGGGGCATCGACTTCACGGCGCGGTTCAACAACCATTGGACGGCGTTGGGACAGATGGTAGAAAGCTCGACCAAGGGCACGGAGGATAGCGGAACTCCTCCGAGTTACTCCGCAGGGCCAGCGAGTTATATCGAAACTGTACGCTCCGGGCACGCATTCAACCTCGACTCGGATTACCAGGATTACAGCACCGGATTCCATAGTCAACTCGGCTTCATCCCCACCACGGACCTTCACCGCGGCTGGACACACGCGTCTTATCAATGGTATCCCAAGCACCGCACCATCCAAAGTTTTGGGCTGGAAACTACGCAGCAAATCTCATTCGACCATTTAGGCAACCGCGTCTACCATTACTCATCCTTCGACGTTTTTGTTTTGTTGCCGCGCAACTTTGTGCTGGCGCCGGTGATCGGCGAGAACTCCGACACGGTGGGTCCGCAGAACGGATACCTGCTCGCGCAGAACCGGAACTTCACGGAAAACAACGGCGGGTTCGTGGCACGCGGGGCTCCGTTCTCGCAGCTTAACTTTAATGTGCAGGCCTTCCGCAGTGGCAACGTGAACTACAACCCGGTGGCGGGCGGCGTGCCGTTTTTGATGAACCAGGAAACAGTTCAAGCGCTTTTTACCTTGCAGCCGCTGCGGCAACTGACCGCGGATAATACTTATCTGCTGGATCGCGACCACGCGGTATCCAATGGCGCGCTGGTTTATGAAAGTCAGGTCTTTCGCACCAAGGTCAACTATCAATTCACGCGGGCTATTTCGGCGCGGGTGATTGTGGAGTACGATTCGACGCTAGCCAATCCAGCGGAGACGTCACTCAAGCGGACCAAGGGGGTTGGCACAGAGGCGCTGTTGACGTGGCTTCCGCATCCGGGCACGGCAGTTTATATCGGCTACAACAATGATGTGCAAAATCTGGACCGGTCGCTGTGCAATCGCTTGCCGGGCGGAGGGTGCGATCCGAACAACACGACGGCGCCGCGGGCAACGAATTTCCTGAACGACGGTCGGCAGATTTTCATCAAGGCATCGTATTTATTTCGCTTCTAATCTGGCCCGGGCCTAAAGGCCCTTCTCATTGATGCGCTTTATTCAGGGGGCTGAAGCCCCCTGCTCCCTCCGTTCATAAAACTTCAGCTCTCTTTGCGGTAGAGCATGTCGCGGATGGTTCGGCGGCGGGCTTCGTTGAGTTCTTTGTCGGCCTTGTGGACGGCTGCGGCGGTGCTGCTTTTGGCGGCGGGCTCGGCGGCCTCGGGCTCACTGCACGCGGGGCAGCGGTTGGCGAAGCCGGGCTTGCCGGGGTGGAGTTCGAACTCTTCCGAGCAGACGACACAGGTTTTGACAGGAAAAGTCATAGACATCCATGATAACGCGGAAAAATCTTTCTGCGTTGAATTGACTGGCCTTTTCAAGGCAACCACACGAATTTGATTTCCGCATTTCATGTTCCGCATTGACCCACTCGGCCCTGCTGAGTGAGGATAGAGATAGAGCAGCTTACTTTATTCACCAAAGGAGCCGACTCCATGTCCCACGATACGAACCCGCAACACGACAACCGGATGCCAATCCTGCCTGTGCAGGATGGGATGGAGGAGATCTTCGAGCTGGTCGCCGCCGGGCTATACAGCCTGGCGTCGATGCTGGTGGGCGAAGGCGAGGAAAGCGGGCGGCTGGTCGAAGAGGCGGTGGCTACTGCGCAGGTATCTCCCTGCGCCGATCCGCTAGAGGCGCGCAGGAGTTGCCGAAGGGCGCTCGCGGTTGCGGCACTGAAGCTGCTTGCCGAACGTTGCCCCGGCTGCCTGGACGCGCCGCAGGGGCTGGCGCCGGCCACAACCTGCATTGAGGGCGACGACCTGGCCTCGGCGGGCATCTCGGCCGGGGAGCTGGAAAGCATGCTCAGCGGACCGGAGCGCGAGCGGGTGCGGGAGTGGCTGGAAGGCTTGCCCACATGGATGCGGACAGTTTTTGCGCTACGCGCCGTGGCCGGCTTCAACGCCGCCGAGACGGCCGAGCTGATGAAGTCGCACGGCGGGCCGCAAGCAGCCATATGGACTCCAGAGGTGGTCAGCGAGGTCTTTCGCCAGGGGCTCTGCTCGCTGGCTTCGCAAGTGCTTCATGCCACGGCGGAGAAGGGCAGCTAGCCGAATTCAGCCGTCTGCCCCGCTGATTCGATACACTAGAGATACGAAGCCTGAGGCCTGCTAATCGCGTCTATAGGGGAGTGAGCGCATTTTTGGCAGCAGCGCTTCGCTGAGAGTCGAACGACCTTGATTTTATCCATAACTACAGGCAACAACTCGATCCGGCTCAGTGCCTGCGTTCTGGCGCTGGGTCTGGCGGGGCTGTTTTCGCGCGGGCTGGGGGCGCAGACGGCGTCTCCCTTTCAGGGCAGCGTGGCCACGGGCGAGGTTTCAGCGCAGCCAGTTTTACTTACGCTAGACGAGGCCATCCAGAGAGGATTGAAGACAAATCTGGGTGTCATCCTCAGCGGCGCGCAGACAGCCGCAGCGCGCGGGGAGCGGCTCAGCCAGTTGCAGACGCTGCTGCCCTCGGTGGATGCCAGCGCCAAGGAAACCGTGATGCAGCTCGACCTGCCCGCTGAGGGGTTGCGCATTCCCGGCTTTCCTAAGATTATCGGGCCGTTTGGATTTACCGATCTGAGAGCTACGCTGAACTGGTCACTGATTGATGTGGCTTCGCTGCGCAACTATCTGGCTGCGCGGCATAACTTTGCTGCCGCGCAATTGTCGGCACAGGACGCGCGCGATCTGGTGATGCTGGTTGTGGGCAACGCGTATCTGCTGGCGCTGGCCGATGAGAGCCGCGTGACCAGCGTGGAAGCGCAGGTAGCCACGGCGAAGATTTCGCTGGACCAGGCGGTTGCCAGGCACGAGGCGGGCACCGCGCCCTTGCTGGACGAGCTGCGCGCAAGGGTGGATTACCAATCTCTCGAGCAGCAATTGATTGTGGCGCGGAACGCGCTGGAAAAAGATAAGCTGTCGCTGGCGCGAGTAATTGGGCTGCCGCTGGAGCAGAGCTTTACGCTGGCCGACAAGGCGCCCTACGCGGCCTTTGACCAGATCGATGTGGAGGCGGCGATTCACCAGGCTCACGCCAACCGCAAAGACCTGGAGGCGATGGTGGAGCAGGTCAAGGCAGCTGAGCAGCAGCGCAAGGCGGCTACGGCCGACAGACTGCCAACGCTGAATTTTGCGGGCGACTACGGCGACATCGGCGTGAATCCGAAGAGCTCGCACGGCACGGGCGACGCCGCCGGCACGCTGAGCGTTCCGCTGTTCAGAGAATACGGACTGCGCGGCGAGGCGCAAGTGGCGCAAGCGCAACTCGACACGGCGCAAGCTCGCTTAAGCGACAAAAACGCGCAGGTGGACGCCGATGTGCGCGACGCCTTGCTGGACATTGCCTCGGCGCAGAAGATGGTGGAGGTGGCGCGCTCGTCGGTTGAGTTGGCCAACGAAGCGCTCTCGGAGGCGCAGCAGCGTTATGCCAACGGAGTGAGCGACAATCTGGCCGTGAGCCAAGCGCAGCAGTCTGTGGCCCAGGCCAACGATCAATATGTGACCAGCCTCTACCGGCACAACATGGCCAAGCTCAGTCTGGCCCGCGCCCTGGGCGAAGGTGAAGAGTACAGGAAATTTTTAGGAGGAAAGTAGACGTGGCGGATTATATTCCAACACCGGAGCCAATCGAGGAGAACGCAGGGATGGAGAGCGCGCAGCCGCAATCCCGCCGCAGAGGCATCGTGGTTGTGGTGGTGGTGATTCTGGCGCTGGTGGCTGCCGGCCTTTGGTGGCGCTCCACTTATAGCGAGAGCACCGACGACGCACAGGTAAACGGGCACCTGATTCAGGTGAGCTCGCGCGTAGCGGGACAGGTGGCCAAGGTGTACGTGGATGAGAACCAGGTGGTGAAGGCGGGCGATGTGATTGCGGAGTTGGACCCCAGCGATTACAAAGTTGCGGTGGAGAACGCAGAGGCGGCCCTGGCCAGCGCGCAGGCCAACGCCGCGGCTGCCAACGTGAATGTTCCTATCACCACCGTCAACACGGGCAGCAATCTCAACGCGGCCGACGCCAATGTGACCGGCTCGCACGCCGCCGTGGTGCAGTCTCAGGAACAGCTCGAGGCAGCGCAGGCCAACAACACCAAGGCCCAGGCCGATCTGGAACGCTATAGGCCGCTGGTGGCAAAAGATGTGATCAGCAAGCAGCAGTTTGACGCCGCCGTGGCCGCAGCCGACGCCGCCCGCCACTCCGAAGAAGCTGCCAGAGAAGGCGTGCGCGTGGCTCTCGAGCGCGAAACGCAGGCCAAGGCTGGATTGAAGTTTGCCCAGACCGCTCCGGAGCAGGTGGCCGCACAATCTGCCCGCGCTCGGCAGGCGCAGGCCATGGTGGCGCAAGCGCAGGCGCAGTTGGATATGGCCAGACTCAACCTGAGTTACACAAAAATTGTTGCGCCGGCGGCGGGCATCATCACCCGCAAGAGCGTGGAGATCAACCAGAACGTAGCGCCGGGGCAGAACCTGCTGATGCTGGTTTCGCTGGAAGGCCTGTGGGTGACGGCCAACTTCAAGGAGACGCAACTGGGGCATATGTTCGCCGGACAGACTGTGGAGATCGACGTGGACTCGACGGGCAAGACTTATCACGGCAAGGTGACGCAGATTGGCGGCGCGACGGGATCGGTGTTGAGTTTATTTCCGCCGGAGAACGCGACGGGCAATTACGTGAAGGTGGTGCAGCGCGTCCCGGTGCGCATCGACTTCACCGATTTGGCCAGCGAAGACCCGAAGCACGAGTTGCGGCCGGGGCTGTCGGTGGAGCCAAGCGTGAAGGTGAAGTGAAAAAAGCAGTGAAGAAGTGAAGCAGTGAAGAGCTGCTAAAGGCCAAGCTCTGAGTGAGATCCTAAGCGGACGAGTTGGAGGGTCTCATCATCGGGCTTTCGGTAGATAAGCACCAAGTCTGGTCTGATGTGGCAATCGCGGTAATCTTGCCAATTGTTCGACAATGCATGATCGTGAAATCTCTCTGTCAACGGCTGATCGTTTGCAAGAGTCTGAACCACAGCGACAAAATTCCCGGAAAGATAAGCTCGATGCCGCCCTTTCGATTCACGCTTCAGGTCGCGCTTAAAGGCTGTTGTCTGCTTAATCGTTCGCATCGATCACCGCTTGCAGGTCATCCAGAGTCACCGTTTCGAGCTTTCTTCCCCGAGCCTCTTTCATTGCCGCGATGGTCTCTTCGTTGGGAATCAATGGCTCGAATGGGAGAGCCTTTTCGTGTGCAACGCGCGTTAGCATGAGGCGAACCGCATCGGAAACGGTCAAGCCAATCGCCCGGAGAACTGTGGCTGCCTCCTCTTTGATCTCTGCATTGATGCGTGTCTGAACAAGTGAATTTGCGGGCATTGTGCACCTTCCGTGAATTACATTGTAATTCATTTTATGGGCAAATGTCGAGAAGATAGATATGTGGGAGTGTTTGACTCGTCCAGGAGCAACCTTCAATCGATGCACCGGGAAAATTATGCCGATAAGTGTATTGGAATGTATAGGCTCCCTTCACGCCAGCGAGCAAAAATCGCTCTCTACCAACCCTAGAAGCAAGTGCCGCTTCTTGGGGGTCCCGGACCAGACACCCAACTTTATTGGCCGGACCTGGGTCACACGCCCGCTCATCGCGATAGGGCCCGATGAACGGGGCACAGCTTCTCAAGGTTCAGGATGATTCTTCGGGACTGGTGAGCGGGCCACCTGCCAAGAAGGTGTCATTATTTGCTAGAATGAGGGCCGAGTCAGCTCTGGAGGCATCATGTCAACCCGCTTCGAATACTCCCTACTAATCGTTTTCATCCTTGCCCCGGCACTTTACGCACAAACCTGGTACTACGCCGGAGGAAAGAGCTGCATGGATTTTGGGAACGGCGTATCGCAGTGCTTCTCACAGAGCTTTGTGCAGAAAATGAGCGATTCACAACCACAAAGCTACGAAGATACCCACCACACAATGCAAGCTGGACAGCAGGCCGGGGAGGGATTCAATTCACTCCTCACACTCCTATTCAAGCCGTGGATTCAGCATCACCAAGCCGTCAAAGTAGAATCCAATGATCTTCGCACCCAGCTAATTTCCTATCACCAGTCACAGAATGAAGTCTTCGACAACCAACTCCAGATGGAATCGGAAGACGAGCGATTGTGTATTGAGCTTTCGAGACTCGACCCCGACCGCGTGGAGCACTGGAAACAGGGCGCTGCAAACGCTCGTGAGATGCAATCGAAGATGGCGAGCATTAAAGAGCAAATGCAGCAGGTGGAGGCGATGGAACTCAAGGTAAAATCTCCCAACGCACTCCGGCAGGTGATTGACGATCCACAGCATGGTGTGAAGTGGCGTGTAGACTACCAGAGAAAATGGGCATTTCAGGTTTATATCATCCATGAATTTCTGACGGCCAGAGTGGGCTTGTATTCACCGCAGCCATCCGCTTCCCCCGTCTCCTCAGCTCCTACTCTCGCAACCAGCGAAACCCTATCAGTCCAGGGAACAGTCGCTACGGTCACAGTTGAGCGCACAACGACCAATGCCGAGGTTTATCTTGATGGATCCTTCGTAGGAAACACACCAACGGTCCTCCACGTCGCATCGGGAGATCACGTAGTGCGCTTGACGGCAGGGAATGATACGTGGGAGCGGACACTTGCAGTTTCCGACGGGGCCGATCTGCACTTACGTCCTACTTTTTGAGGTTCACGATATAATCGCGTACAATAATACATGGCCTCGGCCTATGATAAGGGCTTGCGTAAAGCGGATGGCACTATTGCAACTCCTTTAGCCTATCGCACCCACGTTGACTTCCAACATCCCGGAAGGTAGGAACAGGTGAATGGGATTTTCTGATCTCCGTGAAGGCAAATCTCGGCAATAATGACGCCCACTAGCCCGAGCACAACAAGGTGAATGGCCGCCGGCCGCCACGGCCAAAGGGACAGAAAGAGCGCAGCCGAAACGGTCCACGCCGGGGCCATGCCGAGCAGGAGCAGCACACGCCGGCGCGCGGCCAACGAGTCCAGCCCTCCACGAATCGGTGTGACGCGGAAAATCCAATTTGCCCGCAGTTGAAGCGGTATTGAGAAGACTACGCGAGTACCGACCACCCAGAAGCCCATCATCACCATGCTCGAAGCCAGCAGCGGCACGCTTACCTGGTGCCATGGGTCGCTCGTGGATGCCTCCAGCAATTGCTTTTGGGCCGCAGGACTTTTCATGAAAAAGATCACAATCGCGAACGCGATTCCCAAA
>CAWJDN010000007.1:0-13771 GCA_963840985.1 uncultured Acidobacteriaceae bacterium
CAGCCGCACCAGCGCAAACCCCAACACCAGTACAACCACGGCTGCCCCGCTGCCCAGCCAGATCCAGAAACGTTTGCTCTTTCGCGATGCCGCCACAAAATCCTCCCCGCAAGTGAAGAAAGCCGCCGCTTTCTCTGACCCAAGTTTTTGGTTGACGCAAGGAACTTCAAATTAGACGGTGGCAGCGCAATGCTGTCATCCGACGCTATATCTTACGCAACTGCCCGCCCGTTGGTTCCATCTGATCTTATATTATTGGGGAACTGGAAGCCCATCCACCGCGTATCACTCACCAACACCCGTTCGCGGTGTCTAAACGTCATGCAGAGTTTCTCCGACACGCTCGGCCAAGTCTTTCGAGCCATCATGGCCAACAAACTGCGCAGCTTCCTGACCATGTTCGGGATCGCCTGGGGAGTTGGCTCGCTGCTGGTACTCGTCGGCCTGGGCGAGGGTTTCCGTTCCGGGCAGCAAAAGCAATTCGCCACCCTGGGCAACGATGTGATCTTCTTTAACAACGGTACCATTCCCGCTTTAGCCAACCAGCACACCGGCATGCGTCCTTACCAGCTCACCTTGGGCGATGAAGCCGCTATCCGCGCCCTGCCACAGGTGCGCGCGGCCACCGCAGTCCTCAGCCGCAGCGACCTCTACGAAGTCAGCCAATATGCCAATGCCTCCGGTCCTGTGTTAGGCGTGGAGCCGAACTTCCCCGCCGTGCGTTTTGTGCCCATCGCCGAGGGCCGCTTCATCAGCGATCAGGATCTGGCTGAGCGGCGCCGCGTCGTCGTGCTCGGCTCAAAGAGCACACATCTTCTGTTTCTCGGCCATCCCATGCTGGGAGAGACCATCACCATCAACGACGTCAGCTTCACCGTGATCGGCCGCGTCGATACCATCAGCCGCGGAAACAACGATTACGACAATCAAAAGATCTACATCCCGCTCACCATCATGCAGGAACTCTTCGCCATGAAAGGCGACAACGTGGCCCGCGATGCGCTGTCGGCGATCAATTATCAGCCAACAATTAAGGGCGACGCCACCGCGGCCAAGATTGCCGTCCATCGCGTCATCGGCGAGCGGCACAGCTTCGACCCATCGCTCAAGGACGCCTTCGAAGAATTTGACACCATCGAAGAAATGAAGATGGTCGGGGCCATCTTCAGCGCCATGGATGTCTTCCTAGGCGGCGTCGGCATCGTCACCCTGGGCCTGGGCGCAGTAGGCATCATCAACATCATGCTGGTCTCCGTCTCGGAGCGCACTCGCGAGATCGGCGTCCTCAAAGCCATTGGAGCCACCAAACGCAGCATCCTGTGGCAATTTTTCTGGGAGGGGTTGCTGCTCACCGGCATCAGCGGCCTCATCGGCATCCTCGTCTCCGAGCTGTTCATGTGGTTGTTGCAGACTTTGTTCACCGGAAAAATGCCCGGCTGGGATCCTCCACGGCTCGTTCCCTGGTCGGCCGCGCTGGCTCTCATTTCATTAATGCTGTGCGGCATCGCCGCCGGTCTTTACCCGGCCAGCAAAGCCGCCGCGCTCGACCCCATCGAAGCCCTGCGAAGGGAGTAAGAAGGCGCCATGCTCAAAGACATTCTCGCTCAGGCCTGGGAGGCGATGCTCTTCAACCGCCGCCGCACCGCCATCACCATGATCGGCATGGCCTGGGGCATCGCCACGGTTGTGCTGCTGCTGGCCTACGGCGCCGGATTCAGCCGCGCCATCGAGGCTATCTTTGCTCAGTGGGGAACCAACATCATCGGCGTCTTTCCCGGACGCACCAGCGAGCAGGCCGGCGCAGACAAAGCGGGCGTCAAGGTCCGCTTCACCCTCGACGATGTGGACCGCGTCTCCAACAGCGTGCCCGACATCATTCATCTCTCGCCCGCCGCTTATCAGAACGTGACCGTGCAGAACGATCTGCATACCTACACCTGGGAAGTCACCGGCGTCCGCTCCATCTTTCAGGACATCTGGAAGCTGGATACCGATACCGGCCGATTCTTCAACGGCGCTGAGGACCAGCAACGCGCCCATGTCTGTGTCATCGGTTCGGAGTCCAAAACCAAGCTCTTCAGTGGCGGCTGGGCGCTGGGAGAAACCATCCGTCTCAACGGCGTCATCTTCACCGTCGTCGGCGTGCTCGCGCCCAAGATGCAGGAAAATGGCGACAATAGCCGCAACACGGAGATCTACGTGCCCTTCAACACCATGAGCGATCTCAAGGACACGCATTACATTGACGGCATCTGGTTCAACTATCGCGGCGACAACGAACTGGCCGAGAAGAATATGCGCCAGGCCCTCGGCGCGGCACACCACTTCCGCCCCACCGATAAACGCGCCATCTACGTCGCCAACCTGCTCACCCAGCTCAAGCAGTTCCAGATTCTCTCCATCGCATTGCAGGTGCTACTCTCTCTCGTCGGCGCGCTCACCCTGGGCATCGCCGGCATCGGCCTGATGAACATTATGCTGGTAGCCGTGCAGCAGCGCACCCGCGAAATCGGAGTCGAGAAGGCTCTGGGCGCGCGCAGATGGCACATCCTCACCCAATTTCTCGCCGAGGCCTTCGCCATCACCACCGTTGGCGGAGTGGCCGGAATCGCCCTCGCCTACATCATCTCCGCGATGGTGGGCCGCATCACCTTCTACAGCGCCCTGGCTAAAAACGCCACGGACGCGGATATCCAGCTCCTCATCTCCCCCTCCTCGGTCATCATCGCCACCGTCATTCTGGCCCTCACCGGCCTCATCAGCGGAATGATTCCCGCCATCCGCGCCGCCAACCTCGACCCCATCGAAGCCCTGCGCTACGAGTAGCAGGACGGTGACTTAGACTGAACCGGCAATCAGCCTTCCAGAACAATGCATCTCAATTCGGTTCCGTCTTCTTAGGCGCCAAGCGATCGAAATGGATCAGAAAATGAAAACCAGGCTCCGTCATTGAAGTGTCGAGGGCTTTGCCGTCTGCAGTCATCTTCCCAGCGAAAATTGCCGTACCGACGGTAATAGAGAGCTCGCGCGAAGCCTGATCGTAAGAGACTTTGCTTGCCAGCGCGCCTTTGAATTGCTCATCTGGACAATCGAGAAGGGCCATCAAGCCCTCCTCGGTATTGTGGATGTGAAAGATAAAGTGGATTTTGAGTCCTCCTCCTTCGTCTTCCACGCCCGCCCAATCGCCATCTAGAGCGGTAGGCGGAGCTGGCTTGGGAATCTTCGCCTGCCAGGTTATGCGTTTGAAGTTAAGCGGCCACGAGCCTTCCTGTGTCCAAACGCCGGTCATCTCGGAACTCGATTCGTCGACTGTCGCCTCATAGGAGGAGACCTTGTATTCAAGAAGGGTGTGATTGCTGTTCGGCTTCCAATAAAAGAATCGAAGGATCAGACGACTGCCGTCGAACGAACCGCCTATTGCGGGAATGCCAGAGATCTTCTGGTCGATTTGATCCAGGAGCGCCGTCATCTTTCCTTCGGGTGTCGTGTTCATATGAAGCACCAGATGGGAGGCGGTGCCCTGAACCACCAAAACGCCATCCCAGTCGCCAGCAAGCGGGAAGGTGGCAGGACCGGATTGCGCGCTGGCCAGAGGAGACAGAACTCCCCACCCAAGCAGCATTGTACGCAGAAAGATCGCCTTCATGCGGTTTCTCGCCTTCAAACAGCTCAATCATAATCCAAAATCGCCGCGAGATGCCTTGTTTGCCGCCAACCTCGACCCCATCGAGGCCCTCCGCTACGAGTAGTAAGCTGTAGATTGGTTGCAGCCCTGTCGTTGGCCATGCCCGGCAGTGCTCAACTTCGACATCTCATCACTGACATGCCAACCACCTTCCATCTTTTCGGTCCGTTGCACCTCGTCATACTCGGCGCTGTCCCTCTTCTTGCAGCCATCTTCGCGGCCCTCCAGCGGCGTCTTCTGCCGGGATTCAGAGCTCTGCGCTATGGCCTGGCATCCATACTTCTGTTGGACCTGGCCCTGCATTACGCATATATGGCCGCTCACGGCCAGTTCTCCTTCCCGGAATCTCTTCCGCTGGATCTCTGCGATGCCACGATGTTTCTGACCGTCATCGTCTTGTTCACCCTCAACCGGGCAATCTTCGATCTGGCTTACTACGGCGCAATAGGCGGAAGTACTATGGCGCTGCTCACGCCCGACCTTGCGCAATCCTCATCCCTCTTCTTGAAGGTGCATTTTTTTGTCGTTCATGGTTTTATTGCGATTGCCATTCTCTATCTTGTTTGGTCCCGTCTGGCGCGGCCGCGGCCAGGGTCGGTCGGCAGGGCATTGCTTGCCCTGAACATCTATGCCGCCTTCATCGGCACATTCAATTACATCTTCAAAACAGACTTTATGTATCTCTGCGCCAAACCGCAGGACGTGACGCTCATGACAGTCCTTGGGCCTTGGCCCTGGTACATCCTGAGTTGTGAAGGCATCGCGCTCGTCTTATTCCTGCTGCTCTATCTTCCCTTCCGCCAATCCGCAGCCAACGCAAAGTAGTGGAGTGAACCAGAGGCTTTAGGCCCATAGATAAATACGGAGGGAGCAGCGGCCTTCAACCCCCTGAAAGAGCGCAATCAATGGAAGGCCTTTAAGCCCGGATATGTTTTGTATCAGGGCACGGCTTTAGCCGTGCCGAAAATGCATCATAATTGATGCGGGCTTTAGCCCCTGCGGTCTATTCCCCTTCTAAATCCCATCCCTCAGTCGCTAACCCCCGCTGATCTTGCCGGATTTTCCTCCCGGAGCCTCGCTCCCTACCCCTCCTGTACTGCTGAGATGTGATGTGTATCACAGATTGCAGCCATCGCCGGTTCGATACTCAATGACGGTATTCAGGAGGCCTGTCCGTGAATAGTTTCTGTGCGCGCATCTTCGGTCTCACCCTGTTCGTTTTTCTCGTTTTGGCTATTGCTGTCCAACCTGCCATTGCTCAGCAGGATCAAGCCCATCATATATACCATCGGCTGATTCCAGCCGGGGATACCTGTGCCACTTGCCACAAGAGGGTGTATGACCAATGGAAAGCCAGCCCGCATGGCGACAACGGTGTCGAATGCACCGTGTGCCATGGCGAGACAACATCACGGGACTTCGCGGTCACGCCGGCGTTAAGCACATGCGAAGCCTGTCACTCCGATCAGGTGCCACAACTGAAGTCTGATCCATTCATGAAAGGCAGAACGTGTGTGAGCTGTCATCAAGCACACATCTTCGTGGAGCACAAGAAGGCAGCCCCGGCAGAAAAGTGATAACAATTTCCAAGCGTGGCATTCGAGAACTGCTGGCCGGTGCATCCGCGCTCGTCACCCGCGCCGTAGGTGCAACGGTCTTTAGCCCCGCGCTGCCCCGGGGTCCCCAAGAAACGGTCTTTGTTTATTGGGGTGGTAATGTGGGGTTGGCGATACCAACAATTCATCCGGAGTCCTGTAGGGACGGTGCTTATGCCCCGCGTCCTTCTAACGTTTTTGCGAGAAGAATGGAAAAACCCACTTGGAGTTGCGAGAAGCGTCAGGGCACGGCTGGTAGGTCAGGGTTTTAGCCCTGACTGCCGCAAATGCAACAATAATTCGTCGGGCTTTAGCCCCTGAACGGAGGGAGCAGGGGGCTTTATTAAGAACTGCATATGGGATGTCCTGGCGGACGCGCCGTAGGCGCAGTGTTTGTTAGCCCCGCGCTTTAGCGTGGGGAAAGAGGTTTCCATAAATGTTCTCCGGAGTCCCGTAGGGACGGCGCAAGCACATTTCTCTTGCAGGGTCGAATAACCCCCTGAAAGAGCGCAATTAATGAACGGCCTTTAGGCTCGGATATGTCTTGTGTCAGGGCACGGCTGGTAGGTCAGGGTTTTAGCCCTGACTGCCGCAAATGCAACAAAATACGTCGGGCTGGTAGGGATGGGTTTTAACCCATCCATTTATCCCCTGAACGGAGGGAGCAGGGGACTTCAGCCCATAAATCGAAACGGAGGAAGCAGGGGGTTTCAACCCCCTGAAAGCAGCGCAATCAATGGAGGGCCTTTAGGCCTGGACCTTTGACGCTATTCCAAAACCCATCCCTCAGCCGCTAACCCCCCGTTGATCTTGCTGTTTGTTGACGGGCCTCGCTCTACCCCTCCCGGACCGCTCCCTGAGCGGGAAGGCGATTATGCCTTAATCGAGAATCTTTCCTGGCAATATCGGCGTTTGCCGATACCGATCCTGCGTGCTCGGTTATTGTATCGCAGCTGTAGCAACGGCCTCTAGCCCTTGTATCCATGTATCCATTATTGTCATCCCTGCTGATGCGAGAGCGTTCAAATGAAACACAATGGGATGACAAGGGTGGAAAAAATGACCTGTTCCGATGGCTTTAAGTGAAGTTTCTTTCTTGCGGTGTGCGTAAAAATTCCGAACAATTCTTAATTGATCTGCGGGAGAGTTGGCTGCACCAATTGCAGCAGCAACTGTCGATAGATTCTTAATTCCTAGTCTAGTTGCCGCATCAATACACTCCCGAGCGGTTCCCCAGCGAGGTTCGTACTGCTGAGGTCTCCGATATAATGAAGTCATTAATAACGGAATCACGGAGGCTCGATCTGTTATCAGCGGATTGCTTTTGCTGATTGGATTACCGCTAAGCGTAGTCGTGTTTCCATAAGCAGACAAAACGATCAATTCTCTACAGAACCTAGTCCATGAATCATGTAAACGCACTACGACCATCTCGCAAGCAAGTTGTGAGCTAATCGTGGTGATAGGGCTGTGAGCTGACTCAGCAAATTCCAGATTTAGCCAATTCGCCTCAGACCTAAACTTTCTTAAAGGATATTCAAGAGCGCACTTTGTCATATCGCCCTATTAAGGCGCAGAGCTGACGGCCTTTACGAATTCAGGAAATCTTATCCGCCGACTTGCGATCTTATGTGCAAAGGCTCTCGCTTTCCAGAAGGCGACATAAGGTGGTGCTGGTTCGTCATCGCCGGAGGTAACGGATGCGAGAGTTAAGAGATTTTCCCGTATCTGCTCAAGGTTATTATTTAGGGGATGTCGCACTGGCATCTCTTCAGGTTTAATATCCCCCCGTGGAATTCCAACCATTGAATAGGCAATTGCACTGAAGAGCATAAGAAGAGGTGTGGGGGTCAGTATCGAAGTCCCCGTCAAGAATGGCGCAAAATCTACTTTGATCTTCTCCATTACAAGATTGAAATTCGGCACGGTTTGAGCATCGAATCCCGAGTCGTATTTCCTGTAGAGGATGTCGAGTTTGGGCTGACCACCGTCTTTTACACCCTCAAGTAGTACGCCGAACATCTCCGCAGTGAGCGAATCGTCCATCATTCGGACCCGCTCCTTGACGCTTAATACCCCGAATTCTTTCCAAAAATCCCCCCACTGCCGAGAGCATGACCTGACGGCCCACTTGAATTCCCCTTGATATTTACCGTGACGCTTTTCTGGGGGATTTAGTGTTACGGTGTAAGAATTAAGACGTGCAAATACTTCTAGAACGTCATCTGTAGAAGCATTCAGCAATTGATCGACAGCGATGGCGTAGCTCAAGAACCCTTCCTGCTCTTCTGGCGTTAGGGTTGAGTATTTTTTGCCAGCGTATTCCGAGGCACGCTTGGTCAGCGCAAACTTGTCTTCCGCGAAATTAAGGATTGCCCGAAGTCTCTGCTGGCCATCCACAACCTCTCGAATAGACTTCTTCGAAACAACATCAACATTCGTCCTGAGATAGACCTTTGGAATAGGCAATTTCCGGAGGATGGTATCAATGAGAAACGTCTTGGCGGCAGGACTCCACACGTCTCCCCTCTGAAAATCAGGGCTTAATACGAGGGCCTTTTTCTGGTGCCAGTCCAGAAAGTCAGAAACGCGGTATTGTTCAAGAATTGAAGGCATCTAGTCCTCTGAGGGCGTAAAGCCGCAATCGTGGTTTAAGGAATCAATCATAGCTCACCCCCGCGTCTTTGTGAATTGATTGTTGGATTTGATGAGCCAGAGATATTGTTGCCCCTATAGACTCTATGGCGCGATCAGTCTCGGGAAGTCGGCCAGGGTTCGTAGATCCGCATGGGCATGAGCCTCGGTTGGTGATAACAGGCCAACGCGCCTAGTGACCGCTCCACCAACCTTTCTTTACAGTTTCGTACAGTTCTTCGGGAGCAGCCGGGCCAGAACGCGATCGCGCCAGCGCCGCCCTACTCCTTATTCCCTAGTCCCCAGTCCCTATTCCCTCGTCTCACCTCACTCTCATCCCCTTCTTCCTCAGCACCCGCGCCAGTGCCCTCCGCAGTTCCTGCTTCCAGAGCTGCACCTGTGGCTTCGGTTTGGGAATCAGCTTCCGCGCGCCTTCCGTCCTCCTCATCCGGCACTGTCTCCAATACTCCCGCCACTCCTCCTCCAGCCGTGTTTGCTCCTGGGCCGCCCACCGCTTCCGCGCCGCCTCCCGCCGCCGCTCCCTGGCCTTTTCAAGCCTCCGCTCCCGCGCTTCCGCGCGCTTCTGCTCCCGCGCTACTTCCGTATCCGCCGCAATCGCCGCCAGAGTCTCTTCCCGAGGCGACAGCCCGTAGACCAGATCGCACCCCAGCGCCTCGGCCGCCCGCCGCAGCGTCTGCAGCTCAATCACTCCCCGCCCCTCCGCGTACTCCATCCGGTACACCTCGCTCCCACCTACCCCCATGCGTCTCGCCATCTCAGCCACCGGAATCCCCACCGCGTGCCGCACCATCCGCAACCACCCCTGCACCTTGCCTGCCTTCTCCTGTACCACCCGGAAGGCCATCCCCGCCTCGACCAGCTCCCGCGTCGGCTTTTCCCGCTCCTGATTCTCCATTTCATCTCCTTCTATTTCAACTACTTGTCATCCTGAGCGAACGGGGCCCCAGGCGTACTCATCAGCCTGGGGGTGGTGAGTCGAAGGATCTGTATTTTGCATCTTCACCATGACCACTGCGCCCTGTTCCCTATTCCCTGTTCCCTATTCCCTGTTTTTCCGCTTCCCGATTAACCCCAATTTACGCAAAATACTTCTATTTATATGCAGAGCCTGTTTTGCGCCTCCTGACCCCTGTTTTTTCCTTTTTTATCCAAAAAGCTGTAGACTGCCATCTACAGCACGGAACGGATTCAATGGCACGAACCTCCCCAAAACAGAAGCTTTTCAACGGCCGCGACCACTCCTGGATGCAGTTCAACCGGCGTGTGCTCGAAGAGGCTGAAGACCCCTCCAACCCGCTGCTGGAGCGAGTCAAATTCTTGGCCATCACCGGCTCCAACCTCGACGAGTACGTTGAAGTTCGCCAGGCCGGCCTCATGCAGCGCATAGAAGACGGCTACCGCGAGCCGGGCTACGACGGCCTGCGCCCCGAAGAATCCCTGGCCGTGCTGACAGCCGATATTCACAGTTTTGTGGACGCGCAGTATCGCTGCTGGAATGACCAATTGCTGCTCGAATTGGGCAAACAAGGCATTCGCCTGCTGGAGTGGCGGGAGCTCGACGAAGAGGCCCGCTCCTATGCCCAGAGCTACTTTCAGCGCGAGGTTGACCCCCTGCTGACCCCCATCAGCATCGACCCCGCCCACCCCTTTCCCCGCGTGCTCAACAAGGCTCTCTGCCTGGCATTGCTGCTCCGGCGCAAACGCAAAAGCTCCGGCCCTCAAGTGCTGGGAGTGGTCACTGTGCCCCGCGCGCTGCCCCGCTTCGTCCGTCTGCCCGGCGCCGAAGGTGCGTACGATTACCTCCTGCTTCAGGATCTGATCGCGCAGAACCTGGCCGGCATGTACCGCGGCTACGAGGTGCTCTCCCGCGCTGCCTTTCGCGTCACCCGTAACTCCAACCTCTACTTCGAGGAGGAGGAAGCCCGCTCCCTTTTAGAAACCATCCGCGTCGAGCTCCACAACCGCCGCAAGGGCGACGCCGTACGCCTGGAGATCGAGAGCGGAGCAGATGAAGAGATCGTCGAGCGCCTCCGCGTCAACTTCGAGCTGGATCAGGATCAGGTCTTCCACGACGACGGACCGGTGAATCTCTCGCGGCTGTTTTTCTTTTATGACGATGTACGGCGGCCGGACCTGAAGTTCCCGCACTTTACTCCAAGACCCTACAAGTTGAGCCGCAAGTCTGGCAACATCTTCGACGAGTTGCGCAGCCACGACGTTCTGCTCCACCATCCTTACGACGCCTATGACCCGGTTGTGGATTTCATTCAGCAGGGCGCAGAGGACCCCGCCGTGGTCAGCATGAAGCAGACCCTCTATCGCACCAGCGACGACTCGCCCATGTTCCAGGCACTCACCGAGGCCTCCGCCAACAAGGAGACTACCCTAGTTGTCGAGCTGATGGCCCGCTTCGACGAGGCTTCGAATATCCGCTGGGCGCGCAGTATGGAAGACGCCGGCGTGCAGGTCTTCCACGGCGTCGTGGGACTCAAGACCCATTGCAAGCTGGCCATGCTGGTGCGCCGCGACGAGGACGGACAAACCCGCCGCTACTGCCACCTGGGAACCGGCAACTACAACCGCGATACCGCGCGCTTCTATACCGACCTAAGCTTGCTGACCAGCGATCCGCAGTTTACCGAGCGGGTCCACATGGTCTTCAACTACCTAACCGCCCACGCGGAGATCGACGACTACCGCCCGCTGCTGGTGGCCCCGCTGACCATGGCCGAAAGCTTCCTCGGCCTTATCCGCCGCGAGCAGGAGCACGCCCAGGCAGGACGGCCCGCCCACATCGTGGCCAAGATGAATGCCCTGCTGGAGCCTTCTGTGATCGAGGCGCTTTATGCGGCCTCGCAGGCCGGCGTGGAAATCGATTTGATCGTCCGCGGGCTCTGTATCCTGCGCCCCGGCGTGAGGGGATTGTCGGAGCGAATCCGCGTCCGCTCCATTGTGGGCCGCTTCCTGGAGCACTCGCGCATCTTCCACTTCGCCAACGGCGGCGACGACGAAATCTATCTCGGCTCGGCTGACTGGATGCCGCGCAACCTCTTCGAGCGTTGCGAGGTGGTCTTCCCCGTCCGCGACCCGGTGGCTTTAGCCCGCATTCACGACGAGATTCTGCCCGCCTATCTGGCCGATACCCTCAAAGCCCGCCTACAGCAGCCCGACGGCAGCTACCTCCGCGCCAGCAAGCTGCTCAAGGAGTTGAAACCCTTCTCTGCCCAGGAGTTCCTCATGCAGTTGGCCGAAGGCAAGACGGAGCTGGACGCGATCCCCAAGGCTGGAATTGCCAGGCCGGCAGCACAAACCTCATCCAAGAAAGCCGATGTTACCGGCTGATCGCCTTGCCCATGCACTGAAACTCCAGTTATCGTGAAGCACGTTTTTTCAGCGTAGGAGGAATACTGATATGGATGGCTTACCGCTTTTCGTGTTACGATAAACGTTAAGCGCAATCCAGTTTGCATGTGCAAATACTCATGAATCTGGAGATGTTCTAAGGAGATGGCTATGAGTATTCCGCGAAAGAAGAAGGAACAAGGCGTTCCGACTCACCCCGGCGAATTTTTGCGTGAGGATTTTCTTGTGCCACTGGGACTTTCGGCCAATGCTTTGGCCCTTGCCTTGCGGGTACCTGTAACACGCATTTCGGAGATTGTACGGGAGCGGCGCGGGATTACGGCAGATACAGCGTTGCGTCTGGCGCGGTATTTCGGCACCACGCCGGATTTTTGGATGAAGATGCAGATGTCCTATGACTTGGCACTGGCCAGCCGGGAGGTAACGACTAAGATCGAGATGGAGATTTTTCCCGCGCCGCGGACAGAGACGGGGGAACTGAAGGCCAGGCAGGTCGCTTGATTCGGCAGGATGAGCCCTGACAGAGAAATAATGCCGATAACGAACAGACACTTGGCCTAACAAGCTGTAGCAAGGTAACCAAAACAGATTTCAAAGGCAATCATGGCCACGACCACGAACAAGGATTATTACGGTACGCTCGGCGTGAAGAAGACGGCGACGGCGGAGGAGATTCGTAAGGCCTTTCGCAAGGCCGCGCGGCGCTATCACCCGGATGTGAATCCCAACGACAAACGAGCCGAGGAAAAGTTCAAAGAGATCTCCGAGGCCAATGACGTGCTGAGCGACGAGAAGAAGCGAAAGGTCTACGACCAACTGGGCTTTTACTCCGACCAGATCGACCCAGCGCAGGCCGAGGCCTATGCGCGGCAGAGCTCGGGGCACGGCAGCCCGGTTGACTTTGGCGGCTTTGATTTCACCGGCTTTCAGAGTGGGCCGGGGCAGCACCGGGGCCAGCATGCAGGGGCGGGTTCGGCGTCAGATGCAGCTTCGTGGGGCAGCTTCAAGGACATTTTTTCCGGCATCTTCAGCGGGGCGCAGCAGCCGCAGAGGGCGCGCGGTCCGCAGCCGGGGACAGATCTGGAATATCAGGCTACAGTGGATTTTTGGACGGCCATCCGCGGCGGACAGGCACGGCTCGAAGTGCATCGCCAGGAGGTTTGCCCCACCTGCCACGGCCAGTCCTCTGCCGGCGGGCCGATGCAGTGCCCAGAATGCAACGGCACTGGCCAGGTGACGCAGATGGGCGGGAGGATGAAGTTCAATATTCCCTGCCCCAAGTGCAACGGCACGGGCCGCATCTCCAATGCCTGCTCGACCTGCCACGGCGAGGGCGTGGTCGGCCGCTCTGAGACCGTCGAGTTTCGCATTAAGGCGGGCACGCGCGACGGCCAGCGCATTCGCCTGCAAGGCAAGGGCAACGCCGGAGTGAACGGCGGCGCGCCCGGTGATCTCTACTTGATAGTCCGCACCGGCACGCACCCGGTCTTCAGTCGCGTGGGCGACGATATTCATCTGACCGTTCCGGTGACCGTGCCCGAGGCCTCGCTGGGAGCCAAGGTAGACGTGCCCACTATCGAAGGGCGCGCGCAACTGAAGATTCCTCCCGGCACGCAGAGCGGGCAAAAGCTGCGCATGAGGGAGCGGGGCGTGGAGAATGCGCAGAATCCTGGCCAGCGTGGCGACCAGATTGTGACTGTCGAAGTGACGGTGCCGCACCTCAACGACGAGCGCAGCCGCGAGATCATGCGCGAACTGGCCAAGCTGAATAGCCAGGACCCGCGCACGGCGCTGTTTGATAAGCTGTGACCACCTGCGGTGGGGCCAACTGCTCGCTATTCGCTCGCTGAGGGTTCATGCGGAACCGAGTGAGCTGCCTGCGGTGGGGCTGGCATTTTTAAGAAGTGCTGATGGTGCGATGTGCAAGCGAATTAAGGTAAGCTGATTCGGTCCTTGTCGACGTCGGTTTCGCGCGTGCGCTCGGCTAGAACCTGGGCCACACCCAGCAGCGCCTCCGGATCGTCCGGATCAAAAGTTAAGATCTTCTGCGACATAGCCAGCATCTTGTCGCCATTGTTGACTTGGCGATAGGACTAGCGTCACCGATTTGTAGAGCAGCGGACGCAACTCGCTGTCTGGAAACTTTGCCGCAAAATCATCCGCAGCTTTTTCCTGTGCCGCCGGATCGGTGATCGCAGCCGCCGCTTTGTAGGCATCGAACTCCGGTTGGTCTTTTTGGCCTGTGGCGGACGTTTCCCCGCCGGTGCCGCCGCTTGTCCTGCTGGCGCCGCTTGTCCTGCCGGCGTCGTCTGCGTCGCTGGCTTGCTTTGTCCAAAACCCACTCCTGCTATTCCAAAGACGGCAATAATCGTAATGATTGCTCTGCGCTTCATGCGTTCTCCTTGCACCGCCATGCCTTCACACCTCGAAATTGAGCCACTCCGCATTCTAAATGCTCTTGCCATAGCGATAC
>CAWJDN010000008.1:0-4676 GCA_963840985.1 uncultured Acidobacteriaceae bacterium
GGACGCGGAGAGCGGCGATTGCATTGTTGGCGATCGCATTGCTGACAACGACCGCATGCGCCAGCGGCGAGCAGATGCCGGATCTCTCCGGGGCTACTTCGTGGTTGAATTCGCCGCCGTTGAATCGCGACCAACTCAAGGGCAAGGTGGTGCTGATTGACTTCTGGACCTACTCCTGCATCAATTGCCTGCGTTCCCTTCCCTACATGCGCGCCTGGGACGCGAAGTACCGGGCGAGCGGACTGGTGATTATCGGCGTGCACACTCCGGAGTTCGACTTTGAAAAAGATCCGGCAAACATTGAGAAAGCCTTGCGGAAATTCGGGATCACTTACCCGGTGGCGGTTGACAGCAAGCGCCTCATCTGGAGCGCCTTTAACAATCAGTACTGGCCCGCGCACTACTTCATTGACGCCCATGGAAGAATTCGTTACCACCATTTTGGCGAGGGAGATTACAAGGAATCGGATCAGTGGATTCAGAAACTCTTAAAGGAGCGCAATGACGCGCAGGAGACTCCCGCCGGGCCTCTCGTGCTGAGCGGCAGCGGCGCCGAGATTCCGGCAGATAATGCAGCCATGGGCTCGCCGGAGACCTATATTGGATACCTTCGGGCGGAGCGCTTTGACTCGCCCGGCGGGTTGCGGAGCGACCGAGTGCAGGTCTATCGCGCGCCGACACATCTTGATCTGAATCATTGGGGCTTGACCGGCACATGGATCGATCACGGCGAGGCAGCGGTGCTCAACACGGCGAATGGCAGCATTATCTTCCGCTTCCACGCGCGGGATTTGCATCTTGTGCTTGGACCAGGCGCGGGGAGACCAAGTACCGGGGGGCCAGGCGCCGGTCCGATTCGCTTCCGCGTTCGCATTGATGGACAAGCCCCCGGCGCAGATCATGGCGTCGATTGCGACGAACAAGGGATTGGAACCGTGACGGAAGACCGGCTCTATCAACTCATCCGCCAGCACGGGACGATTAAAGACCACACCTTCGAGATTGAATTTCTCGATCCTGGGGTACAGGCATTCGCATTTACATTCGGCTGAGCACCGGCAACGAAAATCCTGCCACAGAATCTCAGAACAATCTGACCCACTACTCGTTGCTGTCATTGCTAGCATTGCTTGCATTGCTAGCGGAATTGCGCTACACTTAATTCATGGCAACCCTTACGATTCGCAATCTCGATGAAAAGGTCAAGCGCAGGCTGCAAGTGCGCGCGGCGCTGAACGGGCGCTCAATGGAGGCGGAGGCGCGGGAAGCGCTTGTGGAATTTGTAGCGAGCAACCCCGTCACCGTTGCGCCTGAGGAAGATCTGGGAACAGCGATTCGTAAGCGATTTGCCGCCTTCGGGGGAGTAGAACTCCAAATTCCGCCGCGCCGGAAATCATCCAGACCAATCCCCACCTTCGACTGATGATCCTGCTCGATACAAACGTTATTTCGGAAATTATGCGGCCAGGCCCTGATCCGCGCGTAGCCGCATGGATTCAATCGCTCCCTAGAAAAGAATTCTGGACCTCTTCAGTGGTTGTGGCGGAATTGCTTTCCGGCATTGAGTTGATGCCCTCAGGACGAAGGCAAAAGGGATTACGCAAAGCTTTCGAAGCAATGCTCACTGAGGATTTTCGCGGTCAGATTCTCAGCTTCGATCTTGCCGCGGCACGCCACTTCGGACAAATCCTCTCTGCACGACAACGCCTGGGCCGCCCCATCAACGAAATGGATGCACAAATTGCAGCTACAGCCAGAGTTCACGGGGCGGCTGTTGCGACCCGCAACATTAAAGACTTCCTCGCATGTGAATTAGCGCTTATCAATCCCTGGTCTGACAACCCAACGGCAATACAGCTATAACAAAATAACTACGCCGCTTCTTCCAAGGCTTCGTCGGCTTCATCCGGGCTGGCGTCGGGGCGGGAGGCGGCCCAGAGGATCAGGGCAATACCAGCAACGACGGTGCCGGCGCTAGCTAGTTGGGCGTTTGATAAGCCCCATAGAACCTTGGGGTTACGGCGGATAAATTCAACCAAAAAGCGAGCTATTCCGCTGAGCAGCAGGTACTGACCGACGATGGCGCCGGTGCGATGGGACTTGCCGGCCCGCCACCAGAGCCAAACGCCAATGAGCAATCCGGCGGCCAGCTCGTAAAGCGGAGTGGGATAGACGGGGACGAAGACCGGCTCAAGGCCTTTGGGAAAGCTCATGCCCCAGGGCCGAAATGAAAAGGATAGAAAATGAAGCGGGGTGATGGGGATGCCGTAGCATCCGTCGCCGGAGAGAAAGCAACCGATGCGTCCGATGCCGTAGCCAATAGCGGCGGACGGCGCGGCTAAATCCAGTGTGCGCAACATGCCGATCTTTGCCCACCAGCCCTGGAAGAGCAGCGCGGAGATGCCGAAGAGGAGGCCGCCGAACCAGGCGTATCCATCCCTGGCCCACAAAACCTGCCAGCCCAGTTCGCGAAACTCGATGGGGGTGTCGATGACGTGCCATAGCTTTGCGCCCACGATGCCGGCCACCACGGTTACGGCGACCATGCCCAGGGCGTCGGCGGTGATACGCGCGCGGCGGAAGCTGCGGTCCATGACAAACGCTGCGGCCACGGCGGCCAGCCAGAGCATCAGCCCGAAGGTGGGCAGAGAGAAACTCCATAAGTGCAAATAGGGAATCATGCATCTCAAGTATAGACGGGCGCGGTCGGAGACAGCGCTCAACATCCTGCACTGCAATGAAATGACAGAATTTTCACAGACGCGCTTGCCTCGCGGCGCGGGGTACAGGCGATACTGGGTACATGGCAATGAACGTTCCCCAAGGCCTTAAGGTTCTTTATACCCGCCAACAGATTGCCGAGCGCGTGGCCGAGATGGGCGCTCAGATTACCCATGACCTGAACGGCGAGAAGCTGGTGATGGTGGGGGTGCTGAAGGGCGCGGCGCCGTTTTTGGCCGATCTTTCGAGAGCCATACAAGCCGACGCTACATTTGACTTTGTGGCCACCTCGAGCTACGGCCAGGGGAAGAGGTCTTCTGGCGCGGTGAAGCTGGTCAAGGACCTGGATGAATCAATCGAGGGCAAAAATGTGCTGGTGGTGGAGGACATTCTGGATACCGGGCTGACGCTCTGCTACCTGCGCAAGCTCTTGATGCAGCAGAATCCCAAGACGCTGCGCATTGCCACGCTGCTGGACAAGCCCTCGCGCCGCATCGAAAAGATCACGGCGGACTATGTGGGCTTTTCCATTCCCAACCTGTTCGTAATCGGCTACGGAATGGATTACGCGGAACGCTACCGGAACCTTCCGGACATCTGCGTGATGTCACCCGACCATCCGGAGTAGAGCATCTCTAGCGTTTCACGACCTCCACAACTTCGTTGTCCGGACTGCTCCAGGCATCTGCGCCTTCATGGGTGAAGTTGCCTGCCGCGTCATTCCAACGCAAGCGCGTGATGGAGCCCGCGCCTTGCTCGTAGGCGTAGGTTGTGCCGTCGTCGGAAAAGAGCGTGAAGCTCGCATCTGCGCCCGGATAGACGCGAAGCCTGGCAATGGCCTGCGTTTGATGAGTGCTCTCGACCGGCGCACCTAACGGAAGGATGGAGCCGGCGCGCACAAATAGCGGAATCGTATCAATGGGCGCGGCCACGGTGATGGTCTGGCCGCCCTTCACCAGCTCGTTGGTCCAGTAGTTATACCAATCGGCGCCGGCGGGCAGATAGACCTGGCGGCTGGCAGCTCCCTGCTCGGTGACCGGCGCAACCAGGAATGCCGGGCCGAACATATATTCATCGCGCACATCAGCTACCATGGGGTCGCTGGGGAAATCCAGAGGCAGGGCACGCATGAAGGGCGCGCCGGTCAGCCAGGTTTGATAGCCGAGCGAATAAATGTAGGGCATGAGCTGGTAACGCAGGCGTAGATACTTCTCCAGAATCGGCTGCGCCTCTTTGCCGTAGGACCAGACCTCGTTGGCCGGGCGGCTGCCGTGCGTGCGGAAGATGGGTAGGAAGGCGGCGTACTGGAACCAGCGGGTGTACAGCTCCGGATAGTCGTCGTAGCCGCCGACAGTGGCGCGGGCGTCGGAGGGGTCGAGCAGCGGCTTGCGGGCGGGATGATGCGTTTCTGGAAGATACTGCCAACCGCCGGTGTCGTTAGACCAGTAAGTGAATCCCGAAGCGGCGACATCGAGGCCGGTGGGAATCTGCCGGCGGAGCGTGTCCCAGGTGGGATCGATGTCGGAGGACCAGAAGATGGTTCCGTTGCGCTGCGCGCCGATGTAGGCGTCGCGGGAGAGAATCAGAGCGCGCCTGCCGGGCTCGTCCTTGCGGAAGCCGTCATAGAGCGCCGCTGTGTGGAAGAGCGGATAGACGTTGAAGAACTCGGTGCCGGGGCCAATGTGGAAGTACGCGCCGTTGGGAGGCAGATCGGGTTCGGTCTCGTCGGCCCAAAGCGAATCGAAGCCCTGACTGATGATGTCCTCGTGGAGGGTCTTCCAGAACCATTGCGCGGCTTCGGGATTGGTGGTGTCGATGTCCGAGCCGGCGCGGTCGTAGGGCAGACCGTCGATGGGCGTGCCGTCGGCTTTGTGGATGAGCCAACCTTTTTTGAGCAGCTCCGCATAGTAGCGATCCTCTGGCACAAAGCGCGGCCAGACGCTGATCATCGTCTC
>CAWJDN010000009.1:0-3598 GCA_963840985.1 uncultured Acidobacteriaceae bacterium
TAAAAAAGGGCGAAGAAGTTGGCGGCATTGTTCCGCACATCACCCTCAAATCCATTGCCAATAACGAGCCGCCCGATGAAGAAGTTTTGGTGGACCAGCCAGAGAAAGACACCAGCATCACCCGCGTAACTGGCCCGTTTTGCGTGGAGGCCACGATCCCGACGCCGATGGAGTGGGATGAAGAGGAATCGGCGGCGGATGGGATTGAAGCAGCGAATACCGGCAGCTTCCCGGAGCGCATGATGGAAGTCTTACGCCGCTCTCCGGTATTGCGGCTGGGCGGCAATCGCACGTTGAGCCTCAAGAATGTGCGCAGACCGGCAAAGAGCCTGAGCCTGAGCGCGGAGGCGCTGGTGGATGCGACGGCTGAGGGACAGACGGCAACGCTGGCCGATGCGATGCAGGAGGCGAAGGAAAAATCCGGGCTGGCCTTGCCGCTCTCTGCGCGTCCGGTGGCCTTTGTCTTTGGCCCGGAGAATGGCGCGGTGAGTATCCGTCTGGTGGAAGAAGCGGCGCGTGAGGCATATCAAAAGAGCTACACGCATTTGTACGTGATTGGCTTTGCAATTCAACCGAATGCGCGGGAAGCTGTTGAAGTCTGCGAGCAGGTGAGCGGCATTCCGGCAACCTATGTGCAAGCGACGCCGGACCTGATGATGGGCGATCTGCTCAAGAATATGCGCTCCAGCCAGATATTCAGCGTATGTGGCTTGCCGGAGATTGAGGTGCGGAACGCGGAACACAAGGAAGGCGCACCAAACGGTAGAAAGCAGGTGGAGTTGTTGGGGCTGGACGTGTTTGACCCGGTGACGATGGAGGTGAGCCATAGCGCCGGGGACGATGTTCCGGCATGGTTCCTGGACTCGGATTACAACGGGATGTGCTTCCGCGTATCGCAAGCCTTCTTTCCGCGTACAAATGAGTGGGACAAGCTGAAGCGGGCGCTGAAGGGCGAGTTTGACGATGCTGTATGGGCGCATCTGGCCGGGACTGTGAGCGCGCCTTTTGAACCGGGTGAGCATAAGCAGATTGCCGTCAAGGTAATTGACGACCGTGGAAATGAATTGCTGGTGGTGAGGGCGCTATGAGCTTTGAAGTAGGAGAGCCGATTCAGAATTCGCCCTTTGAAGAGCCAAAGCGGTATTGGTATATCCGCGAGGGCGAACACCCGCAACTGATTGAGGGCCGCAGACGGGCAGCGGTGGTGTTTCCGCCACAGGACCAGAAACGTGCGTGGGATGAAGATGAGCGGATATTACGCCCATCGAAGGAATACGCGAACGGGTTTGAGATGGTGATGGTGAACCTGATTCGTGAGCGTGTAGCCGAGTGGAAGAAGCAGGGCTATCCGGGGCTGACGCGCACCACGCTGGAATTGATTGAGTGGTGGACACGCGAGGGCCGGAAGCAGAATCTCTTTTACGCACAGCTTGAAGCGGCGCTGACGGTGATCTTTCTGAAAGAGGGACGGCAGGACTTATTGCAGGGCATTACGATACCACGGGATGAGCCGAGCGAAGAGATAAAGCAAAGCGACGGATACACCAGCTTTGAACGCTATGCCTGCAAGATGGCAACCGGGACGGGCAAGACAACGGTAATGGGAATGCTTGCGGCTTGGAGCATTCTGAATAAAGTCAACGACCGGGGAGACAGCCGTTTCAGTGACACGGTTTTGGTGATATGCCCCAACGTGACGATTAAAAGCCGCCTGGAAGAGTTGAAGCCGGAGCGCGGCGAGGCGAGTATCTACCGGACCCGCGATCTGGTGCCGGAACGATTGATGCCTACACTGGCGCAAGGCCGCGTGATCCCCTATAACTGGCACATCTTTGAACCGCACTCAATAGAGACCGGCGGCACGGCGGCTAAAGTCAATAAGGCAGGTGTTCGCAAGGACAAACCATCGGTGGTTTTGATTGGCAAGAAGGATACGACTTCATATACTAGGCGATACATGACCCGCGAAACCTTGGATTCAGGAATTGCGATGGGCAAGATACAGGTGAAGAAAGGTTCCGAGGTCTATGAAGCGGGGCATTTGAAGTCTTTGCAGATTATCGAAGACAAGTATGAAGAAAGCGAAACGGCGCTGGTGAATCGCGTCTTGTATGAGGTTGGCGGCAAGGAGAACATCCTAGTCTTCAATGATGAGGCGCACCATGCTTATCGGATTCGGCAAGAAGAGCCGGATGAGAATGAAGGGGAGGTTTTTGGCGAGCCGAACGATGCAGATGCTGAGGTTAAGGAAGCAACGGAGTGGATTACCGGGCTGGACAAGATTCACAAGCTGCGCGGAATCAATTTCTGCGTTGACCTTTCCGCAACTCCCTATTTTTTGGCGCGTGTGGGACGCGAGACGAACAAACCGTTTCCTTGGGTGGTAAGCGACTTTGGATTGATTGATGCGATTGAGTCCGGGCTGGTAAAGGTTCCCCAACTTGCGGTGCGCGATACGACCGGCGCGGAAGTTGCAAAATACTTCAATATCTGGCGCTGGCTGGTGGAAGAGAAATTCACGGCTGGGGAAGGTGGAGCAAAGCCAAAGCCGGAAGCCGTGTTGAAGTATGCCCACACGCCGATTGCGATGCTGGGCGGGATGTGGGATGCGCTGAGTGTTGAATGGAAGGAAAAGCAAGAGGATACAAGGCCACCAGTGTTTATTCTGGTTTGCAAGAACACTGCTATTGCGAAGGTAATTTACGACTGGCTCGCCGACGATAAAAGGCCCAAAGGTATCCCATCGTCCAATGTGGCAGGGTTCCGGAACGAAGGATACACAATCAACACGATTCGCGTGGATTCAAAGGTAGTCCACGATACTGACTCTGATTCGGGTTCGGCAAAAAGCGATGAAAGCCGATGGATGCGTCTCTCGCTGGACACCGTCGGCAAGACAGACTGGACTTACGACACACAGGGACGGCCTGTATACCCGGAAGGCTTTGCGGACCTTGCCGCAAAACTGCAAAGGCCACTGCATCCGCCTGGGCGCGATGTGCGCTGTATCGTGAGCGTGGGAATGCTCACGGAAGGCTGGGACTGCAACACCGTGACGCACATTATCGGGCTGCGTCCGTTTATGTCGCAACTGCTGTGTGAGCAGGTGGTGGGCAGAGGGCTGAGGCGTAAAAACTACGATGTCAACGCAGAAGGCAGATTCAATGAAGAGGTTGCAAAAGTCCTGGGTGTTCCGTTTGAGGTAATTCCATTCAAGGCGAATGCAACGGGGGCAACAGAGCCATTGCCGAAACGCCACCACGTCCATGCGATACCCGAAAAGAGCGAGTTTGAGATTACCTTTCCGAGAGTGGAAGGCTATACTACGGCGATTAATAGGCGCATCACGATGGACTGGGCGAATGTGGCGAGCTTGACGCTAGAGCCGGGAAAGATTCCGCCGGAAGTGGAGTTGCGCGGGCTGAGTGTCAACGATCAAGGGCGGTTGACTCTATCGGGTCCGGGGAAGGCGGACGAAGCAACGCTGGTGGAATGGCGGAAAAAGCAGCGGATTCAAAAGCTGGTGTTTGAATTGTCGGCGGCGCTAACAAGGGACTATTTGCAGAACAAAACTTGCGAGGTTCCGCGCCATGTTCTT
>CAWJDN010000010.1:0-16778 GCA_963840985.1 uncultured Acidobacteriaceae bacterium
GCCTGACGCAGCCGTCGGCGTCTGCGGGGTGCCGCGCAATGTAGTCGGCGGGCAAGCCGTCCAGCTCGGCAGGCGTGGCCTCGACGGTCTTGGCGCCTTCCTGAATGTTGCGGCTAAATGTGAGCGATAGCTGCGTAGCCTTATCGTGAAGGCTTTGCAAGCGGTCGCGCGTGGCTTGATCCTTGTCCACGCCGGCCAGCCGGTAGCTGAGCAGCGTGCGCTCGACGTAATGCTTTGTCGCCGCGCTGATGGGAGGATTGGCCCCGCCCAGATCGATGGCCGCAAGAGCCTCGTAGACGGCCCGGTTCAGGCTCAGGGCGCTGGCGGCCTGCGCCACCCGCTGCGCTTCCAACTGCGCTTGGTCGCGCACGGACTTGTCGGCAGCCACGGAGTTCAGTATGCCTGCCTGTGCGCCGGCCAGGCTGAGTTGCTCAATGGCCTCGTCGTAGAGGCGCAACGAATTCGCTGGCGTGCGCTGGCCCTTGACGGCCAACAGGGCAGCCAATGCCGCCTCGTGCGCTTTGAGGCGCGCGCCTACCCAGGCGGAAAGCGCCTCGGCGAAATCGGCTCCGCCCGCCTCCCAGGCATGTAGGTTTTTGGTTGATGCAACAACGGCAGGGGTTTCGGGCTGCATGATGGGCAAACTCCTGACTACTAGAGTGCCACAGCGCTCTAACCACGCGCCTGCTTCCTCGTACTCGTCAGTTCCGGCGAGATTGACATCCCCCGGATGCTACCCGGGGGATGTCAACAAGTAATCGTGTGAACGCTCGTACTGAACTGAAAAGAGTCACTACGTTTGCAAGTGCCGGCTGGATATTCTCAGCTGAGCAGTATTTTGCGGATTTCGCCCTCCGGGTCGTCTTCCATTCGGCAGTGATTGTCCCACACCATTGTCTGGCAGCGCTCCGGGCTGGTTGGCTCCCAGGTCAGGCCGGGCTGGCTGGGATTGCCGGTGCGGGCGAAGTTGGCCCAGGCCGTCGCCATCTTCTTGGCCAGCGCCTGCGCTTCGGGTGTGTTGCCGGTGCCCTGTTCGCAGCGCTTGGTGTTGTCGAAGCAGAAGGCCAGCTCGGCGGTGTGCCATGCGCCAGCATCTTCAAGCATCGGCGATTGCCAGGTGAAGTAGTAGGTGTAGATCGGCGCCGCTTTCTGGGCGCACTTCAAATTGGCCATGCGCACGACATTGTTGCGAATGGAGATGCTGTTTAGCATAGAGCCGCCGCACATGTAGGAGAGCGTGCGGATACTCTTCTCCGGATGCGCCTTTTTCAAGGCGGTGATGAGATTGGTTGCTTTGGGTTCGCCATAGAGGGTGGCGAGGCGAGCGTGCCATTCGGCCTCGGTGGGTTTGGAGCGCATACTATTGCCCTCTTCGCTGACCGATCCCATCAGCATGGGAATGTTCTTTGAGATCTCCGGTGCGGCTTCATTGAAAGAGCGCACGGTGATGATGCGGCCGTCCAAGGTGGGACCGAATCCGGCGCGGGGCGGCATACCCGGGGCCGAGAATGGACCCATTCCAGGTTTCATCGGCGGGTTAACCTTGGCGACGGCTGCGTTGCCGGCCTCATTCAACTTGGCCCAGTCCAACTTCTTTAGGCTGGCGATGTCGTTGGGCTGAAGGCCGAGCTCGATCATCACCTGCCTGGCCAGCGCTTTGGATTGCTCCGCACTGGGAGGATTGCCTCCGCCGCCCGACTGCACCGAGGCACGATGGAAGAGTCCCGCGGCCGAGGGCATGCCCATCAGCGTGGTGACCTTGGAGCCGCCGCCGGATTGGCCGTAGATCATCACGCAGTCGGGGTCGCCGCCAAAGTTGGCGATGTTGTCGTGGACCCAGCGCAGCGATGCGACCAGATCCGTCATGCCGACGTTGACTGAATCAGCGTAATCCGGGCCGCCGATCTCCGAGAGATCGAAGAAGCCGAGGATGTTGAGGCGGTGATTGACTGAGACCTGCACCACGTCATGATGCCGCGCCATCTGCGCGCCTTCGTGCGAGGGCAGTTCATACGACGAGCCGAAGACGAAGCCGCCGCCATGAAAATAGACCATCACCGGGCGCTTGCCGGTGAGGCTGGGCGTCCAGATGTTCAGCTTGAGCATGTCTTCGCTCATATAGCCGTCATCCCAGTCCTGCAGGAATGACTGCTCGATCCCCGTGAAGTCATGCAGATGCTGAGGGCAGTTGGGTCCGTAAATCAGCGCGGGATATTCATCATCCCAGGGCTTGGGAGGCTTGGCCGGCAGCCAGCGATTCTCGCCGCCAGTGTTCTGGCCATAGGGCACGCCCTTGAAGGTGAAGACCCCGCCATCGACGAAACCGCGCACCTTGCCATACTGCGTTTTCGCCACTGCGGATTTTGGGGTCGAGCAATTACCGGGCTCCTGCTGATGCGCCGCGGTCTTGGTGTTATCCATGGCAAGAGCCGCAGGTCCCAGAGCGGCGCTCATACCTGCCGTTGCCCCCAAAAGCAAAGCCTCACGGCGATTCATGAGATGATGATTGTCGGATTTTCTCATAGAGATTCCATCTCCTCTTTCTGTTGATGAAGCCGTTACTCACAGCCGAAGGTGACGAGGAGGGCGACTCTGGCATATTCTCTTAAAGATGCGCCAGTACTCCTCGTTGAGTAAACTTATTCTCGAAAGCACAATAGAACCCTTGACCAATCGCTGTCAAATTGATGCAGCGTTAAGGAGATACAACATGATGAAATGCATGACGCGAGTTGTTGCACACATTGCCGCGTGGACAGCGACGCTCTTTTTTGGACTCACCCTGCAATCCGCAGTTGCCCAGGATCCGGCGAATCTCCCCTACATGAATCCAAGTCTGACCCCCGAGCAGCGGGCTGCCGACCTGGTGCATCGCATGACTCTTGCGGAGAAGGCCACGCAAATGTACAACAACTCCGCGGCGGTTCCGCGGCTCAATGTTCCTGCGTACCAATGGTGGAGTGAGGCGCTGCACGGGGTGATCAACCAGGGTGTGACGGAGTATCCGGAACCCATCGGCCTGGCTGCAACCTTCGATGCGCCGGGAATTCATGCCATGGCGACGCAGATTGGCATTGAGGGACGCATCAAGCATGTGCAAAACACGCGCGAGGGACACACGGGCATCATGGGAGGCCTCGATTTCTGGTCTCCGAATCTGAACATCTTCCGTGACCCGCGCTGGGGCCGCGGTCAGGAGACCTACGGCGAAGATCCCTTCCTCACCGGCCGCATGGGGGTTGCCTACGTGACCGGGATGCAAGGCGATGACCCCAGGTACTACCTGACGATTGCAACGCCGAAGCACTACGCCGTGCACAGCGGGCCTGAGCCAACGCGGCACTTTGCGGATGTTGACGTGAGCAAGCACGACGAAGTGGATACCTACGAGCCCGGATTCCGCGCCGCCGTCGTGGAAGGCAAGGCCGGTTCAGTGATGTGCGCTTATAACGCTATCAATGGCGAGCCGGCATGCGCCAGCCAGTTTCTGCTGCAAGATCAACTGCGCGGGAAGTGGGGATTCCAGGGGTATGTGGTTTCGGATTGCGATGCAGTTCGGGACATTGCCGCCAATCATCGCTATCGTCCGACGCAGGCACAGGGCGTGGCAATTTCCGTGATCCGAGGCATGGACAACGAGTGCGTCGACGTCGCTCAAAGGTCTGGCGAACCTTCCGAAAAGGCCTATATCGATGCGGTGCAGCAAGGGTACCTGCCGGAAAGCACGCTGGACACGGCGCTGATTCGCCTCTTCACAGCGCGGATGAAACTTGGCATGTTTGACCCGCCGGAGATGGTTCCTTACACCAAGATCGACGAGAAGGAACTTGACAGTGCGGAACACCGCGCCCTGGCTCGCAAACTCGCAAATGAGGCCATGGTCCTGCTCAAGAACGACGGTCTGCTTCCCTTCAAACCGGGGATTAAAAAGATTGCCGTTGTAGGCCCGCTTGCCGACCAGACCCGGCCGCTGCTCGGCAACTATGCAGGCCAGCCAACGCATATCGTCTCGGTGCTCGATGGCCTGAAGGCAGAGTTCCCGAAGGCTGCCATCACCTACGTGTCGGGAACTCAGTTCCTGCGCAACGATGGAGACCCCGTGCCGGATCATCTCTTGACGACCCCGGATGGAAAGCCCGGCCTCAAGGCGGATTACGGCGAGTGGCTGAGACGGCCGCCTATCGAAGCAGGAGGCCCGCCGCCGATTGTCAGCCGTACCGAGCCGAACGTCAACCTTACTGGTGACAATCTGCCACCGGAGGTTGCTGTGAAGAAAGCCTTCAGCGTGCATTGGACGGGATTCCTGACGCCACCTGATTCCGGCGACTACCTCGTCGGCATCCGTGGCCGGGGCTTCGCAAGACTGTCGATTGACGACAAGCAGGTGACCATGCTGTTCAGAAGCGAGGGAGTCGACGCAAGTGTTGGCCGAGTCCACCTGGAGAAGGGGCAGAAAGCCGCGCTCAGCATCAACTACAGCATCAACAACAGCAAGGCGCAAGCGCAACTGATCTGGACGAAAGTGAAGGATGCGATTTCACTGGAGGCGATTGCCGCGGCAAAGGACGCCGACGTGGTAGTCGCTGTCGTGGGCATCACCAGCATGCTCGAAGGTGAACAGATGCCGGTAACCGTGCCTGGATTTCAGGGCGGAGACCGCACCAGCATCGATCTTCCCGCGCCGGAAGAAGCACTGGTTGAAGCTGTGGCGGCGACCGGCAAGCCATTGGCCGTTGTCCTGATCAATGGCAGCGCGCTGGCGGTGAACTGGATCAACGAGCACGCCAACGCGGTTCTCGAAGCATGGTATCCCGGCGAGGAAGGCGGAGCGGCTGTTGCTGAAACGCTAAGCGGCAAAAACAATCCGGCGGGAAAGTTGCCCGTTACTTTCTACAAGGATCTCAGCCAGTTGCCCAACTTTGAGGATTACGGGATGGCGGGAAGGACCTATCGGTACTTCAAGGGAAAGCCGCTCTACCCGTTTGGCTACGGGCTCAGCTATACAACGTTCAAATACAGCGACCTCAGTGTTCCGACACAGGCTGTGGTCGCCGGACAACCTCTCGGCGTTGATGTCACGGTGACCAACACTGGCAAAGTCGCGGGAGATGAGGCCGTCGAGCTCTATCTCAAGTTCCCCGATGTGAAAGGCGCGCCACAAATCGCTCTTCGTGGATTCCAGCGCATTCATCTCGAAGCGGGCGCGAGCCAGATACTTCACTTCGAGTTGAAGGACCGCGATCTGGGCATGGTGACCGAAGATGGCAATCCGATGATCGCCGCGGGCGATTACACATTGATCATCGGCGGAGGCCAGCCTGATACGGGAGCGCCAACCGTAAGCGGGCACTTCCATATCGAGGCCACAATCGCCTTGCCCGAATAGCAGGAGTGGAGCACGCGAGAAATGCCGGAGAGGCCGGAGTTCCTGCGCGCATGGAAGACGACATGAGCGCCCGAAAGAGTTGATCGCACAGAAAGTGGTGAAGAATGAAACGGCGAGATTTTCTGGTGAAGAGTACCGCGGCTGTTGTTGGTTTAGCCGGTTCTGATAAGTTGCTCCAGGCGTCCACGACGGGCGAAAGCGGTCAGCAAGGCTCGACCCAGGTTTCCGCTCCGCCAGCGGCAAAGGCGGGGACCGTTTCCGGCCGCGGCACCTCGGCTGTTCGTGGGGGCAACACTCCGAAAGGCAAGTTCCCGCCCAAGCCGCCGGTCTTTGCGGCATCGCGCCTGTCGCCCGAAGTGAAGGTTTCGCCGATGGCTCTTTCTGATCGGCTGCGGCGCGGGATCGTGCCGCGGCAAGGCTTCTGCAGCACGATTCCCGGCACGACGGTCAGCGAGGGGCTCACATCCGGCAATGGACACATGTATATCGAGGTGATGTGCGATCCGTACTCGGAGCAGATCCTTTTCCACCACGAAAGCCTTCTTGTGCCGTGGAAGAGGCCCTTTGAGGCTCCCAAGGCCGCGGAGGTATTTCCGCAAGTGCGGCAAATGGTATTGGACGGGAAATATCAGGAAGCTATTGAACTCGCCTTCAAGGAGATGAACAAGGGCCCCATCAAGCAAAATACTGGTCCGCACCCCACAGTCCCGGCATTTTTGATGCGTCTCGATCTTCCCAAGACCGCGTCGGTCAAAGACTATCTGCGCACCGTCGATTTCCAGAGCAGTGAGGTGAAGGTGCAGTGGAGCGATGAGCGCGGCGACTGGCTTCGTCAGGCCTTCACTTCCCGACCCGACGATGTTGTGGTTCAACTGCTAACCGCCCCGCATGGACAGCAGGTCAACGCACGAATCTCAATCCAGAAATACTCCAGGGGAAGGCGTCCGGGAGGATTGTTCGGCGGGAATATCGGGGAGAGCGAAGTTCACACGGACTTCAACGAAGAGCGGCTCATTTACAAGTGCCGTTTGGATCCCTCGGTAGATAACAGCGGCTATGCAGGGGTGGTTCGCGTGGTGCGCAACGGCGGCTCGGCTCGCATGGATGGCGATACTCTGGTCGTCGAGAATGCATCGTCCGTGCTGCTGCTGACCCGCATCGAATGGTTCGCCGACTATAGCGAAGAAAAAGTTGAAGCTCTGCGGCAGTCTGTCGAACAGTTGAGTCCGGACTACCACGCAATCCTGGAGCGTCACCGCAAGGTCCAGTCGGAGGCTATGAACCGGGTCACAGTGGACTTCGGTGGCGCCTCTCAATTTGGAATGTCTTCTGAAGAACTGCTGGCCGATCAGCGATCGCGGCGGGAGTACTCGCCTGCGCTCCTGGAGAAGATCTTCCAGATGGGGCGCTACTGGTTCATGTACACCAGCGGCAAATATCCCTCCATGATGGCCGAGACCAATGCCAATATCAATCTGCAAATTGCGCCCGGTGTGCAGGCCGATCTGCACGAAGGCATGGATGCCTACTTCAATTGGATGGAGAGCCTGGCCCCGGACTTCCGGGTGAACGCAAAGAATATTTTCGGGATGCGCGGCACCCATTATTCCCTATGCCCGCAACAAAATGTCGGTGTTTCCTTCCATTACTCCTGGGCTGAATCGACTGGAGAGATCTGGCCTCATCCCTATTGGCTTTCCGCCGGAGGTTGGTGCATCCGTCCGTTCTGGGATCACTATCTGGTCACCGGTGATGTCGAGTTCCTGCGCAACCGCATAGTGCCGGCATATAAAGAGCTGGCGTTGTTTTACGAGGATTTCCTGACGGTCACCGGCAAAGATGGAAATTACATCTTCGCCCCATCCTTCTCGCCGGAGAACAATCCCGCGAACACCGGCCCAGGAGCCATGATTGCGATCAATGCCACCATGGACATTACAGTTTGCCGGGAGGTGCTGACCAACCTGATCGACGCGTGCGAGCTGCTGGGCGCGGACGTCGACAGTATTCCAAAATGGAAGGCCATGATCGACAAGCTGCCGCCGTACTTGATGGAACCGGACGGCACATTAAAGGAATGGGCATGGCCTACTCTGCAAGAGCGCTACAGCCATCGGCATATCTCACATCTGTATGGAGTCTGGCCCGGCGACGAGATCGATCCGGATCGCACGCCGAAACTGGCTCTGGCCGCGATGATGGCCGACCGAAGGCGCGTGCCGGAGAGGCTGGCCGCTCATGGCCGTTGCCATCGCGCCCTGGTTGGGGCGCGGCTCAAGGACTGCTACATGGTCGACACCGAACTGCGTCAACTGATTGAGCAGGGCTACGTCGCCACCACGCTCCGGTGTTCTCACGATCCATACGCCTGGCCCATGCCCGATGCACAGGGCGGAATTCCCACCATCATCATGGAGATGCTCATCTACTCGCGGCCCGGCGTCATCGAGATCCTGCCTGCCGTTCCCGACTCGTTGACGAAGGGATCCATCCATGGAATGCTGGCGCGCACCTTTGCAAAGGTCGACACGCTTGCATGGGATATGCCGGCAAGAACCGTCGACCTCACCATCACTTCGCTAAAAGACCAGGAGATCACGCTGATTGTCCGGCAGGGAATCGAAAAGATCTCAGCGCCGGCCGGAGTCTTGGCGACGACGCTCGCGTCCGATGCGATCTCGTGCGACTTGCATTTGCCGAAAGGCAAGCCGGTTCACTTGCACCTGACGCTTGGCCGGCACAAGCCGCTGGATTGGGTTGCGCGTGTGAACGAATCCTGATGTGGCTATCGTGCTTTCAGGTAGCATAATCAGTTGGAATTTTTATTTTGCCTTTTGCGAAGCTGCAAGAACGGCCATCCCAAAATGTCCAACTGCGGCATCGATGTCGAGAATATGGATACAACCTACGCGAATGCCGACAGCCAGCTACCGCAAATCTTTGTTGTCTGCAACAGGGATCAGCGGCTGCCCCCGGATTACGTACTAGAAAGCCGACTTTCGAGGACTGATCAGCCGGATCGGCGTTCATACTATTGGATTCAAGGTGTTTGCGTCATGTATTCAGCGAATTGTGTTCCAATAAGTTTTCATGAAAATAGAAGGCTCGCTTCCTGTGCCGTGCGTTAGGATGTGAGCATCCCTTGAGGAAGCCTTTCCGTGAACGTTACTTCCCGGCGGTTGTTAGCGGCGTCGTTTGTTTTGCTGACCATATTGCTTCTGCTTCTGAGCAGCCTGGGCTTTGTGCGGCATCTGGCCTGGCGTACGTGGGTTCAGACGCAACGGAGTTCGTTGGCAGTTGCAGCCGGCGTAGTGCGTCCGGCGCAGGGTTGGAGTGATAGCTTTAGCGATGGAACCCCGGATTTCCTGCGGCTCACCGATCCAGCCGATCAGGCAGCCTTCCGCCGCTGGTTCACGCTGATCGCCGAATACCAGGCCATTCGTCCCAGGGCAGAACAGCCGGCGGAGATCACCGATTGCGCCAGTCTGCTGCGTTATTCCTATCGCGAGGCCCTCAAGCGCCACAATGATTCATGGTTCCTGGCCACCGGCATTGAGGTGCTGGCGCCGCCGGGCGAGATTCGCGCCTGGCGCTATCCCGATACGCCGCTAGGCGTGGCGCTCTTTAGGGTCAAGCCTGGTGCCTTCAAAGCCGCCGACCTGACCAATGGCGCTTTTGCGCAGTTTGCCGACGCCAGGACGCTGGTTGAGCGTAATGCCTACCTTGTCAGCCGCGACGCGCAAGAGGCCCAGCCCGGCGACCTGCTTTTTTTTCGCCAGTTCGGACAATCGTCGCCCTGGCATTCTATGATTGTTGCCGAATCCGGAGAGCAGTCGCGGGTGGTCTATCACACCGGACCTAACCATAAGGCACCCGGTGAGCTTCGCCGCGTATTGCTTTCCGAGTTGCTCAATCATCCACAGCCGCAATGGCGGCCGGTTGCCCAAAACCCAAACTTTCTCGGCGTTTATCGCTGGAACATATTGCGAGGAAACCTATGAGGTTCCGTAAGTCGCTGTTAGCCGTTTCATTGACTTTGCTTCTGGCCTCCGTCCCGGCGCGCGCTGCTGACGAGGACGCTCCACGCTCCTTCTCGCTCTCCACCACGCGTACCTTTGCGCCCGGCGAAAGCGTGAAGATTCAGCTGAACGCCAGAAACACTCCGGCACTGGAGTTTCGCGTCTACCAGGTGCGCGACCCGCAGAAGTTCTTTGCCGGGCTCAACGACCTGCATAGCTTCGGGGTGAAGAGCTACTCGCCGAGCGAGCAGGTCGATCAGCGGAGCTTTCTGGAGTGGCTGCACGACTTCAAGGCTCGCTTGTGGACGAGAGTACGGCGCTTCTTCCGCGGCCAGTTCAACGATGAAGCGCGGGATAGCTTCCGCGAGGGGCAAGGCAAGCTGGGCAAGAAGAGCCAGGTGGTAGGGGCGACCGGCTTTGCACGGATTCCTCTGCTCAACGAGAGCCAGTTGGTGGCGCGCTGGAAGCTGGTCACGCCGCCGACCATCGTCAGCGAGACGCAGCAGTTACCGGTGGATGGTCTGGGTGCAGGCGTCTATCTGATCGAAGCCACCGACGGTACATACAAGGCATACACCGTAGCCATCGTCACCAGCATTGCGGTGGTGGAGCGGGCGAGCAACCGGCGGGCCGATCTGTATGTGGCCGACCGCAAAACCGGCGCGCCGATTGAGAAGGCAGACGTGGCTCTGTGGGCTGACGGACACCAGCAATCGTCGGGCAAGACCGGAATAGACGGTATGGCCTCGCTGACCATGAACGTGCGCGGAGGAGCGCAGGGGGCCATGCCAGAGAAGGTCTGGATCATGGCGCGGCACGGCGCCGATGCGGCCATCATTACTCCCTATGGCTATGCTTTTGGGGCTGACCGAACGACCGCGATAACCTCATATATCTATACAGACCGGCCTGTATATAGGCCGGGACACACCGTTCATATCAAGGCCGTGGTTCGCCGCTTGAAGGACGATGCGCTGCTTCTGCCTGACGACCGGACGCTCGAAATGACGGTCAAAGACGCGGATGGGAAGACGGTGTTCAAGCAGATTGCGACGGTTTCAGCGCATGGAACCGTGACGGCGGATTTGACTTTGGAAGCCGATGCGGCGCTGGGCTACTACAATATCGAGTTCACGCGCAGCGATGTGGGAGGCGCGGGCAACTTCTACGTCGAGGAATACAAGAAGCCTGAGTACCAGGTGACTGTGAAGCCGGCTGTGCAACGCGTTCTTCAGGGCAATTCCATTCAAGCCACCATCGAGGCGCGTTACTTCTTCGGCGAACCGGTGGCCAACACCAAAGTCAAGTACGTTGTGCATACCTCGACGCATTATTGGTGGAGCGAGGATGAAGCCGAGGGAGATGATGCGGAAGGCGGGGAAGGTGAGGGCGAGGACTCCGGCGAATCGGATTACTCGTGGGGGCAGACTGAGCAGCAGGAGCAGGAGGGCGTGCTCGACGCCAATGGGCGGCTCACGGTCACGCTGCCTACGGCCCTCCACCCCAAGCACAACGATCAGGACTATCGCATCGAGGCGCGGGTGACCGATGCAGCCAATCGCGAGGTCGCCGGACATGCGACGGTGCTGGCCACCTATGGTTCCTTCCGGGTTAGCGTAGAGCCGACCAGTTATGTCTTCTCCTCCGGCCAGACGCCCAGGGTAAAGGTGGCTGCGCAGGATTACGACAATAAGCCGGTGCAGACGCCGGTGCATCTTGCCGTCAGCCTGACAAAGTGGGACTCCACAACATTTCAGCGGAGCTATACGGAAGTAACCAGCCGCGATGCCACGACAAGCGCGGACGGCACGGTGCTGGTCGAGCTTCCAGCCATTAACGGCAGCGGCAGCTTTGAGATTACCGCGAGCGCTCATACGCCGGAGAACCGCACCGTAGAGGGCAAGACCTGGGTGTGGATATGGAGCGGTGCGGGCGAGTGGTACCGCCAGAACACGCAGGCCCAGATTGTAGCCGACAAGAAGAGCTATCAGGTGGGCGATGTGGCGCACCTGCTGCTGGTCACCGGTCTCAAGGAATCGTGGGCAGTGGTGACAGCCGAGGGCAACAGCGTGCAATCGCGGCAGTTGATTCATGCTACCGGCGAGAGCGTTGCCTTCGATGTCCCGATTACCAAATTGGCGCAACCCAACCTGATTGTGGATGCGGTCATTGTTCACGAAGACCAGTTGATGACCGCGCAAAAATCTCTCAAGGTCCCGCTGGTAGAGCGGACCTTGACCATCACGGCCACTCCCAGCAAGCCGCGCTTCCTTCCCGGCGAGACGGGTAGCTTCGACGTGCTGGCGGTCGATTCGTCCGGCAAGCCGGTGGAGGCCGACCTGAGCTTTGGCGAGGTCGATGAGGCGCTCTATTCTGTGCGACCCGACGAGAGCGGGAATATTGTGAACGCCTTCTACCCCCGGCGTTCGGTTTATTTCCAGCCGGAGACCTCTTTTGCGTATTACTTCTACGGCGAGGCGGGAACCAAGTCTCCGCTGTTGGCGCGCTTAAACGATGGGCTATTTCATCCGCGCATGGCCGAAGTGAAGCCGGGCTCGGACCTGGTGGTGCCAAAGGTCCGAAAAGCATTTCCCGATACCGCCTACTGGAATCCCAGTGTACATACCGGCCCCGACGGCCATGCTCATGTCGAGTTCACCTTTCCGGACTCACTCACGACGTGGCGGACGACGATTCGTGCGATGACCGACGACAGCAAGGCAGGCGGCGTAGTGACACGGGTATTGGTGCGTAAGAACCTGATTGTGCGCCTTGCCGCGCCGCGCTTCTTTCGCCAGGGCGACGAGACTGTACTGCGGGTGATCGCGCACAACTATCTGGAGACGGTCAAGGATGTGACCTTCGCGTTGGATGTCAGCGGGATCGAGATCATCGGGGGCCAATCACAGAAAATCAGCATTCCCGCCAAGGGCGAGAGCTATGTGGAATGGCGGGTCCGTGCGCGGGCGACCGGCAACGCGGTACTGACGGCCAAAGCGCTGACCAACGAAGAAAGTGATGCGCTGGAAATGACATTGCCCGTGCTGCCCTTTGGGGTAAAGCAACGGGCCGCCGGCGCGGGCATCGTCTTCAGCGGAGATGGACAGAACCAGTGGAGTTATAACTATCCGGCGGGCTCGGATGAGGGGACGCGTGGAATCACCATCACTGTAACGCCAAGCGTGGCAGGCACGGTCTTCGATGCGCTCGACTATCTGACGAGTTATCCATGGGGATGCACCGAGCAGACCATGTCCAGCTTCCTACCCGATTTGGTTGTCTCTGAAGCGGTGGACAAGCTGCATCTGAAGTCGCCCATCGACCGCGCCACGCTGAACGATATGGTGCGCGCGGGTCTTGAGCGGCTATACAGCTTCCAGCACGATGATGGCGGCTGGGGGTGGTGGCAGGACGATCCCAGCCGCGTCTTCATGACTGCATATGTTGTCAGCGGCCTGGGGCAAGCTAGCGATAGTCGGGAGATCGACAAAAATAAACTCAACAAAGGCCGCAACTGGCTCAATGCTGCGCTGGTTGCGCATCCCGAGATGATTCCCGACCTGCGGGCTTACGTGGTCTATGCTCTGGCCACCTCTGGCGGGGCGCCGAAAGAAGCTCTTGATCAAGCCTGGGAGAGTCGCGACAAACTGAGCGACGAGGGGCTTGCGCTGGTTGGGCTGGCTTTGGATGCGGCCGGAGATTCCCGCGCGCACGACGCTGCGGCGCTGCTGGAAAAGAAGGCTAAAACCAACGATACAGACGCTTATTGGACGGGAACCTACGATGGTCTTCTCGATTACTGGGACGATACATCCAGCGAGACAACGGCTTTTGCGCTCAAACTACTGGCGCGGCAGGATCGCAATAGCGGCTATCTGCCCAAGGCTGCGCAGTGGCTCGCCAAACATCGCGATGGCGATTACTGGTACTCGACCAAGCAGACCGCGATGGTCATCGGCGGGCTTACCGAATACCTGATCTCTAAGCGGCGAGCTGAGCTAATAGCTCCGATGTGGAGGTGCTGGTCAACGGCGTGAGCGCCGGCAAGCGCCACTTCGGCCCCGGAGACGGATTCGCGCTTCCATGGAAGATCAAGGTCTCCGCTGCGCAGGTGGGCAATGGCGGCCAGGTGACCGTCCGCAAGAGCGGCAACGGCATCACCTACTGGTCTGCCGAAAACAGTTGGTATTCTACGGATCGCCGGTCCTTCCAGCAAGGCCAGCTGGCGCTCAACATCACGCGCGACTACTACCTGCTTCAGAAGAATCAGCCCAAGCCGGCCGACCCGATCACCTACGATCTGGTTCCGCTGAAAGGCGCGGTCCACGTCGGCGATATTGTTGCAGTTCGCCTGGCGCTGAATGGCACCAACTGGAAGTATCTGCTCGCCGAGGACCCGATTCCCGCGGGCACGGAGTTCCTGCCAAACACCGGACTCTACACAATCAACCAAAAACCCTCCTGGTGGTACGACTGGTTCACTCGCAAAGAGTTCCACGACGACCGGGCGGCCTTCTTCAACACCGACTTCGGCAACCGCCGCGAGTACATCTACCTGCTCAAGGTCGTTAATCCGGGTAAATTCGTCATCAGCCCAGCGCAGGCTGGACCGATGTATCAGTCGAATGTGCAAACCACTACCGATCCCGCAACCCTGGAGGTGCAGCCGTGACCTATTTCAAAGACCTGTTTGGCCGTCTGTGCCAGAGCCGCCTCTGGGTGGCGATGCAGTTCGCTGTAACGCCGCTATTGATTTTGATCGGAATCGCATGGACCCGCCTGCCGGAGAAACACCTCTGGCAGGTGGCGCTCACGCTCCTCGTGCCATTGTTGTTGGCAATCTCGGTTCTGGAGTTGCAGGCCGGCACGATGCGCAGCCTTGCCGGCGACGACGGCAAGCGTGTCAGAATAATTTGGGGCGCGATTTCGCTACTGCTCTGGGCCGCGATGGTATGGATTTCATGGGCGCTGCTGGATTGGTGCGACGACCAAATCCCGCAGTGGGCGGGTTACCTGAATTCGCAGACTCCGGCCCACTTGCGGGCAAAGCTTTTCACCTACGAGCATATTGTTCTGTGCATGACGATTCTGGAGTGGATTTTCCGCTGGATCGTGGTACCGGCAAAGGTGATTCCTTACGCTGTGGCCTCCGCGCAGTGGGGCTGGCGCCTGCCCGTGCGGAGAGTGCTGCATCTGCTGTGGAACTGGCGGTGGTGGCTGGCGGTGGTGCTGGCGGCAGTGGTCAGTGTGTGGCTGCCGAGCCGGCTCTTTGCCGCAGCGCCACATGGAACAGTCCTCGCACAGGAGTGGCATGTGGCGCTGAAGCTGGCCGCAGTGTACTTGCTGGCCGTGGGCAGTTGGACATTGCTGCTCGGTTGGGCAGCAGTGCTTTTCGGCCGACAGCAGCCGCTGCCCGAGAACGATGACGCCGCGGAGTTGTTCAAGCGTCTACGGAATAGCAATAAATGGATTAAGGTGCAGTTTATCTGGCTCTTGCTATGGATATTGGCGAAACGTACACAGGCGCATCTCACCATTGATAACAGTTGGGCGGCAATGCTCACTGTGTTGCTGGGGGCGCTCATGATGGTACTGGCCGTCGCGGCGCTAGTAGTGCATGCAGGGACGCTCCGCTCTCTGTTGAGCGACAGCGGCAAGCGCGTTCGGATGGTCTGGGGAACGCTTACGATGTTGATCTGGGCAGTGGCGGCTCTGATCGTCGCGTATTCGCTGAGCCTTTGGCACACGCCGATTGCTCCATTGTTGATCGGCTGGGTGGTGACACCTGCCATTCTTCTTCCCTTCGCGGCGGCGTCAGCTATGTGGGGCTTGCGCCTGCCATGGCGGAGGGTTCTGCGCGTGGTGAGAGAGTGGCGCTGGTGGCTAGGCGTACTGCTAGCGGCACTGGCCTGGGCGTTGGTAAACCTGTTCGTTACCGCGTTACTTGCCACACAGAACTATGTTGCAGAGCTTGAGCTGGGCGTGGCCAACCTACTGCAGATGGGCGCTTGGATTCTGCTGCTGGGCTGGTTGGCGGTGCTTTTCAACCGCCAGCCAAAGCCCGAAGAGGATAAATTGCTGAGTCTGGGGCTGGCTGGGCCGAAGGATAACTGATAGCAGGATTCGATCAAACCGCCGCTACCGGAGAGCTGTTAATGCGCTCTGCGGAACGCCGTCGCGCAGCCACTCTAACACCTGTGAACGGCCGTAGCGCTCAAGAAGCTGCCGTGCGTACCAGCCGGCAGCACGGTGCGCGGCCTCCGACTCCGTTTCATTCGCCGCGTGGGCCAGCTTATCGTTGATCTGCTCTGGGGTCAGCGTAGGCCTCGGTACTTGGCGCGCAGCTTCAGACGGGGTTGAAAGTGACCAGGCCTCTACAAGACCTTCGCGCAGCCAGATCGGCGTGTGAATCGTGGCCTGCTCCTCCACCAGCGCATGCAGAAATTCGTGGCGCAGCGTGCTTTTAAGCAGCTTGCGCGCAGCCAGAATTCTGAGCGGCTGGAGGGCAATCAGGTCGCCTTCGGTAAAGGCCGCTACCCATCCGGGAGCCAGCGTCGCATCGCGAAAGGCTGGCGTGGAGCGGTAAGCCCGGACCGCGATTGTGCCGCGTGGAGCAAGTCCGCTGCGGTTCTCAGCCTCGGCTAGCATACGCGCCAGAACAGGAACGTAAGCCACGTCTGCCTCCTCGCTGGTTTTCATAGTGAAGTCCTGGCCAGCGAGTGTCTCCCAGGCTGCGCCGGTGGCCTCGTCCGCAACAGTTGTGCCAGGAAAATACTGGGCGAGAATCTCAAGGTAGCCGCGTCCCTCTTGCGCCATCTCCGCCGCGCCAGCCTGGCACAGGCCTACGCCGTGGCCGGAGCCGCGGCCATGAAAGAAGAAACCGTCGCCCTGCGCGGCAATCTCAAACCAGTTGCTGCGAATCCGGTTCCATCCCAGAGTGCGGCCCACGGCCAAGCGAAAATCTTCCGCCGGAATTTTCGTTGATCCAACCAGTAGCATGGTAGCGCGCCCCGAATCGCCGCGCTGAACGACACTCAGGCTATCCCATCCGGGCGCAGCCAGCCCCGCCGCGGCTAGCGCCTGAGTCAACTCCGTGCGCGTGAGCGTCGTCGTCCACTCGCTCGATCCCACTCGCTGGCAATAAGGGTCGGGACGAGAGACTAGCGAGCCTCGCGCCGCATGGCTGGATGTGCCGCGTCCTGGCCAGACCTCCTCTGCTGACGCCGTTCGCCCGCCGCAGTTCTGATGAAAATATGTCTCGGCGCGGCTTCCGTTGCGCCATAAACTTTCTCCCGCGGTAGCTAATGTAGCCGCATGGGCTTCGGGCGTGATACGCCTACAAGTACCTAACTGAAACCAGTAACAGGACATAT
>CAWJDN010000011.1:0-24481 GCA_963840985.1 uncultured Acidobacteriaceae bacterium
CACAACCTTCTGGTCCAGGATCAACCTAAGCCTAAGGTGCTCTCCGATCTTGGCATTCAGTAGAAAGCCTACAGGCAAGGCAGGAGAATGCGGGCGGTCTCGATGGCCGCCCGTTTTTCCGCGCTGACGCCCACCGGGACGTGTTAGGCTGGCCTTTCAGTTTGAAGGAGTTCGACTCATGCAATCCAGCCAGCCCATCCACTTTAATCTTGTTGCCGCGGCCCATGCCTCCATGATCGAGCACGGTTTTCAGCCGGATTATCCCGCAAGAGCCGACAAAGAACTGGCTGCGATTCAGGCTCATCCTGAGCTGCCCGCAGCCCCCGGAGCTCAGGACCTGCGAAATCTGCCTTGGTCCTCGATTGACAACGATACCTCTAAGGATCTGGACCAGATCGAGTGGGCCGAGCAGTTGCCTGACGGGCGTATCCGGGTGCTGATTGGCGTGGCCGACGTGGACGCGCGCGTAGCACAAGGCACGATCATCGACAGCCATGCCAAGAGCGAGACGACCTCGGTCTACACAGGCGTCAAGGTCTTTCCCATGCTGCCCGCAGAGCTTTCCGAGGGCATTACTTCGTTGAACGAGAACGAAGACCGCGTAGCACTGGTCATTGAGTTTGCCGTGGACTCCGCGGGCACGGCCTCGGACGGGAAGGCATATCGTGCGCTGGTACGCAACCGCGCGCAATTGGCCTATAGCAGTGTGGGCGCATGGCTTGAGGGGAAGGGGCCGGCTCCGGGCAAGGTGGCCGCAAGCGCCGATCTGGCCGCGCAGCTCAAGCTTCAGGACACGGCGGCGCAGCGCATGGTGGGAGGGCGCTTCCAGCATGGCGCGCTTGATCTGGAAACCATTGAGACACGACCGGTGATGATGGCCGAGGAAGCGGTGGAGATTAAGCAACTGGAAAAGAATCGCGCCACCTCGCTGATTGAGGAATTTATGGTGGCGGCCAACGGAGTCATCGCCCGCACCTTCGAAGATGCTGGAGTGGCCTCTATCCGCCGCATCGTGCGTACGCCCAAGCGCTGGGATCGCATCGTCGAGGTGGCCGCGGGGCTGGGCACAAAGCTGCCCGTCGAACCCGATTCGAAAGCCCTCAACGACTTCCTGCTGGTGCAGAAACAGAAGGACCCCGATCACTTCCCGGACCTATCGCTGACCGTGATCAAGTTGATGGGCCCCGGCGAATACGTGCTGGTAAAGCCCAACGAAGTTTCGCCCGGCCACTTCGGCTTGGCCGTACAGGACTACACTCATTCGACCGCCCCCAACCGCCGCTTCCCGGATATGGTGACGCAACGGCTGCTGAAGGCCTTGCTGGCCAAGACACCGCAGCCCTACTCGGCGGACGACCTTAACGCCATCGCAGTTCACTGCACGCTGATGGAAGACAACGCCCGCAAGGTGGAGCGCGAGATGGAGAAGCGCATCGCCGCGGTGGTGCTGCAGAAGCGCATCGGGCAGAGCTTCCCGGCCATTGTCACCGGCGTCAACAACTACGGCACCTTTGTACGCACCCTCGACCCGCACGTGGATGGCATGGTTGTCAGCGGCGGCAAGGGCCTGGACGTTGGCGACAAGGTAACGGCGAAGCTGGTCTCCACCGATCCGCAGCGCGGGTTTATTGATTTTGCAGTATGAAGGATTCGTGCAAGTGTCTTGCATGAGCATGGCTTTACGGGCTGCGGAAGATGCCGGATTCGTGCCGTATAAGGTACAAATGGAACGTGGGCGTTAGCGCGGGATGTGCTGTTTTTGATGACTTTCATCCCCAGTAGAGTTTTTGAAATCGATCAGGGTCCCAGAACTCGATCTGTCTAATCTGTGTTGGCCACTCTTCGCGAGGAAGGTTAAATTCGTGGCGGAGATAGTCCTCCAGATCGAATCCGTAATAGATGATGTCAGTTTGGTGAACTGAGAAGACTGGGTTTCCCGATTCATGAGGGCTGTCGGGAATGAATCGGCCAGCAAGTATCGGAATAAGCTTCGGTGCCTCTCTCACCTTCAAAGAAGCAATCTCCATAGCTTCTGATAGCTTTTTTGGCCGCTGTCCCCATTCTGGAAGCCAAAAATCGTTTCGCTCGACGTCGATGAGGACGTTTTTGAGCGGCGAGTCAAACCATTCCTGAATATCCAAATCGCTTCCAGAACGCCAACGAGGAGAATTCCAGAATGGGAGCGCTGTCCTCAGGAATGCGCGTAGATCTGGAGGAAAACAAAAGTTGAATCTGTTCTCTAAATACTCGATTTCAGGGTTGGTTAAGCCCTTTTCGAATTCCAGGCCTGCGCTCTTAAGAAGCTCAATCAGTGGCAGCCAATCCCTAGTTTCCATCTCCGTGATAATACAACACATCATCTATCTCACGGCAACTTGGAACGAGGGTTGTCTTTCCATTCCGCAAATGTTCTGATGCGACAGGTTGTCCCAATCCGCTGGGACAGGGGTGATAATACCCAGAGGAGATCCTATGCGCGTCTTGAGAAGTTGTCGCTTTCTTCTTTCCGTCCTGATTGGCCTTTCCATCCTCGGCCAGAGCAATCGCGCAGATGCACAATCAACCGGCAGCGCGTTGCCGCCCGCGCCGCACGTCAAGGAAGTTCGCATGAAGCACGTGCTGGTGATTGGCCAGACCAAGGACTGGGAACACGACTCCGTCTCGGCGGCGATGGACGCCGTCTACACCATGGGCAAGGAGAGCGGCCTGTGGGATACGACGATGCGCACCGACACCAAGCTGCTGACCAAAAAGGAGCTGTCGCGCAACGCCAAGAACCTCAGCTACTTCGATCTGATCGTCTTTGCCAGCACCAGTGGCGAGCTGGATATGGATGCCAGCCAGAAGGCGGATATGATGTCGTTCATTAAGGAAGATGGCAAGGGTTTTGTCGGTATCCACTCCGCGCTCGATACCAACTACACCTGGCTGGAGTACGGAGAGATGATCGGTGGCTGGTTCGACGAGCATCCCTGGATGACCTTCAATGCGCCGATCGTCAACGAAGATCCGTGCTTTCCAGCGGTGCGCCACTTCCCAGCCGCCTTTGTGAAGTACGACGAGATCTATCAGCCGAAGGCCTGGTCGCGCGATAAGGTAAATGTTCTGCTCAGCCTCGATCCTGCAAAGCTGGAGTATGACAACAATCCGAAGATCCACCGCGCCGACCACGACTTTCCCGTGGCATGGAGCAAGATGTACGGCAAAGGGCGTGTCTTCTATTCCACGCTCGGCCACACAGAGGAGTCCTGGCTGGATCCGGATCTTCGCACCATGTACTTTGAAGCGATCAAGTGGGCGCTCAGGATGACCGAGGGAAGCACGGCCTCTCACCCGCGGCGGGTCGAGCCGTCTCCCTGCCATTGAGTCGGCTTTTCCCTATTTGCGTTCCTTTGACACACGGGCCGAGAGCAGGATGCCACGCCAGCGCCCCCAAAGGGCGGCCTACATGCTTGGCGGCGGCTGTACCAGCCCGATCAGGTGGCCTTCAGGGTCGGTGAAGCCGCCGAAGAAACCGCCATCTGGAGTCAGAAGCGGCCCATACGCCTTTTTCCCGCCCTTGCTTTCGATCAGGGCCAGCGCGGCAGCAATGTCCGCAACTGCAACATAAAACGTGACATGCTCACGTGCTTCGCCCATTGCGCCGATACCACCGTTGATTCCTGAGCCGGGTTTCCACCCCGTCGACGAAGACCTGTCGCCGGGACCCCGGGCTTGGCCATCGAATAGTCCTCGGTCAAGGGCGTGATCTCCCAGTTGAAGATGCCTTTGTAGAACTCCTCTAGTAGCTTCTGGTTACGGCCGAGAATCTCAAAGTGTGCGACGGGATGGGGCATTAAAGCGGCCTCCTCGTAAGTGGATTTGAATGCCTCTCTACACGGTTCCGATGAAATAAACCTAATAAAACAGCAAAAATGGGATTTCCAGCTTCCACTCTACATAGGTTCGGGAAAGATGCAATTAATTGTCTCCATTGGCGGCAAATTTCGTCTAAAATAACAACAGTCTCTGCAAACAACGATTTGTTGCCTGGACGTGCGCTGAGTGATGCGCGCAGAGCAGGGTGATTTATTCTAGGAAGTGGCCCTCCGGTTCGACTCGCTTTTTGCGTGAGCCGCCCCAACGGATGCCGGCTCCGCAAAAAGAGGATTGAATGCGTGTAGGTTACGGTCTGGTTTCAGCAATACTTATCGCCGGCATAGCCATGTTGGCATTGCCCTCTTGCGTATTTGCGGGCGAACTGGGCTCCGGCCCGATTACAGCCCCGGCTATGGAGCTTCCGGATGCACCGCAGCCGTCGGCCAGTCTTCTGGCCGCTAGCGCCCCCCAGACCGATTCCGGAGAATATTCTTCCTCGGCCGATCTCGCTTGGCCGTCTGAGCTGACCTTATTTCCCGACCTCATGCAGTCCACTCCGTCAGCACAGGGCGCCAGCCAAAGCGGCCAGCACCCCAAGCCCAGCTCCAACGACGTGCCTGTCGACGCCAACGGCGTTCCCATCCCTCTTGATCGGCTGCAACCGAAGCGCATCCTCGGTTTCATGCCCAACTTCCGCTCCGTCTCCAGCGGGGCCGTTCCTCACCCGCCGGGCTGGAAGTACAACTTCACCATCGCCACTCATCAGGCCACCGATTATTCCTCCTTTATTTTTCTTGGGCTCACCTCTCTTATCGGCGAAGGCGAGAACGTGCATCCCGTACTGGGCAAGGGCGCGGATGGCTATTACGCCTATTTATGGCGCGGCTTGCTCGATAAGACCGACGGCAACTATCTCTCCGGATGGCTGTTGCCCAGCCTCATCCACGAAGACACACGTTACTACGCCCTCGGCAAAGGTCATAACATCGTAGTCCGTGCTCTCTACGTAATCAGCCGGCAGGGCGTGACCCGTACCTACGGCGGCCGCCAGACGCCCAACATCGCCGAACTCGGCGGCAAGGTCCTCACCCAGATAGTCTCCCGGACCTACTACCCCACCGGCGCGACCAGCTTCAGCGTCCTGGCCACCAAGTTCGGTTATTCCTGCATGCGCTCCGTAGGGTTCACTTCTGTTCGCGAGTTCTATCCCGATTCAGCCGCGCACTATGTTCGCAAGCATCGCGAGAAAGCAGCCCGTGAGGCCGCGCGTGACGCTGCTACCACGCCTTAGAATTCCGGCAGATTTCAATCGCTCACGGTGATTTTCGGAGCAAGCTGCCAAAATACCGGGCCGGGACTATCGCGGCTTCACGAGCAGTCTTTTGAACCGGCTCGTTGTGCTATGCTGCTGAAAAAGAGGCTCGAAGGATCGGTCAGGCAGTTCTTCCCAGAGGACCGTTTCGAGAGCAGACGCCGACAGCACTACAGGTGAATGGATGCATTCAGGTTATTGTTATATCCCTACAATACTTCTTACGGGCATTGCCATTCTGGCATCTCCCTCTCATCTGCATTCGCAGCAACCAGGCTCCGCCCTGATCGTTGCTGCGACCGCTGCGCTTCCTGAGGCTCCCCAGCCACAGCAAACTCCTGCCGGGCATAGCCAGGTGGACTCGCAGCTGGCCACGGGTGCCACGCACAACCCGCAGGCAGGGCATATCATCGGCACTGTACTTGATGTGAACGGTGACATCGTTTCTGGAGCCACAGTCGTTCTCGAAGGTCCTACCCCCACAGATCGCCGCATGGTCGTGGTAAAGGATAACGGATTCTTTGAATTCGAAAATCTCAAGCCGGGAGCTACCTATCACATTACCATCAGCGCTAAGTCGTTTATAAGCTGGATCTCACCCGCCTTTGTTCTTACTCCGGGCCAATATATATACATGAAGGACATCCGACTCAAGATCGAAGGGGAACAGACAACGGTAACTGTTTATTCTACTAATGAACAAATCGCTACCGAGCAAGTCAGGGTCGAAGAGCAACAGCGTGTCCTCGGCCTTATCCCCAATTTCTACGTCGTGTACGACGTCAACCCCGTGCCGCTCACGCCAAAGCTTAAGTTTAAGCTCACAATGAAAGTCGCCACCGATCCCATGACTATCCTTGGCATAGGTGCTCTCGCAGGCATCGACCAGGCGGCAAACACTCCTGATTTCGTTCAGGGCGCGAAAGGTTACGGTCAACGCTTTGGTGTTGCTGCAGCTGACGGCTTTTCCGACATTTTAATCGGCGGCGCTATTTTGCCAACGCTTCTGCACCAGGACCCGCGCTACTTCTACAAAGGCACGGGCACAAAGACGTTCCGAACTCTTTACGCGCTCGCCCACCCCTTCATCTGCAAGGGAGATAACGGACGATGGCAGCCAAACTATTCAAGTATGGGTGGCGATTTGGCCTCAGCTGCCATCTCAAACACTTACTACCCATCATCTAATCGTAGTCTGGGGTGGACATTCGAGACTTTTTCCATCAACACCGGCGAGCGCTTGGTCAGTAGCCTGATGCAGGAATTCGTCCTCCGCAATTTCACACCTAAAGCCAAGAAATAGCACTATCGCTGCGACTGCATAGTGTGGCAATTCAGGCAACTGCTTGCGTATAACGCATTGCTGCGCATAAAAAAAGAGCGGCGCGCAAGAGCAACTTGAGCGCGCCGCATAGAAAGAATCAGGCCGATGCAGGGCGTTGGCCTTTTATCTTGCCGGTTATGGATAGACGCCGCGGATTCTTACGGCCTCTGCAACGCGTCCGATGCCCAGCATGTTGGCCGCAATACGCATTGAGACCTTGTGATCCAGATGGATCTTCAAGGTATCGGCAAAGGAAGTCTTCATAACGCGTTCCAGCTTGGTGTAGACATCCTGCGCGTCCCAGAACAGGTGCTGCTCGTCCTGCACCCACTCGAAGTAGGAAACGGTCACTCCGCCGGCGTTGCACAGAATGTCGGGAATCACGAAGATGCCCTTGGCTTCCATAATTCTGTCTGCCGCAGGAGTGATCGGACCGTTTGCTGCTTCCGCGATGATTTTGGTCTTCACCGCAGCTGCATTGTCGACGTGGATAGAGTTCTCCAAAGCCGCCGGAACCAGAATGTCGCACTCCAGGGAGAGCAACTGATCGGAAGTGATGGCTTCGGCGTTCTTGAAGCCGGTAACCCGCCCGGTCTTTTCCTTGTGCAGAAGCAGGGCCGGAATGTCCAATCCATTCTTGTTGTATACGCCGCCGGTTGAATCGTTCACCGCCAGCACCTTGGCACCGGCTGCATGCAGCAGGCCCGCGGCAAATGAGCCGGCATTTCCAAAACCCTGAATCACGACCGAGGCGCCCTTAATCTGAATCTTCAGATGCGCGCAGGCGTGCTCAATGGTATAAAAAGCGCCGCGCGCGGTTGCATCGTTGCGCCCCAGCGAACCGCCGAGCGAGATAGGCTTTCCGGTTACCACGCCCGGAACGGTATATCCCTTGGTCATGCTGTAGGTGTCCATAATCCACGCCATAGTTTGCGAATTGGTGTAGACATCCGGCGCTGGTATGTCCATCTCCGGCCCGATGATGGGAAGAATCCCGGCGGTGTATCGCCGCGTCATGCGCTCCAACTCGCCCAGCGTCATGGACTTTGGATCACAGGTGACTCCGCCCTTGCCGCCGCCGAAGGGAATGTTCATCACCGCGCACTTCCATGTCATCCAGGTAGCCAATGCCTTCACTTCATCCAGCGTTACCTGCGGATGAAAGCGGATGCCGCCTTTGGCAGGCCCGCGCGCCGTACTGTGTTGCACACGATGACCCTCAAAGTGATGAATGTGCCCGTCTTCCATGCGTACCGGCACACTGACCGTCAAAATCCGTTCGGGATACTTGATCACTTCCCGAATGTCGTTGTTGAGCCCCAGCACGTTCGCTGCCGCATCAAAATTCTCCAGCGCAACGGTATAGGCGTTATCTGCAACTCTCGTTGTCGTCATCTTTCTTCCCTCCTCCATGGTGGAACAGGTCCGTAAAGCGTTGTTCGACAAGATCAACGGATCAACCGGCATTCATTTCTGCCGGAATCCTCTGGCTCTGCTCATCTGTCATACCGCGCCTGTAAACCGGCGTCAGCCAATCCCTGTAATCCTGCAAATGTCCGCGCGTCGCATTAAAGTACACCTGCCGCAGCTCGCGCGTCATTGCGCCGAAGAGTTCATCTTTCACCGGGCGATGATCAACCTGCGTCACTGGCGCAATGCCCACCGCTGTTCCCGTGAAGAACAACTCGTCGCAGACATAAAGTTCGCTGCGGTCTATGGGGCGTTCGATTACTTCAATTCCAAGTTCCCGGCGCGCTAGCTCCATCACTGCGTCGCGTGTGATGCCTTCCAGAATGTTTTCAGTCACCGGGGGAGTAATCAATTTTCCCTTGCGCGCCATGAAAATATTGCATGCCGCTCCCTCTGCGACATGACCGCTGTCGTTCAGAAAGATGGCTTCGTCAAAGCCGCAGCGGTGGGCCTCGTCGCTGGCCAGTGCGCTGTTTACGTATGCACCACAGATTTTGCCCCGTGCGGGAATCGCGTTATCGTCGATGCGCCGCCATGCACTCACGCCCGCGTGCAAGCCGCGATCCGTGGGCAGATAATCGCCGAAGGGCACAGCAATCACCGTGAAAGCATCCTGATCGTCGCAGCACACTCCGATGCGCTCCGCACTCTTGTAGGCCAGCGGCCGGACATATACATTGGTTCGGAAGGCATTTCTGCGTATCAGCTCGAGGGTAATCTCGCTCAACTCCTCAGGCGACAACGGAACGGCAATTCGCAGGAAGCCGCAGTTCTGTTTCCAGCGCTGGTAATGTTCCACAGAGCGCAGCACAAACAGCTCCTGCTGCGCCTCGTCCCAATGCGCGCGAATTCCCTCAAACACTCCTGTTCCGTAATGCAAGGCATGCGTCAGTATTCCCACGCGCGCTTCGGCGAGTGGCACATACTGACCGCCAAAATACACAATCGTCTTCTTATCTACTTCAGCTGGCATGACACGCCTCCCTGTAGAGATCGCGGCCCCGCGCGAGCGCGCGCCCGTTCAACTCCATCCAGCGCGGACTCTTTACCAGACGCCGCAGCGCTGCATCGACGTTTACCTCGTGTACTACTCCGGAAATCTCCAATAGCGCGCCCAGCATCACCATATTGCCGGCTCGCGAATCGCCCAGCTCGTCGGCCAAGCGCGTGAAGGGGCACGCCAGCACATGAACGCCATTCTGCTCGCAATCGTCCGGATAGGCGTCGCCATTGTAGAGAATCCATCCTCCCGGTTGCACGCTCTTGTAAAACTTTCTTAGCGATGGCTCGTTCATCGCCACCAACACATTGGGATTCGTCACCATAGGCGAGTCGATCGAATGCCTGGACAGGCGCACATGGCAGTTAGAGGTGCCGGAGCGCATCTCCGGACCATACGACGGCAGCCAGGAAATATCGAGGCCAGCATCGAGTCCAGCTTCGGCCAGCACTTCGCCTAACAACAACACTCCTTGTCCGCCAAAACCGGCAACCCGTACGCGGAGATCCAGGTCCGGCGCCGTCTGGTCGTTCACAATCGGATTGCCTTGCGGAAGACTCTCATTGTCAACACCAAGAATTTTCGGAATCTGATTTAGCTCCGGCGCGGGCTCGGGTAACGGCTGCGGTTGAGCCTCTTTGGTGCGATCAAGAATCACGTTGACCGGAAAAGTCTTGGCCAGCACATCGCGCACCCAGTGCTGCGCCTCGACCGGAGTCATCTTGAAGATCGTCGGGCAGGGCGAAAGCACCTCGATCAGCGAGAAGCCCAGCCCACGAACCTGGTTTTCGACGGCACGCTTTATGGCGCGTGTTGCCTGTGCAATCTGCTTGTTGTCTCCCAAAGCCACGCGCTCGATGTAGACCGGAGCTTCGAGCGTCGCCAGCATCTCGCTGATGTGCAGCGGATAGCCCTCGTTGGACGCCATTCGTCCTCGCGGAGAGGTAACGCTCTTCTGTCCCAGCAAGGAGGTTGGTGCTACCTGTCCGCCGGTCATGCTGTAAATTGCGTTGTTCACGAAGATGATCGTGATATTCTCGCCGCGATTGGCTGTATGAAGAATCTCGGCAGTTCCAATCGCGGCCAAATCGCCATCGCCCTGATAGCCGATGACAATACTCTCCGGCCTGCTCCGCTTAGCTCCCGTAGCCACTGCTGGCGCGCGCCCGTGCGCTGCCGAGATATTGCCCACGTCGAAGTAGTTATAAGTAAAGACTCCGCAGCCTACCGGTCCGACCAGAATTGTCCTGTCCTGAATGCCCAGTTCATCAATCGCACGCGCCAGCATTTTGTGTATCTGGCCGTGCCCGCATCCGGGACAAAAATGCGTCTGGTGCTGCAACTCTTCCTTGCGTTCAAATCGCTCATAGAACGATTTGGGCCTGGCGTGCGACACCGTATATTCAGAAATCATTTCGCTAGACATTTGCTACCTGCCCCTCTTTTGGCTGTATTGCCGGCAAATAACGCCGCACCTGGTCTTGTACGATCCTGAGCACCTCTTCGTGCGACGGAACATTTCCGCCTACGCGGCTGAAGAACTCCACAGGCCGCGCCCCATTTAGCGCCAGCTTTACATCTTCCAGCATTTGTCCGTTGCTCATTTCCACTACAACGAAGACGCGTGCTTTCTTGGCCAGCCGCTGAAAATGTGCGGAAGGAAATGGAAACAGCGTAATCGGCCGCAGTACGCCCACCTTGAGTCCCATCGTGCGAGCCTCGGCCGCCACAGCCTTTAAAATTCGCGCCACAATCCCATAGCCTGTCAGCACAATCTCCGCATCCTCTGTGCGCCATTCTTCGGCGCGCACCTCGTGTTCCTGCGCGTGGCGATACTTCGCCTCCAAATGGTTTTGGTGCGCCTCCAGCGCATCGCTATCAAGATGCAGCGAAGTAATCAGATTGCCTCGCGTTGCTTCTGTTCCCGCCACTGCCCACTCCGGCTGCCGCGGCTCGATGGCCGTCTGCGGAAACTCGACCGGCTCCATCATTTGACCGATGAATCCATCGGCTAGCAGCACCACCGGGTTGCGATAGCGGTCGGCGAGTTCAAAGGCCAGAGCGGTTAAATCCGCCATCTCCTGTACGGAGTGCGGCGCCAGCACAATTGTCCGGTAGTTGCCGTGGCCGCCGCCCTTCACAACTTGGTGATAGTCGCCCTGTTCCGCGTTAATGCTGCCTAATCCCGGTCCGCCGCGCGTGATGTCCGCGATTACGCAAGGCAGTTCCGCGCCGGCCATGTAGCTTATGCCTTCCTGCATCAGGCTGATTCCCGGCCCGCTCGATGCCGTCATCGCGCGCACGCCCGCGGACGCCGCGCCGTAGAGCATATTGATGGCCGCAACCTCACTTTCCGCCTGCAAGAACACTCCGCCGGTCTGCGGCATATAGAGTGCAGCCGCCTCGGTAATCTCGCTGGCCGGCGTGATGGGATACCCATAGAACGCGCGGCATCCAGCAAGAATCGCGCTTCTCACAATCGCTTCGTTCCCCTTCATCAGCTGCTTGCGCATGAACTAGCTCCCACAATGCCCGTATCGACGCCGTGTCCTTTATCGGTCTGGATGATGCACGATTTTCAAAATCGTAATCGCTCCCGGTTCGGGACAGACCATAAAGCAGATTCCGCATCCCGTGCATCCCGCGCCAGCATATGTTGCCGTGTGATAGCCGTAGTGATTCAACCGCTCGCTGAGTGCGATCACCTTCGGCGGACACGCTTCCACGCAGAGGCCGCAGCCCTTGCACTCATCCACATCTACCTGCAACACGCCACGGTCCTGCTTCTCCACATTCGCCATATACACTCCTATCCTGCAAGCCAAAGCCCTCAGGCAAGCACTGCCACTGTCTTGTGCTCCATGTAATGGGAGCGCACCGCAAAATCTTCCAATTCACTTCTGAAGCGCGGATCGGTAATGGCAATCAGCGCCTCTGCCCGCTCGCGCAGCGTCTTCCCATGCAGGTATGCGATGCCATGCTCGGTCACCACGTAATGCACATCGGCGCGCGAGGTTACCACGCCAGCGCCCGGCTCCAGTACAGGCACGATCCGCGAAACCGTGCCGTTCTTCGCCGTCGAAGGCAGCGCGATAATCGGTACTCCCCCCTTGGAGCGCGCGGCCCCTCGAATAAAATCTACTTGTCCGCCAAATCCGCTGTACGGCTTGACTCCCAGCGAGTCCGAGCAAACCTGCCCCGTTAGGTCCACCTGCAGTGCAGCATTGATCGCCACCATTCTGTCGTTCTGCGCCACTACAAACGGATCGTTGGTGTAGCAAATGGGCCGGAACTCGAAGGCTGGGTTATCGCGGATGTAATCGATGAGCCGTTGCGATCCGAGCACGAACGAGATCACAGCCTTGCCGCGATGCAGAGACTTGCGCTCTCCGTTCAGCACGCCCGACTCCATCAGATCGATTACGCCATCCCCGACCAGCTCACTGTGAATTCCCAGGTCGCGCTTATCTCCCAGACAGGACAGCACCGCGTCGGGGATTCCGCCAATCCCGGTTTGCAGCGTTGCTCCGTCGGGAATCAGCGAGGCCACATTTTCCGCCACTCTGCGATGCATCTCCGTGAACGGCTCAGGATGCAACTCCAACAGCGGCCGCGATGTTTCCACGATCGCTGAGATGTGGCTCACATGAATGGCCGTTTCTCCATGCGTGCGCGGCATCCTCTCATTCACTTCGGCAATCACCGTCCGGGCGCAACGTGCTGCGTTCAAGGTGCAGTCCACTGTCGTTCCCAAGGTTACAAACCCGTGGTCGTCCGGCGGCGAAACCTGCATTAGTACTACATCCAAAGGCAGAGCGCCGCTAAAAAACAAGCCTTCAATCTCGCTCAAAAAGATAGGTGTATAGTCGGCGCGTCCCGCGACAACCGCTTCGCGCACATTGTCTCCCAGAAATAATCCGCGATGACGAAAAACCCCTTGGTACTCCGGCTGGGTGTATTTCGCTATGCCTAGCGTCTTCATGTGAACGATCTCGACATTGCGCAGTACGGGAGCGCGCGCCACCAGTGCATCCACCAGTGTCGACGGCGTGCCGCACCCCGATTGGATCCATAGGCGGTCGCCGCAGCGAACCATCTCCAGCGCCTGAGCGGTATCCATGCATTTATTCCGATACTCTTCGCGCCAATTCATCACCGATTGCCTCCGTGCTCGTGTCCGCATCGGCCGCACATTGTCGTTTCTCAGGCCATACCACTCGCCGCCAACTAACGCCCCAGTATTCTATCGTACATTCAAAATAGAATCACTGGTTTGTAGGAATGTACTTCCACAAAACCCAAATCATTCTGAGCTTCGCAAGGGGGTGCGGCTGTGACGCGTGTCACTCTGCTCGCGATTATATGGGCAGAAAACTATCTGTATTTTGAGGCTTTCCGAATGTAAAGTTTTCCTTCATAAAAGATAAGAGTGTTAAATATAGATACCACTTAATCTGTATAAGTAAAGTGCTGCAAGGAAGAGTAAGAAAATGTCCGAAATGTCATTATATTTAACTCCATTATAATCATTGTGATACAAGGATAGTAAGTTATTAATTGCTGTGCGGTATCTGTAATACTCAGGCGACCCCAGTATATGGAGTGAATATGTTGCTTTCGCGGCCCCAATAACACAATTGATTGTAGTAACCCGAGGGATGCAAATAATCATTTCGACTTATAGGTGCGCTTTGGGTTATATAAGTATGATGCGCTTTCGTTCCACCATATCGTCAAATACGCAGGAATTGAATCAACTAATATAGTCTCTTTATAGCCCTTGCTTTCCTAAAACAACTGAATTCTAATTTTGTTCAGATGGAAGATAGCATCCATTCCGACGCTGGCCGCAAGGCTCCAGGTTCTGAGCCTGCCATCAGGGCGGCTCTGATGCTGACAGGATTCAGCGCCGTCATCGGCCAAATCGTGCTCATGCGCGAACTAATGGTCGTCTTCAGTGGAAACGAAATATCGCTGGGCATCATGCTTGCCACGTGGCTCTTCTGGACAGCTGCCGGCAGCATCCTGTGCAGCAGTATTGCGTTACGCGAAAGCCGCGCGCGGTGCACGGTTGTTGTGCTCGAATGTCTACTCGGTATCAGCTTGCCGCTAGCGGTATGGGCATTGCGCGTTAGCAAGAGCCTATTTCAAACCGTGCCAGGCGAGCTGGTTGGGCCGGTCCCGGTGCTGCTGGCATCGCTGCTTTGCCTGAGCGTGTTTTGCGTAATTGCAGGCGCGTTGTTTGTAACCGCGACGCGCATGTACTGCCACGAGTGCGCAGTTGATGCGCGTGTTGCAACTTGCGCGGCTTACTTGCTGGAGGCGGCTGGCTCCGGTCTTGGAGGAATCGTCGCCAGCCTCGTATTGCTGCGTTATCTTGAGCCATTCCAGATTGCCTGTGTAGTGCTTGTCCTGAACTTGTTGATGGCAATCATTCTCTTGTTGCGGGTGAACCGCATGCAGCTTGGTGTTGTGATCGCAGCTGCGGCGATTCTCGCAGTCTTCCTACTTGCGGAGGTTGCGCCATGGTTGGAACGATCTGCGCAGGCGCGCCAGTGGCGCGGCTTCCATCTGCTCGCTTCACGCGACTCGATTTACGGCAACCTCACAGTCGTAGAAACCGGCGACATTCGCAGCCTTTACGAGAATGGCCTCATACTGGCTAGCTCGCCGGATGAGAGTGCTGCTGAAGAGGCAGTTCACTACGCACTGCTGGAGCACCATGCGCCGCGGCGCATTCTGATGATCGGTGGAGGCGCCAGCGGCGCTATAGCGCAAACGCTCCGGCATCCCACCGTTGAAAGTATCGATCTGGTCGAGCTAGACCCCGCGCTCATCGGCATGGCGCGACAATATTTCCCCTCCGAGTCCGCTGTTCTCATTTCCGATTCCGAGGTGCATCTGCACTATGCGGATGGCCGGTACTATCTCAAGTCGGCACGCGACACATTCGACGTGATTATCGTGAATGTGCCCGACCCGCAGACCGCGCAGTTGAACAGGTTCTATACCGCAGAGTTCTTTCGCTCCGCGCGCGAACATCTTGCGCCGGGCGGATTATTAGCCCTGCAGCTGCGTTCGTCGGAGGAATCCATCAGCCCCGACCTGGCGGAGTTCCTGCGCTGCATCAACCGAACACTGCGAGAAGTATTTCCATACGTCGTCGCAATTCCAGGAGAGACGATCCACTTCTTCGCCGCAACGCGATCCGACGTTCTCACGGATGATTCGCGTGTGCTGATTTCAAGGCTGCTTGAGCGCAATCTGAAGACACGATATGTTCGCGAATACTTTATTCCCTACCGCATGATGCCCGATCGCATGGAGCAGGTGCGCGATCAGTTGCAGCCGATGGCCACAACACAAGTCAATCGCGATTTCTCGCCAATCGCTTATTACTTCAACGTTGTGTTATGGAGCGCGCAATTCAAGCCATCCTATGCCGGCTGGTTGCAGGCCGCGGGGCACGTTAATTTCGCGATCATTCTCGGCACAACTCTTATCGTTCTATTAACCATAGCGGCGCTCTTGGCGTTTGTTCCCGCTCGCGATCAACGTGTCCGCGCGTCGGCTGGCTGTTGTATGGCCGCGACGGGGTTCACTCTGATGGCGCTCGAAATTATTCTGCTGCTTGCATTCCAATCAATCTATGGTTACGTCTACCACCAGCTTGCTATTCTAATTGCTCTGTGCATGGCCGGCATTGCTTTAGGAAGCTGGCTGGGCCTGCGCCGCATTCGTCTCGACAGCAGTCTTCCTTGTCGCGGCGTTGCGAGTACACAGTTTCTTCTTGCTTTGTCTGCGCCATTACTGATGTTGCTGGTCAGCCTGCTAGCAAAACTCTCCGGGTTGACGGCAAACTGGCTGGCTGCGCAGTGCGTCTTTCCAGTATTGGCCGCGCTTTGCGGAATGTTGGGGGGATACCAGTTCCCGTTGACAACGGAGATTTATCTCCAGGATGCCAGCGGCCGGCGCAGACTCGGCATGCTCTACGCCATCGACTTACTAGGCGGTTGTTTGGGCGCACTAGTACTGAGCGGCTACATGATTCCGGTCTTCGGATTCTGGAAGACCGCATGGCTGTGTATGGCCGTGAACCTGGCGCCGGCACTGCTGGCCGCGTGGGCTTGCAGAGAATCCTACCAGTTTCACAAAAGGCTCGAAATGGATAGGGTGACCCATCTTCAGTAATGTCAATGCGTATCGAGCGCTCCTGGTTTGTGCTCGCCGAAGACAACCGCAGTGAAGCTGAAGATGTCCGTATCATCATCCATCCAGCAGGTGGAAGGCATTCTCGCCTTGCGGCAGGTCTGCTCAAGGAACGTTTGCCGGTCCCATTGTTGTTCCACCGGCACTTGCGGAAGAAGAAGGCCCTCGCTGTTGCCGTTCTTCATCAGAAGTCCATGCTCGCCAACCCTTATCTGTTGAACGTCTGTTACGCGCCGCAGAGGCGAGAGTACGGAGATTTCATATTCGAGGCTGGGCAACTCCGATACCGATACCGGAGGGAAGCGCGGATCTTGCATGGCGGCCAGCGTAGCCGTGTCGCGCACGGTGATATAGAGAGGCTTAATGGCGGAGGTGTAGCCAATGCACCCGCGCAGCTCGCCAGACTTTTTCAGAGTTGTGAAGGCGCCGCGCTCCTGGTTTAGCGTTGTGCTTGTGCTTGCTGGCGGTTCATACGCGTATTTTTCCTGAACCACATATTCCACCGACTTGCGCGCCAGGGCAAGCAGCTCGCTCTTTTCCGGCTCACTCAACGAGAACGGAGTTTCCATTGCTTTTCCGGCATCAGCTTTCACGAAAATGTCCGCGCTGTATCCGACCACGCGTGAATGATCGCCTGTAACATCGCCAGAATTCTCGTACTTAAGCACACGAGCCTGATTGGCTCCCATGCGCTCGGCGTAAATCATTGCGGCCACGATGGGCGCGCCGCCGCAGGCCTCCCATATTCGCGACTGAAAGTTGCGCGACATGCTGAAGTAGTCCCATGCCTGAAGCGCATTGAGCGTCTTGTGATCGATCGTCACTGCATCGTCGTAGGTGTGATAGTGCGACAGATCGGAACTGGCCAGGACGAGCGTTTCGCCTTGCTTGCCTTCGCTCTTTATCAACTTGGCCAGCGCCACTCCCAACGCGCGGCTGCTCTCGTAACTCTGGTCTCCCATGACGATGGGTACAACTTCAAAATTGCCCAGCACTTTTTGCAGCCAGGGCAACTGAACCTCGACTGCGTGCTCGCCGCCTGCCGATGTGGGCTCGTGTCCCTCACTGGAAAGCTTCATGGTCGAGCTCATCTTCACAAGTTTCTGCGCAAACTCCTTGTCCACCGGCACGTTGCCCAGCGGTGTCGCATAGGCGTCACCGTCATAGATAGAAGTGAAATCGAAGGACACGTAGTGCGTTGGCGCAATCACCACGACCCTCGCATACTTGTGCCCCTTCAATTGAGCGTAAGTGAAGGCGGCCACGGGCCCGGAGTACTCGTAGCCGGCATGTGGCGCGACTACCGCAAGAATCGGATCAGTAACCGGCGGCACGGAGACCTTGGCGAGAAAACCGTCCATCATTGCGGAAAGAACCTTGGGATCGGCCGGATAAAAGCTGCCGGCGACGGCTGCTTGCCGCACCTTTGGTTGTTCTCCGGAGCTATCGTGTTTGATCGGCGTAAACACCAGCAGAGCCAGAAGCGGCGCAGCCATCAAAAAGGCGCTTGGATTCATGACGATACTCATGTGCGATACCTCCTATACGTGCCAGATGCCGGGAATCGACTGTTGACAAAATGGGCAGCTGTTCTTGCGGATCAGCACTTGGCTTGCGGTAAACCCCACGCGCTCCACCAGCATTTTGCGGCACTTGGGGCAATAAGTGTTCTGAGACGGATGTCCCGGCACATTGCCAATATAAACGTAGTGTAGTCCCTCGGCGTCGGCAATCGCCTTGGCGCGCTCCAGAGTGGGTACCGGCGTGATAGGCAAATTCTTCAACAAATATTCTGGATGAAACTGCGTAAAATGCAGCGGCACATCCACGCCCAGGTTCGCCTTGACCCATTGAGCAAGGCCACGAAATTCCTCATCACTGTCATTGAGCGTAGGAATCACCAGATAGACGATCTCTGTCCACTTGCCCATCTTGCGCAGTGTGACCAGCGTGTCCAGCACCGGCTTCAGTTGGCCGGTGACAACCTTGCTATAGTACGACTCGGTGAAGGATTTCAAATCGATCTTGATGGCGTCCATCTTTCCATAAGCCGCCTTCAGCGCATCCGCTTGCATGTAGCCGTTGGAGACCACAATGCTGCGCACTCCGGCAGCGTGGCCCGCATCGGCGGCATCCATCAGGTATTCGGCAAAAACGACCGGCTCGCTGTAGGTGTAGGCAATCGTGGGGCAGCTATACTGCTGGGCAATTTCTGCAACGCGCTGCGGAGGAATGTACTCGGCGGGAATCTGCTCGGGGCGCGACTGGGAGATATCCCAGTTCTGGCAGAATTTGCAATTTACGTTGCAGCCGGCCGTGGCTATCGAGAATGCAATCGTCCCCGGCAGATAGTGGAAGAGCGGCTTCTTCTCGATGGGATCGACGTGTGCCGCGCAGACCCGCGAGTGCACCAGCGTGTAGTAGGTACCGCCGCGATTTTCGCGCACGCCGCAGTAGCCGCGCTCCTTATCTCCCACCGTGCACTCGCGCGGACACAGCTTGCACTTGATCTTGCGATTCGGCAGCTTCTGGTAAAACTTTGCTTCGACGACGAAACGCGCATCGTCCCCAGTCTCGGCAGCCGCGCCGGATGGACTCGCGGCAGCGGGCTCGGCAACACTGGTTATCCCTAGCGCAGCGCCCGACGCTAAAGCGCACTTCATAAACGAGCGTCGATCCAGTGGGCTTTTCCCGGCTTTCTCGACATTGAGTTCACAGAACATATTGAGCCTCTCCGCTACACTTTCGGCTAAACCTCGATGAGCAAAATCTTTTTGGGATCGTTCGTGCCCAGCCGGTGTTCGGCATCAGCCGCGGTCGCAATGTAACGTGGCGCGCGGTCTTCTGACTCCAGCGTCTTCCATCCTTTTTCGGCGCGTTTGCGCTCGATGATCCGCCAACCAGTATGGTCGAGCGCAACCGGATCGGTGGAAACAAGCAACGTATTGGCGTTCCAACTGTGTTCCGGCTTGTAGCCCGGCCCGCCCTCGTACATCGCTGTGGATGCATCGCAGATCGTCAATCGCATTTTGCTGCGAATCTCCGGCAGCATGTTCAGATCGGCGACGTAGGGATTGCATCCGTTAGGATGGTACTTGTTGGGATTATGAATCACGCCGTACATATTCTTGAGGGCAATGGTAACGCCGGCGCCGTCGTGGTCCTTCAGCACGGGTAGATTGATGAGCATGCTGCAGTTTCGGGTAAGTATCTTCGACAAGCGACCGCCCACGCTGCCCCAGGCGGACAACTCCTCTTCATAGCCGACACGATCGGTGCCGTAGCATTGCACACGGTCCCCGCCGATGGCGAGATGAAAGCCGGCGCGCTCCATCTCGTCGCTATCACGGTCCCAAACCACGATGTTGGCGGCCTTGACGCCGGCTTCCTGCAACCGCTCACAGATGGCTTCGACGAGATGAATATTCGTGGAGATTCCGCGGCCTCCCAGAGTATTCACCTTCAGGCTGACTGTATCGCCGGGACGAACCAGCTTTCTCCATGCTCCCACCGGTTGATCGGCGTCAAATAGAGCCTGTAGGCCGCGATCTGCTAGCGCCAGCATCCGCTGCGAATCCACTGTTGACCCCGTGCCGCGAAGCAGCTCATCGCGCGCGACAACGACCCGGGATTTCGTATCCGTTGCAACGGGTTCCGCAGCGGTCAGCGGTTCCATCGCTCCGCCCGCGCACAAGATTGCAGCTCCGCTAAGAGATTGCTTGAGGAAATCCCTGCGGCCGTTGTGCGTTGTACTCATTTGCGTCCTCCGCTAATCTTGCGGGTCGCATAACCTAAATTAATGCTTACCGTAAATATATGATAATTTGCAGTGATGGCTGGCACCTTAGGGCAGATGAAAACCCCAATTCCACCCTTGATCCGGCTTTATTCTATCGCGCAAGCTGAGCGGAGGAATAAACTGCGGATGAGGACATTTTCCATGACAAAGACAGCTCATGGCGCCGCGAACCTGCCTGCCGGCCATTCTGCCAGACGCGGCTACAACCTCTTTCTTCTTGTGGTCGCGGGACTGGGCGGCCTGCTCTATGGTATGGACATCGGCATCATCGGCAGTGCACTGCCATATCTGCAAGACACTTCGCGGCTGACCGCGGCGGAGCTGTCCATGATTGTGGCGGTGGTGATGCTGGGCGCGGTCTTTTCCACGCTCTTTGCCGGGATGCTGGCCGATTGGATGGGTCGCAAACCATTGATGATCCTCAGTGGCCTCACCTTCGTTGTCAGCATTCCCATGATCGCTCTCTCCCACGGCTATGCGCCCTTGTTTTTCGGCCGCCTGCTTGAAGGCGTCAGCGCCGGGCTGATAGGCGTCGTCATTCCCCTCTATCTGGCCGAGTGCCTGGCGGCGCGGGACCGCGGCAAGGGAACCGGCGTCTTTCAATGGCTGCCCACCGCATCCATGGTTTTTGCCGCGCTGCTGGGAATCTACTTCAGTTACCATGTTGCCGCCGTGGCCAAAACTGGTGACGTCTCGGCTCTGTTCTTGTACAAAGATCATGCATGGCGCAATCTTTTTTGGGTTGCACTGCCTCCTGGCATCCTGTTTCTGCTGGGCTGCCTGATGGTAACTGAGTCGCCGCGCTGGCTCTTCAAGCGCGGAAAGAAGGAGCAGGCTCATGCGGCTTTGTTGCGTTCCCGCTCCGCGGAGCAAGCCAATCGCGAGTTACAGGAGATGGAAGAGTCGGAGCGGAAATCCCAAGCGCATACCTCCAACGGCAAGAAAATTCAGGACTCGCTCCTGCGCCGCAAATACGTGGTGCCATTTCTGCTGGCCTGCATCATTCTCTTCTGCAATACGGCCACGGGCGTCAACGCGCTCATCGGTTATAACACCAGCATCCTGCTGCAAAGCGGCCTCTCCGATCTCTCTGCCCATTGGGGCTATGTCGTCTTCACTTCGATGAACTTTCTGCTCACCATCGTGGGCATGGCGCTGGTGGATCGCAAGGGCCGCAAGTTCCTGCTCACTCTGGGCACCAGCGGCATCATTGCCTCGCTAATTGGTGTGGGCATTCTCTTTCTGCGCACTGAAACCGTCAGCCTCGACGCGCGCTCTCCAGTCCAGGCCCTGATTACTCCGGCCCAGGAACTGACGCTGCGCTTTGATCGTGATGAAGCTGCCCGGTTGCTGGCCACGCAGGGCGTCGCGAACAAGCGAATTGACGCCAACAGAGCATCGCTGGCCATCATCTACTCCTACGGCGATTTCACCGCCGCAACCACCTTCGTGCGCTCCGACGACCCCGCCGCCCGGCCCATTGAAATCACCAGGGATAGTTGCGTGCCCGCAAACAAGGTTCTGGCCTTCTTCAGGAATCCTCTGGGCAATCTGGAGGCTGCGCAAACCGCCCCGTTGCGAATCGAGAAGGCCCTGGTCGGCCAGGTGCCCAGCACGCGTCACGGCTGGTGGGTTGCCCTGGGCCTCTTCCTCTTCATGGGATTCTTCGCCCTGGGCCCCGGCGTCTGCGTCTGGCTTGCTCTCTCCGAGTTGATGCCCACCCGCATCCGCTCCAACGGCATGAGCATCGCGCTGGTCATCAACCAGTTGGTCTCCACTACGCTCTCCGGCATCTTTCTGCCCTTTGTCAGCAAGCACGGCTACTCGTCGATGCTTTTCCTATTTGCGGGCTTCACGGTCATCTACTTCATCGTCGCGGCCTTCTTTTTGCCGGAGACCAAGGGCAAGACGCTGGAAGAGATCGAGGCGCATTTTGAAGCGAAAGCAGCCAGCGTCTCAGGTTAACGGCTTGCGCGCTGTTAACTGCGGTGAGTATCGTTGTGTAGCAGCTTGAGTATTCCCCGGAAAGAGATGTATGGACATCCTGAAACGACTTTTCGAGCAGCATTTCCGGTTGTCGGCCGAAGTGGTGCAGCCGCTTCAGGGCAAACTCGGCGGCTCGGGACGGACCATCGTGCGTCTCTCCGGTGGAGGGAACAAGGCCATCGGCATTCTCTATTCAGTGCGGGAGGAGAATATCGCTTTCCTGGAGTTCTCCCGGCATTTTCGCCGCTGCGGGTTGCCTGTCCCGGAGATTTATGCGGAGGACCTGAACCAGGGCGCCTATCTCGAAGAAGACCTGGGCGACACCACGCTCTTCGATTCTCTTGTTGCAAATCGCACCGGCTCGGCCATTGCTCCGTCGGCTATTGAGGCCTATCGCAAGGTGGTGGCCATGCTGCCGCGTTTTCAGGTCGAGGCGGGCCGGGATCTGAATTACAAAGTCTGCTATCCGCGTGACCGTTTCGATCGCCAATCCATCGCCTGGGACCTGAACTATTTCAAGTATTATTTTCTGCGTCTGGCCGGAATTCCATTCAACGAACAGGCGCTGGAGGATGATTTCAGCCGCTTGTCGAAGTTTTTGCTCTGCGCCAAGGCTGATTATTTTCTCTATCGGGACTTTCAATCGCGCAATGTGATGCTGCCCGGCGGTCAGCCGTATTTTCTCGACTACCAGGGCGGCCGCAAAGGCGCACTGCAATACGACATAGCTTCTTTGCTCTACGATGGCAAAGCGGATCTTCCGCCGGAGTTGCGCCAGGAACTGCTGGACCACTATCTCGATTGCCTCGGCAGAACCATCGACTTGGACCGCGAAGCCTTCATGGAGCACTACTACGCGTACGTTTACGTGCGCATTCTGCAGGCCCTGGGAACTTATGGCTTTCGCGGATTCTATGAGCGCAAGGCACATTTCCTGCAGAGTGTGCCCTATGCGTTGAAGAACCTGCGCTGGCTGGTTCATAACGTCAAGCTGCCTATCACGTTGCCCGCGCTATTGGAAGCGCTGCAAGGCATGTTGACCTCGGAGAAATTGCAGGACCGAACTTCTTCCGCTGAGGGTTTGAAGGTGCGGATATTTAGTTTTTCATTCCACGGCGAAATGCCCACCGATGTGTCCGACAATGGCGGCGGATATATCTTCGATGCGCGCAGCCTTCCTAATCCGGGGCGCGAAGAACAGTTCCGCGCGTTGAACGGTAAAGACGCGGCCGTAATCGACTATCTCAACCGGCAGGCCAGCGTGCACCAGTATCTGGCCAACGTTCAGTCGCTGGTGGATGCAAGCGTGAGCAACTATCAGCGTCGAGGTTTCAAGAGTCTCATGGTGTCGTTCGGCTGCACCGGAGGCCAACACCGCTCCGTATATCTTGCCGAGCAGTTGGCGCAGCATCTGCGCGAGAACGGCGGAGTGGACGTGGCCGTCCGCCATATCGAACTGGAGAAGATGAGTCGATGAAGGCTATGATTCTTGCCGCCGGCCTGGGATCGCGCCTGCGGCCGCTCACCGACGACCGTCCCAAGGCGCTGGTCACCGTAGCCGGTCGCACGCTGCTGGAGATCACGCTTTCGCGCCTGCGTTCCTTCGGCGTCAGCGAGGTGATTGTCAACGCGCATCATCATGCACAGATGATTGTCGATTATCTCAAAGCCAACGACAACTTCGGCATGAGGATTGAACTCTCTCTCGAAGCGGAGTTGCTCGACACTGGCGGCGGCCTGAAGAAAACCGCGCCGTTTTTCAGCGATAGCTTGCAAGAGCCGTTCATCCTGCACAACGTCGATGTCCTTAGCGCCATCGATCTGGGGCGCATGGTGCGTTTTCATACGGAACAGGCTGCTCTAGCCACGCTGGCAGTTCAGGAGCGCGCGAGTTCGCGGCAATTGCTCTTCGACGAGCAGGCCAACTCTGCGGCCGTCAAGTTGGACGCGCAGCGAAGGATGAATCTGGCCTTGATCAAGAGGCCCAAGCTGACCAATTAGTGCGTCCTGCCGAACAAATGCAGGCACTGGCCTTTTCCGGCATTCACGTCCTCTCACCCATAATCTTCACGAAAATGGAAGAGGAAGGCGCGTTTTCCATCATCGACGCCTATCTGAATCTGGTGGCCCAGGGAGAAAAGATTGTCGCCTTTCACGCGGACGGATACTATTGGCGTGATCTTGGCCGCCCGGAGGATCTCCTCAAGGCCACACAGGATATTAACTGCGGAAAGTACTCTGTTACTTGACGTAATCTGCGATCGGTCGCCCTTTCAAAACGCCGACATAATCAGAAACTCCCTGAGGTATTATTCACTTCACCGACAGACTTTCCTCATCGGCATGGAAGGTGAAGTAATGTCCCGCTCTACTGAACGTTCACCGCGGTGGTCAATTGGATGTCGCTCGACGAATTGCCGATCATCACGCTCAAGGCTCGGCTTCAATCCGGAATCCCGGAAGTTTCTCGTCCCACCAGGCAAGTGTCGAAGCTTGCAGCGCTATTTGCACGGTCTTGGTTTC
>CAWJDN010000012.1:0-4247 GCA_963840985.1 uncultured Acidobacteriaceae bacterium
GCAGAGATTCGCCAGGGCAATGCCGTGGACGTAATCGAGATCGACGCCGCCACCAATCGCGGCATCGACGAGATTCGCGAGTTGAGGGACGCCGCACGCTACGCGCCGTCGCGTGACAGGTACAAGATTTACATCCTCGACGAGGCCCACCAGATTACCGACGCGGCCTTCAATGCCCTGCTCAAAACCCTCGAAGAGCCGCCGGCACACGTCATCTTCATGATGGCTACCACACAGCCAGAGGACATTCCGCAGACCATCCGCTCGCGCTGCCAGCACTTCAGCTTTCATGCCGTCAAATTCGATGACATTTTGGCGCAGTTAAAGATGATCGCCGCTGAAGAGAAGGTCGAAGCCGAGGATGCCGCGCTGGCTCTGCTGGCTGAGGCTGGCGACGGGTCGATGAGAGATGCGTTGTCGATTATGGATCAGGCCATCGCCTCCGCGCCGGTGGAGAAAGGCCGTCCGGTGCTTTCGGCGGCGCAGATTCGCGAGTTGATGGGCGTGGTTCCCAACGCGGTCTTCGAGCGGCTGCTGGAAGCCGTCGCTGCTGGGCAGAGCGCCGACTTGATGGAGCAATTGAACCTGCTGGTCAACGCCGGTCACAACCCCTCGTCGCTGGCGCGGCAGATGGTCCGCTATCTGAGAAATTGTTTAATGGCCAAGCTGGGCGGCGAGCAGACAGAGCTGCTGCAAATCAGTGCCGATGAGCGCGCCCGCGCCGCGCGCACCGCGCAACTGTTCACAGAAGAGGAGCTGACCCGTAACCTACAGATTGTTCTGCGCACCTTCGACGACCTGAACTATCGCCAGGAGCAGCGCTTCCATCTGGAACTGGGCCTGCTCAAGCTGATTCATGCGCAGCGGCTGCTGCCGATTGAGGAGCTGTTGAGCGGCGTGGGGGCGGCGCGATCTGCGAATCCAGCGTCGGCTTCTGCTCCGCGGCTAGCCGCAAGTTCAGCCTCGAGCCCAGCTCGTTCGTCCGCTTCTGTTGCTCCTACCAGTGCGGCGCCTCTTTCGCCGTTTGGGCCTGCGGGAGACAGTGTGGGATCGGGATCGAAGATGGAGTCCGGCCCGAAGCAGGATTCAGCGGCCTCGCTCATCCCTGCCTCGACGGCAACAGCTACCATCTACGCCACAACTATTACTGATGGCGCGCTGGCCGTGGCTCCGCAGGCTGCTGCTGAGTCGGCTACTCCTCTCAGCATCGAACAAATTCGTCACGCCGTCGGCAGCGCATTGGTCGAGGGTGGTCACGTATCGGCGTCCAAGTTGCTGGGCACGGGCGTGTGGACGATTGACGGCGCCAGCCTACGCATCGAGGTGGCTGGCATGGGCAAGAAGATGCTGGCCCTGACGGTCAACGCAGCGGCGGAGAAGATTATCCGTCAGGAGCTGCAACGGTTGGGCGCGCCTGCGCGATTTCTGATCGTTCCCGGCGAGGGAGCCGCACAAGCGGCACCGATGCCCGCACCACCAGTCGGCAGCATTCAAGAGGCTGCGCTAGCGAATCCGTTAGTCCAGCGGGCGCAGGAGATCTTCAAGGCCGAGGTGCGCAGTGTTGTGGATCTGAGACAGAAGTAAACGCACGCTATAGATGAGGAGTACAAGTCATGCTCAACCCGCTCAAAATCTCCGAGATGCTTTCCCAGGCCAACCAGATGCAGGAGGAGGTTCAGCATAAACTGGCCCAGACGGTGGTCGAGGGAGCCAGCGGCGGCGGCGCCGTGACAGCAACCATGAACGGCAAAAAGCAGCTCCTCAAGATCCACATTGAGCCCGCGGCAGTGATTGGCCTGGGCGGCGACAAGCCGGATGTGGAGATGCTCGAAGACCTGGTAGTGGCCGCGGTCAACGACGCAGGACACAAGGCCGATGAGGCAATAAAATCAAGCGTGCAGGGAATGTTGGGCGGGCTCAAGTTGCCGGGGATGAGTTGAGATTTAACTTTGAAAATCATATTCGAAACCGGCAGGAGGGAGTAACAATGCTTGAAGGAATGAATCGCAGAAATTTCCTGGAGTTGGGTGTAGCGGCAGGCGCGGCCGCGCTGCTTCCCCGCACGATGAGCGCACAGACTACAACGGTCATAGAGCGTGTTGCTCAGGCACACGCGGATGCTGCGAATATCCCGATCAAGACTACCAAGCTCTATGACAACGTCTATCTGCTTCAGGGCCAGGGCGGCAACATGGCGCTGCAAACCGGCCCGGAAGGCAACGTGCTGATCGATGCGAGCTTTGCTCCGGCGGTTCCGCGGATTCTCGAGGCCATTGGGAGCTTGAGCAAAGATGCTCCCTTCGCGCTGATCAACACCCACTGGCACGGTGACCACACCGGCGGCAACGAAGGAATGCACGCTGCTGGATTCACCATCTTCGCTCACCAAAATACCCGCGAGCGGCTCTCCACACCGCAGACGATGAAGCTCTTTCACTCCACCACACCAGCCGCTCCAGCCGGCGCATGGCCGACGGTCACCTTCGAGGATGCCTTGCGTGTGTGGCGCAACAGCGACCAGCTTGACCTGGTGCACTTTGCCCCCGCGCATACCGACACCGACATCTACATTTACTTTCACAAGGCGAATGTGCTGCATGTGGGCGACATTTGGTTCAATGGCCTTTATCCCTTCATCGACGAAGGCACGGGCGGCTCCATCGGCGGCATGATCCGCGCTGCTGAAAAAACATTAGCCATGTCGAACAGCGACATGAAGATCATTCCCGGCCATGGACCGCTGGGGACGAAAGCAGATTTTCAAAAGTATCACGACATGCTAGCGGCTGTTCGCGACAAAGTGGCTGCTCTCAAGACCGCCGGAGCCAGCGAAGAGGAGGTCATCGCCAAAAAGCCCACAGCGGAGTTTGATGCCACGATGGCCAAAGGCTTCATGAACGCCGATACATTTGCCGGCATCGTCTATCGAACGCTGTAGGAGGCGCAACCCGTGACCCGCTATGCCGAGCCGATGGCGCGGCTGATTGAAGAGTTGAAGAAGCTGCCGGGGGTGGGAACCAAGAGCGCTCAGCGCCTCGCCTTCCACATCCTGCGCTCCAACGAAGAAGATGCGGCGGCCCTGGCCGAAGCGGTGCGTGGCCTTAAGGCGAACTTGTGTCTGTGCTCGATTTGCAACAACGTCACAGACATCGATCCCTGCGCCTATTGCTCCAGCCCTGCCAGAAACCACCGCCTGGTGTGCGTGGTCGAGGAGCCCACGACCATTGCCGCAGTGGAGCGCACACGCAGCTACCAATCTGGTTCTCCGGGGGGCGGCGGCTACCAGGGCGTCTATCACGTGCTGCACGGCACGCTCTCGCCTCTGCATGGCGTGGGACCGGATCAGTTGCGAACCGGCACGCTGGTCGCTCGCGTGGAACGCGGCGAGGTTGATGAGATTATCCTGGCCACCAGTCCCACACTCGAAGGCGAAGCTACCGCCCACTGGCTGGCCGACGCGTTGCGCGGCTTTAAGGTCCGAATCACGCGCATCGCAACGGGCGTTCCTGCCGGCAGCGATATCGAATACGCCGACGAGGTGACCATGGCGCGCGCGCTGGAGGGACGGCGGGAGGTTTAACTTTGCCAACGCATCGCCGGGAGTAACAAATGATTCGTGTTGGCTTAATTGGGTTTGGAATGGTGGGGCGGGTCTTTCACGCTCCACTGATCTCCTCGGTCGATGGGTTGGAGTTGGCCGCCGTGCTGGAGCGCACTTCAGACAAAGCCGCCCAGCGCTATCCTGGCATCCTCACCTATCGCTCTCTCGAAGCCATGCTGGCCGATGCCTCGCTCGGCCTGTTTGTGGTCGCCACGCCCAGCCAAAGCCACTTCAAGGTAGCCAGCCAGATTCTACGCGCCGGCAAAAACGTTATTGTGGACAAGCCTGTATGCACAACGTCCGCCGAAATAGCCCAGCTTATGGAGCTTGCGACGGCCCATAACGCTTTCCTTGTACCGTTCCATAACCGGAGCTGGGACAGTGACTTCCAGACGATTCAGAAACTATTGCATGAGGGTTTGATGGGCCGGTTGGTCTACTTTGAGTCTCGTTTTGACCGCTGGCGGCCTGATCCCCCGACCGACCGCCTATGGAAGGAAGACCCTGCATCCGGTGGCGTTCTGCTCGACCTTGGCACGCATCTGGCCTACCAGGCTCTGACGCTCTTCGGCAAGCCGGAAGCGATCTCCGCCGAGATTCTCTGCGAGCGTGACTGGGCACGCGCCTGCGACTCGTTCACTCTCCG
>CAWJDN010000013.1:0-3243 GCA_963840985.1 uncultured Acidobacteriaceae bacterium
ATACTCCACCGAACAAAGAAACAGCCCCCTCGCCGGAGCAGTCGGTCCGGCTGCCGCGCGGCTGCGGGCGGCAAGAATCCCGGGAATCTCATCCACGCCGATCCGTCCCCGCCCCACATCCAGCATCGTTCCCACCAGGTTGCGCACCATGTGGTGTAGAAATCCGCTGCCCCGCACGCGATAGACCAGCAATTCGCCCTCCGGGCTCGGTCGCGCCTCCCAAGTTGAAGAAAAAACAGTCTTTACCGTCGTCGCCATTGGTGGCTCCGTCTGAAATCCCGGCCTGGGCAGCGGTCGTACCTCCGGCTCGGCATCCTCATCCACTCCGAGCTTGACCAGCTCGGGATCGGTGGCCGCAAAGCTCAGAAAATCGTGCTTGCCCTCAAAAAACCGTGCACTTTTTTGCAATGCCTCCACATCCATCTGCCATGAGCAGGCGTAGACGTATGGAGCCAAAAATGGCGGGCAAATCACACCCCTGAAAACTCGATACTCGTATGTCTTGGCCACGGCCGAGTGCCGCGCATGAAATGTGCTTGGCACGGTTTTCGCCTCCAGAACGCGAATCGCCGGGGGCAGTGTCCGGTTTAACGCGCGTTGCAGGTTTTCCGCCGGAATCGGCGCAGCCAGCGTGAAACTGGCCACTTGGCCAAGCGCATGGACGCCGGCGTCGGTTCGTCCCGAGCCTTGCGGCAGGGGCGATTCCCCACATACCCGCCCTAGCGCAGCCTGCAGCTCGCCCTGAACAGTCCTCTCGCCCGGCTGCACCTGCCAACCGCGGAAACCGGTGCCGTCGTAGGCCAAGGTCAATTTCCAGGTCTGGAGCGCGGGTGCGGATTGGGGGTCTTCAGTCACAGAAGAGGTCTTGGCAACAGTGTACCGGCAGGTGGCTAAGTAATTCGCAAAGAAGTCGGTGCGAGCGAATAGCGAGCGGTTGGCCCCACCGCAGGTGGCGCAAGCGCCGTCCGCTTGGGCGGCCAGTCCCCGCAGGTGGTTCTGGAACAAAACAGCCTACGCGCGCGTATTGAACCGGTAGGCGGAAGGCAGCATGCCGGACTGCAAGTTAAAATGGTAATGGGTAGTCACAAGTCTGCATCCTGAATGACGCTCCGGACGTCTTTAAGAAGAACGCCCCAAATGCCTCAGCTATTTCCAAAGAGGAATCATGTCGTGGAGAGGAACCATGCAATTGTTCGGTATTAGTGTATTTGAGCAGCAGGAGAAGATCACGGTCAGCCATCATGGACAGGATGTGCGCCGTCAGGCAGGTAAACGGCTGTACGCGATAGCGGCGCTCCTTCTGGCGTGGACGGCGGGAATCTCGTCCGGATATGCCCAGCAAGCTCCCGGAGCGGGAGAAAAGACTCCGGAGAAAGCGGCCTCCGAGTTGCCCTCGGCTCCCCCTGTGGTGCTGACAGAACCGGTGAATCTGCGCCCCTCCGCGCGGAATTTTTCCAAGCCTGCGGGTAGGATGTTGGGCGATCCAATCAATAAGTACCGGCCCACCAGCATCGCCAAGGCCAGCTTTGCAAACTCGGTGCGGCTGAACGACCTGGTGAAGGAAGGCAAAATCTACCTCAGCCTTTCCGACGCCCTGGCGCTGGCTCTTGAAAACATCGCCATCCGCTTCACGAGCACGATCGCGATCTCCGCCAGGCCCAAACCCGCCAAGCCGCCCAATCCGCCGAGCAGCATACTCTCGATCAAAAGCTGGCGCACGATCTGTCCCTTGGTCGCGCCCATGGCAAGGCGGATGGCGATCTCCCTGCGGCGGCCCGCGCTACGCGTTAACAGCAGCCCGGCGACATTGGCGCACGCCGTGAGCAACACCACCAGCGCCGCCATGGAGACCATCCACAGAGGCTCGCGCAATTCGCCCGCAAGGTAAACCGAGAAGGGATCGAGATCGACGCCATACCCGATGTTCTTCAGATCGCCGCCGCCGGGCGCCGCGTATACTCCTTCGAAATACCGATTCACGCGGCCGTTCGCCTGAATCGGCGTCACGCCGGGCCGCAGCCGCGCGAACACCATCAGGTCCATGTTGTTACCGCGCTGGGAAAGCCGTTCGGGAGAGAGAATCAGAGGAGACCAAGCCGCGGCATCGGGGGGATAACGGAACTTGCGCGGCGCACCCCGACAATCCGGTACGGCGCATCGTCGAGCATCAGGGTCCGTCCCAACACATCGCGGCCGCCGCCGAATTGCGATTGCCACATCTCGTACGAGAGGACCACGCTTTCGCGGTCATCGGCATTCAGAAAGCGTCCCAGCGCGGGCGAGACGCCGAACACCTGGAAGAATTCGGCCGTGACAGCACGGCCCACCAGCCGTGTCACCTCCCCGGCTGTTCGGTACGTCCACGCGCGGCTCTCCATGGCGGCGGCCGAAGAGAAGGCGTCGCTCATGGCGTGAATCTCTGCGAACTCCACCGCCGAATCGGGAGCGTGCTTCATCCTCAGCTTGTCGACGTGGACGCGCGCCACCATCACGCCGCCGGTGTTCCCCATGCCCAGCGGATGGAGCAGCACTGTCTCCAGTACGCTGAGCACTGCGGTATTGGCGCCGACGCCGAACGCCATCGTCAGCACCGCCGCGATCGTCACCAGCGGCTGGCGCCACATCAGGCGCAGCGCGAACACGAGATCTTTCCACATCCCATCGAATCGCGGGAACGACCACACGTCGCGGCTTCCGTCGGCCGCCGCGCCGGCATTCCCGAACTGCCGCGCCGCGGCGTGCGCCGCTTCCTGGCGCGACATTCCCTCGCGCCGGAATTCCTCTTCCAGCATTTCGCGATGCAGACGGATTTCGTCGGCAAGCTCCGATTCTCCGCGCCCACTTCGCGCCCGCAAGCGTAAACGATTCCAGAACCTCATGCGCCCTCCATGACACGCGCAATGTTGGCGATCAGGAAATCGAAATTGCGGACCTCTTCCGCCAACTGTTTCCGCCCCGCCGGTGTAATGCGATAGGTAACCGCCCATTTCCAAGTCATCGGAGCACCACTACGCCGCGGTAGCCGATACGCTTGCGCAGAAGGTCTGCATCCAGAACTTCGAAACCGTTGCCGGGCGCTTCGGGTCCGCGGTCAACGGATACGCTGCGTGGTTCACCATCACTATCGGCATCTCATCGCGCAGGGCACGATACGGTTCCAGATCCTCTTTCCATAATTGTTGCCATGTGCGTTGAATCTTAGGCGTCTCCAGATGCGAATCGAGCGTGCCTCCGCCGAGGCCG
>CAWJDN010000014.1:0-12343 GCA_963840985.1 uncultured Acidobacteriaceae bacterium
CACTTCGGGATTTCCCGCAAATTAGGCGGTTTTAACCTTTAGAATAACAGGGTTTGTAAGCAGGCGAAAGCAGCTCGGGCACGTAAAAGCCCGCACTGGCTCGGTTTCCGGCGTACAATGGAAGTAGATCAGAACTATCAGGCACGCCTTTTGAATCAGGAAAGCCTGCTCGGCTCTTGCCATCCTACCGCTCCTGACGAGCTCCGCACCGCACGCAACAATCACCTGTTGACCGGAGTCAAGTCATGCGTTCCGACAAAATACACCGCGCCCTGGCGCAGGGAATGAACCGCTTTGAAGTCTGCCAATTGGTCTCTAAAGGCGTCAAGGCCACGCACAAAACCGGCTCGCGCTTCGAGGATTCCATCAACGATGTACTGCAATATTTAGGCACCCACGTCACGATCATGGAAAATCTTCACCCGGCGATACCGCAGGTCAACCTGAAGAGCCTCAAGCCGGCGGCGTAGGACAGTTATCAGTGGTCAGTTGGAGTTCTGAGCACGGACGGCACGATGGCCGCCAAATGCGTGGATCGTTCGGGTCCCGGCAAGAACTTCGCCGCTGTGCTCGACGCCGCTTGGAATGAGATATTCTTCTCCGGCCTTCACAGGAATCCGCTCCCCATCGATGATCAAGGTATAGCAGCCCTGCACAACGATCATGTATTCGTCGTAATCGTGGATATGCGCCGCCGATACCGCATTTTCACGGCAGCTCCAAAACGCCATCTGGCTTCCGTCTCTGCCGTCGAAGACGTACCCCTCAACGCCTGGGGTCGCTTGACTGGAGACTGCGATCCTGTTTGCCGGATGTTTCATGAATTTTGGGAAATCGTTCATAGTTGCACAGTATAAACGCACCCCGCCAGACGCACGAAAGGGACGGCAGTTTCGCCGTCCCTTTCTGTTTGATTCCGAACTGGTTTGAAGGGGGTAACCCTTAGACAACCTGGACGTTCTCAGCCTGCCAGCCCTTGGGGCCCTTGGTCACGTTGAACTGGACCTTCTGGCCCTCCTGCAGTGAACGGAAACCGTTCGATTGGATGGCGGTGTGGTGGACGAAGACGTCCTCGCCGTTTTCGCGGCTCAAAAATCCAAATCCCTTGGCGTCGTTAAACCACTTGACTGTGCCTGTTTCCATTGTTTGTTGCTCCTTCATACTGATTTACCGCGAACGCAATGTGGAAGTTTGCGTGTAGGCGGTAACCGGAACAGGCAAAAACTTCAGATCGAATTCTACGATTACATGGATTATAGCACGAATTCGTCAAGCGGCCGGGATATTTCTGGCGTGGCCGGCTGAAGGCTGGTGGTGGTTCCATTTTGGCGCCAGAGTGGGCTCGGCGCCCTCCGACAAGCTGTGGGAGTGCGGTGGACAGAGTAAACTCATTCTGGCCTGGAGGGGCCATTTTTGACCAACGAGAAGAGACGGGTGCTGGTCCTCAACCCCGGAGCAACATCCACGAAAATTGGGGTCTACACCAAGGATGGCGTCGAGTGGGAGTACACCATCCGGCATGGGGATGAAGAGCTGGCACGCTTCCGCTGGAAGCCGATGCTGGCGCGGCTGGACTATCGCGCGGAACTGATTGAGCAGGCGCTCACGGAAGCCGGCTACAAGGAGCTGGAATTTGCCGCCACGGTCGGACGGGGAGGCTTGCTGCCGCCGCTGGTTTGCGGTACCTATCTGGTGGATGAGGTGATGGTGGAGGAGCTGCGCATGGCTCGCCGCGGTCAGCACGCATCGAATCTGGGCGGCTTGCTGGCATTACGCTTCGCTCAGGCGGCCGGGGTGAACGCCTACATTGTGGATCCGGTGACGGTGGACGAGTGGCAGAAGTGCGCGCGCCCTTCCGGTTCGCCGCTGGTGGAGCGCGTGTTCGTCGGTCATGCCCTGAACACCAAGGCCGTGGCGCGGCGGTATGCACGCGAGCAAGGGCGTACCTACTCCGAGTTGCGTCTGATTGTGGCGCACCTGGGCAGCGGAATCACCGTATCTGCCCACCAAGACGGCCGGATGATTGACAGCAATTCCATCGAGGAAGGCCCTTTCGGAGTTGACCGCACAGGCGGGCTGCCGGTGAGAGCTCTGGCCCGGCTCTGCTTCAGCGGCAACTACACCAATGAGCAGATTGACCGCCATCTCTTTGGAGACGGCGGCGTATTCGCCTACCTGGGCACGCGCGACATGATCGAGGTGGAGCGGCGCATCGACGCGGGAGATCGTAAGGCTGCCCTGATCTTCGATGCGATGGTGTATCAGATCGGAAAAGAGGTTGGAGCGATGGCGGCGGTACTTAAGGGCAAAGTAGACGCTGTGCTGCTGACCGGCGGAATCGCGCATTCTGAAAGAGTGGTAAGGCAGTTGCTCGGTTACCTGGAATGGATTGCGCCAGTTCGCGTTTATCCCGGCGAGGATGAATTGCAGGCTTTGGCCGAGGGAGTCTTCCGCGTCTTGAATGGCGAGGAGCAGGCAAAAAGGCTTGGGGCTTGAGCAGTAGCGAACCTGGAAACAACGTAAGCGGGAGTGTATCGTGAATGAATAGGTCGACAGATTGCACACGCCCTGTTGAGATGCTCAATGTTGCAGATATATTGAATGCTCTGGGGATGGACTCCGGCGTCAACGCCGAGGAGTTGGAAGCTTATTATGTGATTCCCGGCAACTACGGTCCCCGCTGGCTGATTCCAACGAAATCGCGCGCTGCTGCCGCCGTGTTGGGTATCTGGCATCCCTACAATATGTCCAGCCGGATGAAATGGTACGCAATTCGTATGGCCGCGCGCGCCGGAGTATTGCATTTTATTCACTCTGTCACGAAAGTAAATACTTCCCGCAAAGGAGCGCTGCAATGGTTTGAAAGGTGCGGCCTCCGATCAGAGGCCGGAGAAATAGTCATTCTGATAGGCAATCCATCTGTCGACAGGAAAGTAATAGCATTCCTGCTCGATGGATCGCAACAAATCGCCGCAGTGCTGAAGGTTGGACTTACGGCAGGAGGCGGCTTAAGTGTCCTCCATGAAGCTGAAGTGCTCCTCAAGCTGGAACAGTACAGTTGGGCGCCAAAGCTACTATCGATTCACCCTGATCTGCGTGCAGCGGCGCAGGAATATATACCTGGAGCGATGCCTGGGCGAAAATTTTTACCGGAATACATGGATTTGCTGTGCAGGTTGCCTCGCAGTGGTCATTCCACATGCCTGGCTCAAATTGCCGGCGAAATGGCGAGCCGTCTCCATCCATTCAAGGCGCAGTTGGATAAGATAGCTCCCGATGTGCTCGACCACTCACTTGGATGCCTTGATCTCGATATCTCCATCCCCACGATGCTGGTGCATGGAGACTTTGCGCCATGGAATCTGCGCAACCATCCGAAGAAGGGATATGTCCTTGTTGATTGGGAGTGGGCCGATTTTTCCGGACTGCCCGCCCACGACCTGTTGCATTTTCAGTTCATCGACGACTTGCTCATCGGCGAAAAGCAACGGCAGAGATTATCCAACGATTCGATCAAGACCCTTTTTACAGCGACTACTTTCGCCGCATGGATCTCGACTTGCAATTGCTGCCGCTCATGACTATCACCTATCTGCTCGAGCAGCTCGTACTCTTTAACCAGCATCTTAGCCCCTCACACGCCGCCTATTTATTGCGTCAACTGGCCGCAATCACCGGTTACGGTGAACGGATCTCCACCTAACGCTCGCGCTTTGAGTGTTAATCCTTCGATATAGGTTCATATACCGTTAGTCAATTGTCGGCTCTGAGAATTGCGGCAGATTCATCGGCGGATAGCGGTTGGAAGTGAGTGTAGCGCGAACGGCCTCCGCACAAGCCGTTTCCGCATATGACCCCAGGAAAAAGTACCGGTAGTGCTCCTCGTCGACTTCATAAAATGCCGCGATCTAGGAGCAAACAATGCAGCAGCCGGCCCGCAATCCTCCACGATAGGAAATCCGAAGCCTCCTAGAATGGAAGACGCCAGCTGTACCTCGCAGTTCTTGTAGCACCACTGTAACTCGCCGTCGCTGATTACTTGCAACAGCGCCTCCATTCCGGTCAGGTCCGCCTCCTGAATGAAACGATGAATCAGAGATGATTCCTGTCCGGAAATCCCAACGATAATAAGAAGCGTGGAGGGACTGATGTCTCCCCTGGACAGCAGGTCTTTTCAGGATGCCCACACGGCAATACCTTCAAAAAAAGCGTGCTGCCGGATTATATATTCGTTCCAATTTATAGTGTGAAGCATCAACTTAATAAGCATCCGCAGTTGCAGGGCAGGTAAGTAAAAAAGGCAGCGCATCACACCAAGGTTCTTCAGCATGAAGTATACATGGCCGCGTGCGTTGTATCGAATACTGAAGGGCGATTTGGGGCCTCCGGTTAGTGAACTCACCTTATGGAAGATGCGTACGCGGGGCGTATAAAACATAGTCAGTCCAGCCCGCCAGGCGCGAAACAAAAAGTCCGCGTCCTCATGGTAAACAAAATATTTCACGTCCATCATGCCAATTTTATTAAAGATTTGGCTGCGGGCAAGAAGGCAACAACCGGACGCATTCCTGATGCGTCTAGGCAAATCATACTGGCCACAATCAATCTCTCTATAACCTGTTTGACTGCCAAGGTAGCCCTTAAGTACGCTAAAATAACCGCCCGCCGAACACACATGGATGCCGTCCTGATAAAGAATCTTAGGAGCAAGTAGATCGCAATCCAGCGCATTGAGTTCAGTTACGAGATTTGCGAAAGTTTCCGGCTCGAATTCCACGTCATTATTTAAAAGCAGCACGTAGTCGCAACCATCGCTTAGCGCGGCTCGTATTCCCTGATTGTCTCCCTCGGCAACGCCGACATTGATAGAGTTTGGGATCACTCGAAGCCTATCGTCTGCCCATGCTTTGAGAAGTTCAATTGTGTTATCCTGCGATCCACTATCTACCGCATAGACGAGAAAATCTCCATAAGTCTGCGACGCCAGCGAATGCAGGAACTGTTCGAGCACGTGCCCGCTATTAAAGGTAACAGTAACAACGCCGATTTTGTTCGAACTATTCATTACAGAATTCATACGTCCTAAACTTCCGCGCGGGATGGCGCAATCCGTATCACACGACAACTAACTCGTCTTTCGCGTTTCGATGGCTTGGTTGTAGAATCCCATCAACAAAGGATAATTGATCTCCGCTGAAAACTTGCGTAGGAACAGGCTGCGACAATTCAAACGCATCTGCTCGAGATTGCTACAGCCGAGCAAGTAAAGCGCACCGGCTACGAGCGCATCAACATTTCCCGGTAGAAAGCGATAACCGGTTTCGCCGTTTTCCACTAATTCTCGCATGCATCCAATATCAGCAGCGAGAACGGGAGTGCCTTGTGAAAATGCCTCAACCACAGTGCGACCAAAGGTCTCATAACACTCTGATGGACAAACCAGAAACTTTGCCTTCGCCATCTCCCGATAGACATCGTCTGATGGCCGCAAGCCTAGATATTCTACCCGCTCGTTGTTGACAGCGCATGAGCGAACTTCGTCTGCAAGGGGGCCATCGCCGATGATTTTTAGGCGAAATTGAATCCTACCCGAATTCCACGCTGAAAGCAGCGTTCTGATGCCCTTTTCCGGCGATAGCCTGCCGACATAAAGCGCAACATCTTCTCGATTCCCCTCTACCGTCAAATACTCCGAATCAACAAAGTTCGGCTTGACCACTACCTTTTCCGCAGGCAAACCGCCGCGAACGAGAATCTCGCGCTCAAAGTCTGAAACTGCAATAAAAAGGCTGACTCGATCCCATGTGCGTATAAGCCGGTGAAAAGCATACGCAGCCGTTACGATAGCACTGCCAGCGCGGCTGTTGCGATAGCAGCCATGGACAATGCCGTTGATAGGAAGCGATTTGCCGAGGCAGTCTGTGCATACAGCTCCATCGCGATAAAGCAGTGCGTTCGCGCAAAGCATCCTGTAATTATGCAAGGTCTGAACAACAGGGATTCCCGAAGAGTTTGCCTCTAGAATAATCGACGGTGACAGCATCGGGAACCAATTGTGAATATGAACTATATCCGGACGAAAGTCATGAAGCACTTGCTTCATCCGTTTTCGCGAACTCGACTGAATAAAAGATAGACGTAGAAGCAATAAGATTGCCGCGTATACCATGAATCGCGCTATTATCCTGCTCTATAAGCTCCACGACATGACCGCGCTGTCGGAGCAACACGACTTCGTCGCGTACGACCGCGTCTTCACCTCCGCCATATTGATATCTGTTATGCGTTACGATAACTCTCATCGAATCACCTCATAATCAAATATCATTGTTATCCTGTAATGTCATATGTCCGAGACTCTGGACTTAACGCGTGCAGCGATAAGTGATCTTGCAAAAGCTCCTAATATAATTGCTATAATAACGTTCTGGAAATAAAAGCTGGCCCTCATAGGAACGACATAATCAGCGCCGGTAATTCCACCCACTATACAAAATACAAGTAAAGCCAGCGCGCAAGCCATCACGTGATTTGGAGCACAGCCATATTCCAGAGTTTTTGAAGATGGAACTTTAGCAGAGCGCCATGCAACAGCGACTATCCTGGCAATCATAATAAGATAGATTATCAAAGCCAGCCAGCCGGCATCTGCCAAAACCTGTATGAAGGCGTTATGGGCATTACCAATTCTGGAAACAACTAACGGTAGTCCGAGAGAATAATAATCTCTAAAGATAGTTCGAAAACCAGCGACGTAGCCCATTCCAAAAGGATGGGAGATACAGTAATGAATAACGAATGACCATATATAAGTCCTTCCGCTAGCGCTTTGAATACCACCTCTTTCCTCTCCGCGATTAAATATATTCCATATTCTCTCTGTCCCGATAAACCCCACAAACACTCCTGAGAGCAAGATAAACAAAATGAATCCAGAGATGAACACATACATTGTACGTCGGCTTAATCTTGCCCAGAACATTACGATAAATGCAAGAGCGAAAAGCAAAGCTATCTCGCTTCCTCTTGACCTCGTAATCAATGTGCCTGTAAGGCCGATGAATAGGAAAAATACTGATCGGACCCTGGATTCCAGGTTATGTAATAAGGCGTGTGCGGAAATAATTGTAATAATTGGGCAAATAATCGGCATAGGAGCTACGCCACCTCCCGAAAAGCGAAATCCCGTATCTATTTCGGAGTTTAGAACGAGGCTTGAGTTAAATAACAATGTCAGAAAAACAAGAACCAATAAAATAAACGCTATAAGTCTAAGCTGATACATACATTGTATCCAGTTAGGAGGATTCCGATAAACACGTACAATAAACTCCACCATGCAGATCAGAGTGAGAAAATAGCAGATAGAATACGCAATGGTTGTTAAGCGGTCGGTTGTGTAGACTGTAGATAAAATAAATAGTAAACCGAGGAAAAAGGCCAATCTCAGGATAGATCGGATTTGTATAGGAATAGAAATAGAATCTGCGGCAACTAAGCGCAGAATCACCGGAATAGCGACCAGAACGAGCAAGCCTACTTGGAAGAAACCCCAGATGTCCACCTGCCCACGAGTTATATCAACGCTTCCGGGAAGTCTGAATACTGGCGGACCAAATGCAAGCAGAAAGATAGGATATATTTTAAAAAACTCAAGCGCGGAAATGCGTTCGTGTTGCCGCACTCCAATATCGCCCGGTAAGTCACAGTTTCTCAATCGCGCAGATAACTTCATGAAGTTCCTTTGTCACTTTTCAGTAGACGCGGTAGTACAGCTCTGCCATTCAAACTAGGCGATCCGTGCCGTACATATTTGAGGCATTTAATGCGTCCTCAATCTGTGCGTATGTGCTGGAAACGACATTCCTCCAAGTGCTTTTTCTTGCAACTTCCAGAGCTCGACGCCCCATTTGGTCGCGCAACTCTGGATTATCGGCGAAGTTACGCATCGCGGCCGATAAATCTCTAACCACTTCTGTCGCGCTCCGGTTCTTCACTGGAATCTTAATGCCGCAGGATGGCGAAAGTATTTCACCTGGCCCGCCAGTATCCAAGCAGATTACCGGGAGAGCCTGCGATAACGCCTCAAGGACTACACTGCCGCCAGCGTCATGCAGGCTCGGAAATACAAAGGCCGTGTAATGGCAATATTGCATCCACAATTCCTCATATGGAATCCAACCCAGCCATCGCACAGAGTCTCGAAGTCCCAGTGTCGCAGAGAGGCTTTTAAGCCGGGCTTCATTTGGTCCAGTTCCAATTATCGTAAATGTTGAATTGGGCCGATCTAGAATGAGTTCTGAGAACGCCTTCAGCGCTAAGTGTAATCCCTTATTATATACAAGACGACCCGCATAAAGGAAGTCGGCGTTCGTAGACGGGACCATAACCTCATGTCTTATTCTGTGCGGATCGAGTCCAATCTCATGCTGCACTCGGCTTTTCTCTCGGCAGCTGACCGGAAGAATCGCAAGCGTATCCCGAGTTCTGCTGAAAACTACCGTTGCCTGTCTATACATGGCGCGAACAGCTGGATCCCAGTATGCCAGCTTAATAGATATCTCGCGAAGTATCTCCCTGAATGCAATTATTGCGGGGTAGCTGTCACGCAGCGAGACGGGCGTAACTTCCCCACCGCCAGTCGGACCTATAATGAAGGGCAGTCCTAGACGGCCCATGAACGATGGCTGGCGAAAACCTCCAAAAGTCAAATAATGAACTAAATCGTAATGTATCTTACTTGTAAGACGCTTCGCCAAACAATATGCGCCGTGCTGCCATAGCCGATAATAGAGTTGAATGCCCCGGTTTCCTCGCTTCCACCACTTCCCCCATGAGGGAAGATCATAATAGTGGAAACGTAGGCCCATAATCGGAACATTCGCCAACGCATTCTCGATGGATTCTCGATTATTGGATCGCGTAATAACATGGACTTCATGTCCAAGGTGAGCCAGCTCTGTTATCCAATGCCAGCCGACTCCAGGCTCCGAGCCTTTTCCTGGTTCGCATGCGTATGCGGAGATTAGAACTTTCATTTCTTTACTGCTTTCCATGTGGCGATAATGCATGAGTAAGTGAGACGCTCCCATCTACTCCAGCACAGCGCAAGATTCGTGTTAGTTGGTTGTTCAAATAATTTACAAAACCTGTAATGTCATCCACGATTGCACATGTCTACTCTCCTCGCTTCAATTATGGCGTATTCTGTATCCGCTATCGTTTTATCCAGCGATTGTGTTGCATTAATGATTATATAGTGTTTCTGGCCTCGTACGAAATCAAGGTATGCTTGACGTTGCCGCGCGGTCTCTTCCAAAGAAACCTCCTGCTTGCGTGCTTGCAGCACTTGCGCTGGAGCGTCCAACAGCACCCATAGTCTCGGCTGTGGAATCAACTTGCTAACCATCTTTGCAGCCCATAGCGGGCCTCCGTAGCGATAGCGCTTTGGGTCAATCAGAAGGTCATGATAGTAACGGTCATAAATAAGCAACGTCTCGCTTCTATCCTGAAAACAATTCATGCACCACTCTTCCATAAGCCATACAAATATCTTTGCAAGTGAGAACAACGCAGAGCGAGGCGGCCTGCCATGCGGATTGTTGACTACCGCACCCGGCTCGACACGTTTCATAATGACTAAGAACGGTTTCAGGTGACGCATCTTTACGACGCAATCATTCTGGGCCAATTTGTCGATTAATCCGTGAATGACAGAGCTCTTACCTGCTCCATCGGGGCCAAGAACAACGATTATCAAAATCCTTTACTCCTTCAAACAGTAATTCGCGAATGCCGTCATATGTCGCGGATGCTAAACTATCAGAAGCGGTTCCTGAGCTGTCTTGCCGTGCGCAGTGCGAGAGTGTCGATTATTGCGGCATACGCCTCTTCCGCAACGCTGGCGGGCGGCTTCTCTGCGTCAAGGATAATGTATCTCTTTCTAGTCTTCACGAAAGAGCGGTAGGCTTCACGTTGTTTAAGTGTGCCAGCAGACAAGAATTCTCGGCTGATGGATTGCATTGTTTTTGCGGAAACGTCGAGAAGTATCCATAAATCAGGAGACGGAAATAATTTACCAATAAGTCGCGCAAACCACCTGGGTATTCCATTGCGGCGATCGCCTGAGTCGATTAACAGGTCGTAGTAGCTGCTTTCAATGATTCGAAGTGTAAGATTTTGCCTTTTCCTGAATTGGCTCAGCCACTCTTCCAGCAACCACCGAGCTATCTTTGCCATGGAGACCGAAGGTACGCATATAGCACCGGCGCGGGGATTTGCTCTCACGTTCTTTTCCAATGGCTCGTGCTCTAAAGTAAATTGCGGGGCAAAATGGCGTCTTTCCACCAACTTTGCTGAGTATCGAAGCAACGGCATTAGACTGTCAATGATTGTTGCTTTGCAACAGCCGTCCGGATCCGATATGCGCACAGCTTCGAGAGTCTTTGGCGTACATCGCACTACGACCTCATACGCATAGTATCTGGCAACGCCTAGAATGGAGTGAACCGGCCCGCGCAGCAGATTACGCAGGACCAGCGAAACGCGGAGCGAGCTTACGCAACTCAGTATCTTTCCGCGATCGCCACCAATCACAGAATCCACTAGTCGCGTAGCAGCCTTCAGCCCAAAGCTCGGCAAAAGAGCGGTAATCACGGCGGATTTGTGGTATGTATATGTTTCTTGCACTTTTGGGTAGTACTTCTCCTTTAGCCGTCCACCAACAAGCAAGCTCGATAACAAAGAAATAATTGCCTCATGAATCGGTGATGGTATAAGGAAATTCAAATCGACGGCCTGCCGCGATAGTGCCTCCCGTAGAACAATATTCGTTGGGAGGTATGGCAGTCCCTTCCAATTCAAACTCCAGGTAAAGTCGACCGCAAACGAGCGGATTCCTGGAACCGGAGAAACGCCTTCCACAAACGCATGTGCCACATAGTAACGCTCGGCATAGCCGACGAGGCGTATGCCTTGAATCGAGCTGAGCGCGTGGACAGCGCCCGGCAAGTCGAACGGAAAAATCAGTAAATCCAAGTCGCAGCCAACATTGTTATAGGGAAAGCCTTCGTAATTCCGTAAAACGCAGAAGCGTACCCTCTCCTTGTCAAGCGCCGCAAACAGCGCCATGAGAAACTCGCCAAACGAGATAGTTTGCGGCTGAACTAGCAGCACCGGATTGTCCTGCATGTTTCTCCCAACTGAATTACGCGAGCATAATTCACAGTCGCCAGCCGGATAGATGATAGTGGCCTGGCGGCAGAGCACAAGCCTATGAGTGGACGATATACCGCCTTACACGTCGTACCAAGTCTGCTGGATTGAGCAAGGCGCCGGCAAATAGGTGGCCGGCGGCCGCTAAATATTGACCATCTAAATATCTATTGCCGGCTGTCCGCATATGCAATTTGGATGAGTCTTTGCGAAACCGGTTGAGGCGCGACCAGACACCCTTTGGCTGGGAAAGCATGAATTGGTCAAAGGTCAGCTCCGGAATCGATTGTAAGCGCCGCCAATAAGAGTCTTTGGTCCATCGCGTCTTATCGCGCATCTCCGCATACACCCGGTATGTATTCGTGTTTGCCTGGAAACGGTAGGCAATCAGAGGCTCACACATGATCAATACCCTGCCAGCTTGTGCCAAACGGCATTCCATGTCCCAATCATCCACCGGATAGTAGGCCTGCCTAAAGCCGCCTACGGACCTTAGTGAGGCAGTTCGGATAAACATGGTAGAACAGAGCATGGCGCCGTCTTCGATTGGCTGATACTCCTTCAATTTGCCTGGCGCCATAACAAATCTATCCGTATTCGACCAAGTGTGTTTGCATCCTAACTTGGTAACGTAAGAAAAAACGCCAAGGGCCTCGGGGTGATCCTCCATTACATGCAGTTGACGTTCCAGCCGTTCCGGAAAACTGATGTCATCCTGGTCGCAGCGTGCAATGTAGGGCGCCTTAGCCTCCGCAATTCCGAGATTCAGAGTGTGGCAAAGCCCTGCGTTACTCGTCTGGATCAGACGAATTCGGTTGTCCTTTAACGATCGAACAATATCTGCCGAATCATCGCTGCTCCCATCGTCGATCGCCAGTAACTCAAAATCCGTGAAGGTCTGAGACAGAAAAGATTGAAGAGTCTCGGCGAGATAAACCGCACCGTTATAGATAGGAACAAGAACCGTAATTTTCGGATTCTTCATAAATATTTTAGCGTGCTCCTCTGGTTTAGATAAAACCATATATCAAATTATCGACGATCTTGACCTGGCGTTTGAAGGTTGAGCGCATAAATGCTCCATAGAATCTCCCCAGCAATACGATGAGTCGAGACAGGAAAATAAAAT
>CAWJDN010000015.1:0-3458 GCA_963840985.1 uncultured Acidobacteriaceae bacterium
GTTTGATAGTAGACCGCGAGCCGCTTCCTGACCTCGGCCGCGCGAGCGCGAACGATCGGATCGTCATTTGTGTCGTAGTCTGGGCGCCTGTTGAAGACATTCGCTCCGATGATTCGTTCCTTGAGCATCTCAAGGTGGCCGGCGAGAGTCTGATCGACGATGTACTGTAACAAATCCTGAGACTGTTTGCTGGAGTGAAAGGGTATACTTTGCAGGATCGCAGATAGCGCTTTCTGGACTATGGTCGCAGGTACCTCTTGCCGCTCAGGAAAATCGATTTTCTCAACTGTATGCAAAGTCGATAGCCTCAAATTCTCTGTTTCAGACGGACTGTACCCCTTTAGATTACTCTTGACAAGTCAGAACCGGGGCTTGTTGCCTTCATTAAAATAAACTAAGCAGAATTAACGTGTTACAGCGGTTCTCCTCGTTGCCTTGCAACGATTCGGTTCACTTTCACGGGATGTGATGTATAAATAATGTTCTATCAATATCTTGCAAGAAAATTACAGCAGGCCAATCGCCAGAACGCTCTCGAACAGTACCGTACAGTACGTTGCCATCTGGTGTGTGGGACTCGTCTCCTGTTGCATATTGTGCAGGTTGGCCTGCAAGTGTGCTGGCCGATTAATCAGCGTAATGCGGAGACTCCGTCACCTCCCCAAAAGGCGTCAGAGCCAATGATAAGCGCGACAAATAAGGAAAAAACTCAGGAGGCAACATGACCAGATTACGTTTCGTACTTTTGGCAGTCTTGATGGTCACCATGGCCCTTGGACTGACATATGTTCCTGCGCTCAATGCGCAGACGATGAGTACCACCGCATCACTGTCGGGCTCGGTTACCGACCCCGCCGGGGCCAGGATCCCGAAAGCTACAGTGAAGATCACCAATCCCGAAAAAGGGATCACGCGCGTCACCACCACCGGTGCAGCAGGCGATTTTTCTTTCGCCTTGCTGCCTGTCGGCACTTACACGCTTGAGGCAAGCGCTCCGGGCTTCAAAACTTCCAAACAACCCGGGATTGTCCTCAATGTCGGCGACTCTCTTGTCGAGAACGTCGGTTTGACAATCGGCAGTATCGAGCAGATCATGGTGACCGCATCGGGGCCCCTGCTGCAAACCCAGGACGCCAACGTCAGCACCGAGATCGACAAAAAGCAAGTTGAGGAATTACCTCTCAACGTCAGGAATGTGATCGGCCTGGTACTGTTGAATTCCTCGGTGAACAACCAGGTTCAGCAGCAGAATTTGACTGCGGGAGGCGGGGACGATACGGCCGACCAGGATGAGTCTTTCCTGAGTTTTGGCGGCGGCTTTCAGGGAACCACGGCCTGGCTTCTGGATGGCGGCTGGAACGTGGCCCCGGGCTGGGGCGGCTCTGTTTACGTGCCCGCGGTGGACGACGTTCAGGAATTCAAGGTCACGAACAACTCCTTCTCGGCTGAATACGGATGGAGCACCGGCAATGTGATCAACATGGTCACCAAATCCGGCACCAACGACTTCCATATTGTGGCGGACGAATACATTCGCAATCCGAAGTTGGACGCCAACACATACCTCAATAAATTGTCCCATCCCATCACACCATGGGTTGGCGATCATCGCAATCAGTTTGGAATTGCCGGCGGCGGTCCGCTGTATATTCCGGGCGTTTACAACAAGCAACGCAACAAGACCTTCTTTTTCGTCAATTATGAAGGCTTGCGGCTCAGCAATGCCGGCACCTTAGAAGGCATGATGCCCACTACCGCCCAGGAGGGCGGCACCTTTCCGGTGATGGGCGCCCAAGCAATTAACCCCACCACTCACATCCCGGAAGTGGATTGCGCGGGTAACCCAATCTATGTGGGCGAGATCTTCAATCCCAACACCTCAACGACAACGCAAGCTGGTTGTGGGGGAAGCTGGTATCGCGCCCCCTACAATGCCACACCAGGCGTGGGTGCAACTAACATAATCAGTTCGATTGACACGCTGGCGCATACCTTTGCCACAGGGAACTACTGGCCGGCGCCGTTGGCTACTCCTCTTTCAAACGGAGACAACTGGGCTGCCACGGCCGTAGCGCCATCGAGCTCCAACGAGTACGGCATTCGCATAGACCACCACTTCAACGACAACACCGGCATATACGGGCGCTGGTCAAATAAGCATGAGTCTAAAAACGGTGCTCCTGACTATTACGGAGCCAGCGACGTTGCTGGACCGGGCGACCAGAACCCCGACAACCGGTACAGTGCCGCTTTGGGCCTCTCGCACGTCTTTTCGCCCACGTTCGTCATGAATGCCAACCTGGTATACAGCCGGTGGGTTGAGGGGAACGACGTGCAAGGTGAAGGGTTCAAGGATTCCACGATCGGCTTGGCTGGCATCCTCGACATGTATTCACCGGAGTTTCCGGAGGTCAGTTTCTCCAACGGCGGCTATAAACCGTTGGGACCAATCAGCGGCAACGGCGTAATGACAAACGCCAACGATGTGGGCACCGCCAGCGTGGATGTCAACAAGACCTTCGGAAAGCATTCGGTCTCGTTCGGGTATATGGGCGTTCTGACCCAGCTCTTCGGCGGCAGGGTTGCCCCCGTAACATTCAACTTCAACTCCAACCAGACAGCAGGTATTGACGCAGCAGGTAACCTGGTAGCCGGCACCGGAGATGCCTTCGCTTCCATGTTGGCGGGCGCAGGCGACGCCGGCTCAGCCGGCTTCAACGCATTGCCGGCGACATCGTACTATATGCATGGAGCGTACGTTCAGGACGATTGGAAGGTGACCCGGAAGCTGACCCTGAACCTGGGCTTCCGCTATGAAGTACAGACTCCATTCGAAGAACGGCACAACTGGCAAGCGGCCTTCAATAACACTACCCTCAATCCGATCAGCGTGGCCGGGTATCCGGTTTACGGAGCAATCAGCTACAGTGGTCCAGGTCACCGCAATCTCTATAACCCCAATTGGACCGACGTGGCCCCGCGCATCGGATTCTCGTATGCCGCCATGTCTAAGCTGGTTATTCGCGGCGGCTTTGGCGAGTATTACTCGAGGAACTTCGAGCCGTTTGGCAATATACCGGCACCCGGCTTTTCCTCAAACACGACGTGGGCTGCTGAGGCAGGTAACGGGTTCCAAGTCAATACGCCGCTAGCCAGTGCTTTCGCTACCGATGCCGACATTCTGCCGGTTACCGGGAACGTCTTGCAGGGCCTGACGAACGTCGGTCAGCAAGGCGGCGGAATCAATATCACCCGTCCCGATCCCCGCACCAAACAGTATATGCTGGGAGTCCAATACGCCTTCACTCCCAACGATCTGCTGGATGTCAACTACGTGGGCAACCTCGGAACGCGCATCCTCCTCGGCGGCATGAACTACGGGCAACTGAATCCGAGTCTGCTCACCTTGGGCGCAACCGCGCTGAACGCCGAGGTCGCCAATCCGTTTGCCACCTTTG
>CAWJDN010000016.1:0-5449 GCA_963840985.1 uncultured Acidobacteriaceae bacterium
GTCAAGGAAGGCCGGAAACCGGCAAAGTCGCCGCGAACCTGCCGCAAAGACACAGTGGGGCAATTCGATTCCCAATCTGGTATGCAATCCTCCACGTTTCACTCGCGGAAAACGGTACGTTCGTCATCTGAAAAGCACGCCCACAACGCCGAAGAACAGGATAAGGATAAAAAGTATGGCAGCCACCACGACTACAGGCTTCGCGATCACGGCCTACACGCCGGCCATTCCCATTGCCCGTGTTCGCGCAAACCGCCGCCGCAACATTACACCCCAGGCTGGGCGCGCTCTGGAAATCCTCGCCCATGCCATCGAATATCTTACCGACGAGTTCGTGCACCAGGGCCTCACGTTTTCCGCGAAGAATGAGCAGTTGGAGGCCGTGCAAATGCTCATGGCCATCAACCGCCAGGTTTATTTCGAGTGCCCTGAAGTGCCGAGCTTGGGCGAGCGCTGCCGCGCGCTGCTGCATCTTCACGCAGCGTAATCTCTATACGAATTTCTTTAGATTAGTCCCGAACACACCTGAGATCACACAAACATCTGAAGCGTTGCTTTGCCAATCTGGATGCGCCGATCCTGAGCCTGAGTCTTACTTGTCGCGCCGGTTGCCCGATGCGATAAACTTTGCCCAGTATGCAGAGCACATTTTGGAAACACGGCGCATGGAAGTTGTGGGCCGCGGCTGTACTATCCGCAGGCCTGCTGGAGTTGCCCTTTCCGCTGGCCGGGCCGATGCCTGTCTGGCGGTCGATCTTTGCCTGGTTCGGGCTGGTCCCGCTGTTGTGGGCGCTTCTCTCGCCGGCATGCCCCTCGCCTTCCAGTCCGGCCGCGCAGCGCCCCCTGCGCCGTGGCTTCCTGCTCGGCTATCTCTGCGGCGTGCTGTGGTACATGGGCAATTGTTACTGGGTCCGCGACACCATGCTTCACTACGGCGACATGCCGCCATTTGCCCCGTCGCTGCTGCTGGTGGGATACAGCCTTGTGCTGGGGACCTACTGCGGTCTCTTCGGCTGGGGTGTTGTGCTGGTCCGCCGGGCCACGGGCAGCACGCGGTTGGCTCTGGCCTTCGCGCCGTTTCTCTGGGCCGCTCTGGAGCTGGCCGCCGCGCGCATCACCTCCGTCCCCTGGGACCAGCTTGGCTACTCACAAGTGGATAACACGCTGGTGAATCAGCTCGCCCCCTGGACCGGCGTCTACGGAATCAGCTTTGTGCTGGTGGGCGTCAATGCGCTCCTGACAGGCGGGCTGATGCTGGAGTCTCGCCCGCATATCGGGTACAGGGACCGGATGATTTTGCGCGCGATTGGTGTGCTGCTGATGATGGCGGGTGCTGTCGGGGTTTCGATCCCGCCTCCCCAGCCCGCCCCTACAGCCACCGCTGTCCTCATCCAGCCCAATCTCGACGTGGCCGCCGACAACGCATGGTCGGGCCCCGGCGAATGGGAGCAGCACATCGCCGAGTTTCAGCGGCTGGCCGGTGAACAATGTAAAAGCTACATCGCCGGAATCCCCCAAACCGGCGCGCCCACAGGCGAGATCATCTGCCCGCCTTATCCCACGCATCCTGATTTAGTGGTTTGGCCGGAGTCGCCCGCTCCCTTCATCGAGCAGAACACGCGTTATGAGCAGGCGATGACCGCGCTCGCCCGCCAAATGCAGGCTCCTCTGATCGTGGGCAACCTGGGCGTTGACAACTCAGTTGAGGGCGGATTGCATTACTACAACTCGGCTCGCATCGAGGGCGCAGATGGTGCGCGCGTCGGCCGCTACGACAAAATCCACCTCGTCCCCTTCGGCGAATACATTCCTTACAAAGAGTTGCTCTTCTTCGCCCACAAGCTCACCGGCCGCGTTTCGGAGTTTACTCGCGGAACGGACCGCAAGGTCTTCAGGCTGCCAACCGCGAATAGCGAAGCTCATCGCTACGGCGTCTTCATCTGCTATGAGTCGGTCTTTGCTGATGAAGTACGCCACTTCGCTCAGCTGGGCGCAGAGGTGCTGGTCAACATCAGCGACGACGGCTGGTACGGCGACACTAGCGCCCCCTGGCAGCATCTGAACATGGCGCGCATGAGGGCCATCGAAAATCGCCGCTGGCTTCTGCGCGACACCAACAACGGCGTCACCGCGGTCATTGACCCCTACGGCCGCGTCCGCCAATCGATTCCCCGCCACCAGACCGACGCGCTGCCCGCCGGCTACGCCTTCCGCGATGACGTCACCTTCTATACAGCTCACGGCGATGTCTTCGGCTGGCTCTGCATCCTGCTGAGTTTTGTCGTTGTCGCATGGTCGGGAAGAAAGCTCCTGCGCCTGAAGATCGCCGCCTAAGTGCGTATGAATCCGGGTCGGAGGGAGGCGGGGGTTTCAACCCCCGCAGAATGCCAGCAAATCAACGCGGGCTTTAGCCCCGGAAAGGTGTTTATCGCCCGATTCGGCGGCATCTATGCCTTTTCACGCTACGTAAAGGCAAGACAAAGCCGCCTCTGGCCCTGGTCAAGCTGCTCAAAGTGCTGGACCGTCACCCCGACCTGCTCAATGAGATCATGGTGGCGTAGCGGGAGCGGCAGGTCTGCGCGATTTATAATAGAAGATATGAAATTTGAGCTGAATTCCCATATCCTGATTGCGCACTGGATTCCCGGCTTCTTTCTGGTGATGGCATTTCGTCCCATGCTCATCGCCAGTACATCAGAGCCCATCAAGAGTCTGATGGGGTCGGGCACTATGGGTGGAGAGGCAATTACCGCTTTGGCCCTGGCGGTCGTTGCGTTTCTTGCAGGCGAGTTTCTTGATGCGTCAAGAGATTTGCTGGAGGATTTATGGGATCTCTTCCAAACAGTAGAGTGGAATTTTTTCAGCGATGCCAAACAGGAAGAGATTGAAATACTCAGGTCATCGTTATTTTCCTATTACGTTTTTGATCACAACGTTAGCCTTGCTTTGATTTTCTTTTTGCTTTGGAATATCCCGTTTAGATTACCGACGAATGCATGGATGCTCGTTTTTGCTGTTCCTCTGACAATCTTTATTTGGAATGGAATTCGACTGCGAAGCCAAATCGCGTCCCGGACTAAGCGCTGGGCGGAAAGTCGCTGAACCCGACGAAACCGGCACAGTGGTATTCTAGACCTGTCAGGAAGATATTGCTTCACAGTTCAAATCAAGTCAGGTCTTAAGAGCCAAGCCATGTCGTTGAACGATCTCGAATTCGCTTATGCTCCCGTGCGCGACCAAGTCCGCGACCTGCGGGAGTATCTTTGACCCTGCTCGCATCCGTAGGGAAGCCGCAGAAATAGAAACCAAGCTGGCCGATCCGGCTCTCTGGTCCAATCCCAACGCCACCAAACCTTTGATGCGCGACCGCAAGCGCCTGGAATCGCTTGTGGCCGACGATAACGAACTCGTCCACCGCACCGGCGAGATCGAAACCTATTTCGAATTGGCAAAAGAGGGCGAGGACGTGCTCGCCGATCTGGAGCGCGAGATAAAAGCTCTCGGCGTTTTTGCCGAGGAGTTGGAAGCGCGCACCACACTCAACGGCGAGGCCGACCCGCTCAACGCTATCGTCACCGTGCATCCCGGCGCGGGCGGCACCGAGAGCCAGGACTGGGCCGAGATGCTGCTGCGCATGTACCTGCGCTGGGCCGAGCAGCAGGGCTTCAAAACCGAAATGAACGACTACCAGGACGGCGAAGAAGCGGGCATCAAGTCGGCCACCTTCACCATCATTGGCGAGTACGCCTTTGGCCAACTGGCCGGCGAAAGCGGCGTCCATCGTCTGGTGCGCATCTCGCCCTTCGACCAGGCCAAGCGCCGCCACACCTCCTTCGCCAGCGTCTACGTCTCGCCGGAAATCGACGAGACCATCCAGGTGGACCTGAAGCTCGAAGACCTGCGCATCGACACCTATCGCAGCGGCGGCAAGGGCGGCCAACACGTCAACACTACCGATTCGGCGGTTCGCATGACGCATCTGCCCACCGGCATCGTGGTGCAATGCCAGAACGAGCGCTCCCAGCACAAGAACCGCGACAAGGCCATGAAGATGCTCCGCTCGCGCCTCTATGAGTACGAGCTGGAAAAGAAGCGCGCCGTCTCGAAGAAGCTGGAAGACTCCAAACTCGACATCAACTTCGGCTCGCAGATCCGCTCCTATGTCTTGCAGCCCTACCGCATGGCAAAGGACCATCGCACAAAAGTCGAGGTAGGCGACGTGGACAAGGTGCTGGACGGCTATCTGGAGCCCTTTCTGCGCGGCTACCTGCTTGCCAAGCGTCGCGGAACGGCCGTTGCAGTTGGGCCAGAGGATGATCTGGAAGTGTAACCACCTGCGGTGGGGCAGACTTCATCACGAAGTACCTGTCGCATCTTTTCGCGACCATTGTCCGGTAGACTGAGTCAAACGGTTGAGGAGTTAAAGTTCTCCCCATGCGCATTTCCCGATTGATTTTTACAATGTCGTTGCTGTTTGCCATCGGCCTGCCATTGCGGGCGGCTACCAGCTCCGCCGACGCGCCTCATGTGCGAGTCGAGTTGCTTGTGCCAGCGGGCGTATTAGTGGGGGATATTGGCAACAAATTCCCCAACGATGCGGGACTCTACTTCAAGCTGGAGCCGGGCTGGCACATTTATTGGAAGAATCCGGGTGATGCGGGCGAACCTCCCCACATCCATTGGACGCTGCCTGCCGGGATCACTGCCGGAGCGATGGAGTTTCCCGCTCCCAAACGGCTGCCGCTCGGACCATTGATGGACTTTGGCTATGAAGATGAGGTGCTCTTCCCGTTCAAAATATACGTGGCCGAAGGTTTTCACGGCGGTCCTGTGATGCTCCACGCCAAAGTTGATTGGCTGGTTTGCCGCGAGCGCTGCATTCCCGGCAATGCGGAATTGGAAGTGCAGACGAAATCCTATGTGGGCATGTGGGATTGGGGGTACACGCCTTCTCCCCTCTTCCAGCGATTCATTGACAGAATTCCCAAGCCGCTTCCCGCCAGCGCGAAGCCTAATTTCCAGCCGACGCCAACAGGTTTCCGTCTCGCCGTCGAAACCGACCAGCGCGAGACAGAGGCCGCGTTTTTCCCGGAAGATCAAGACATCATCGACAATCCCGCCCCGCAAAAGCTCACGCCCACTTCGACGGGCCTGATTCTTGACCTTAAGAAAGACGTTATTCTTGCCGCCAATCCCAAACAGTTGAAGGGAATATTGGAACTTTCCGGCGGACGGAACTACGAGATTGTGGCATTGCCAATCGGAACGGCGACACAAACACCGATTTCTGCGGTTGCCTCAACGACCTCTTCTAGCTCCGTACCCATCACTGCTCCAACACTTTCCTTGTCGCTGTTGCTGCGGACATCCGGCCTGGCTTTCCTCGGCGGCCTTTTGCTCAACCTCATGCCCTGCGTCTTTCCGGTGCTCTTCTTGAAAGGCCTCGCGC
>CAWJDN010000017.1:0-5851 GCA_963840985.1 uncultured Acidobacteriaceae bacterium
ACCTCTTCATGCGCCTCGGCCTCGCCGTCGCGGCTGCGAAACGAGAGCATGGCGCAATGCCGCGGATACTCCTTCAGTGTCTCGCTTGCCGAGCCGTCGCCCTGCCTGGCCAGCTTGTGCAGATACGCCGCCCGCTCCAGCAGCACGGCCGCGGACCAATGATCAGAATGCAACGCAGGTTTCTTACCGCCCACCCGCGCACTCGCCGGCGGCGCAACGTCCTTCTCCGCCGAAAGCAGCTCCTTCAATATATCCTTCGCGATCTTATCCATCACGCCTCCCAGTTTACGCCCGGCTTAACTCAACCCCGCCACTTCCCTTGCCCGCTTGAAAATCTCCAGTAGCATAGGCTTCGTCAATTTCCCGGTGTTGGTATTTTGCAGCGAGGGATGATAACTGGCAATCACCATCACCCCATTCGGCAAGGTAAACTCCGCACCGTGTGCAAAGTTCATGCCCGTGCGCGAAGTGATCTGACCCATTCGCTGCGCATAGGCCAGAAAACCGTCGAAGGCGATCTTGCCCAGGCAAACTACCACGCGCAGATTCTTGAGCAGGCTGATCTCCTCGTCGAGAAAAGAAGCGCAGTTGCGCAACTCCTCCGGCGCGGGCTTGTTGGCCGGAGGAGCGCATCGCACCACGGCGCTGATCCACAAACCGGTGAGCTTCATGCCATCGCTGCGGCTCTCCGCCCTCGGCTGCGAGGCAAAACCGGCCTCATGCAGCACGGGAAACAAAAAATCTCCCGAGCCGTCGCCGGTAAACATCCTTCCTGTCCGATTTGACCCGTGCGCGCCCGGAGCCAGCCCCAGTGCCAGCACTCGCGCTCGCGGGTCGCCAAACGAAGGCACGGGCTTGCCCCAGTACTCGCAATCGGCATAGGCGCGTCGGCGCACGCGCGCCACCTCGGCGCAGTATGCGCGCAGTCGCTTGCAACGCTTGCAGGCAACGATGCGGGCATTCAATTCTTCCAGCGAGGAGCAAGCAGCGGCCATGCTGAAATTCTAGGCCATCTGTGTGCTATATTTTTACTTGCTTTCCAACGAACACTGGAGCAACTCAGCGATGCCGTCACCGGCAAATCCCGATTTTCTGCGCCGCGCCATCGCACTGGCCACGCAAAATGTCGAAACCAACGCGGGCGGCCCGTTTGGCGCGGTCATCGTGCGCGACGGCCGCATCGTCGCCGAGGGCGTCAACACGGTAACTGCCGCAAACGACCCCACAGCGCACGCTGAGCTAAACGCTATCCGCGCGGCCTCCAAGGCTCTGGGAACCTTCTCGCTGGCAGGCTGCCAGCTTTATTCGAGTTGCGAGCCCTGCCCCATGTGCCTGGCCGCGGCTTACTGGGCGCGCATGGACGACCTCTATTACGGCGCCAGCGCCGCCGATGCCGCCCGCGCCGGCTTTGACGACGCTTTCATCTACCAGGAACTCCTGAAAAATCCCGCAGAACGCAAGTCCCTCCCCGCCACGCAACTGCTTAGTGAAGAAGCCTGGTCGAGCTTCGCCGCCTGGATCGCCTCCCCGAACAAGGTGAAGTACTGAGAGCGGAATTACCCCGTGTACCGTTACCCTCAGCGAAGTGCAGCATTACTAACGGAACCCCAGCCACCGCAGAATCCACCCCCAAAACACAGTAAAATAACATCAACCGGATGACCTCAGCCTCACCAACGATTGCCAGCCAGCCAGCCCGCACTGCGCAGGCCGCGAAGCCGCAGGCGAAATCCGACAAGTCCCCCATCATTCAGGTCCGGAATCTGGAAAAGACCTACACCACAGCACGCGGTTCGCTCACCCTCTTTCAGGGTCTCAGCCTCGATGTCCAGGCCGGCGAGATGGTTGCCATCGTGGGCCAGTCGGGCGCCGGTAAAAGCACTCTGCTACACATTCTGGGCGCGCTGGACGCCCCCACCGCCGGAACGGTCATCTGCGCCTCGGTCAACGTGGCTCAGCTCTCGCCGCCGGAGGCCGCGGCCTTTCGCAATCGCGAGATCGGCTATGTCTGGCAGTTTCATTACCTGTTGCCGGAGTTCACTGCGCTGGAAAACGTGGCTATGCCACTGCTGGCTCGCGGCGTCGGTAAGCGGGAAGCGCTGGCAATGGCAGCCAACTGGCTCCACGAGGTGGACCTTGAAGATCGCGGCAGCCATCGCCCCGGCGAGCTCTCCGGCGGTGAGCAGCAGCGCGTCGCGCTGGCCCGCGCCCTTGTCAACAACCCCCGATTGCTGTTGGCCGACGAGCCCACCGGCGACCTGGACGCAATCACCTCCGGCCGCGTCTTTGACCTGATCGAGCGACTGCACAAGAGCCACGGCCTTACCTCGATCGTGGTAACGCACAACATGGAGCTTGCCGCGCGATCCACGCGAGTCCTGCGCCTGGAGGCGGGAAAACTGACCCCTGGACAGTGGTCAGCTCCGACGGCGTATACTCCTCAAACAGAAGCCCGAGCCAGAAAGAAATGAGCAAAAAATGCGCCTTTCCGGCCGGAAACCGAGTCTAATCAAGCAGGCAGCAAGTTTGAGCAATTTGGCGTAACTTTGAACAAGTCGGAACACGGGAGGCCATGATGTTCGAACGCTATACAGAGAAGGCGCGGCGCGTGATCTTTTTTGCTCGGTATGAGGCCAGCCAGTTTGGCTCGCCCTTTATCGAAACCGAGCACCTGCTGCTCGGCCTGCTGCGCGAAGACAAGGCCTTGACTAATCGCTTCCTGCGCTCGCACGCCTCGGTGGATTCGATTCGCAAGCAGATTGAAACGCACACCACCGTCCGCGAAAAGGTCTCCACTTCCGTTGACCTGCCGCTCTCCAACGAGTGCAAGCGGGTGCTGGCCTATGCCGCCGAGGAAGCCGAGCGCCTGGGCCATAAGCACATTGGCACCGAACATTTGCTTTTGGGGCTGTTGCGCGAAGAAAAGTGCTTCGCTTCTGAGATTTTGATGGAGCGCGGCCTGAAGCTGGCGCAGATTCGCGAAGAGCTGGGCCGCGTTACCCAGGAAAAAGCCCCGCCTCAACAGCGCCAGCGCGACACCAGCCTGCTGAGCGAGTTCAGCCGCGACCTCACTCAGGCCGCTATGGAAGGCCAGCTCGATCCGCTGGTGGGCCGCGAAGGCGAATTGGAGCGCGTGGTACAGATTCTCTGCCGCCGCACCAAGAATAATCCCGTGCTCATCGGCGAGCCCGGCGTCGGCAAGACGGCCATTGTCGAGGGCCTGGCACAGCGCATCGCCGACGGCGAAGTGCCCTCGTTCCTCGCCGACAAGCGCATTTTGGGATTGGATTTATCGCTCATCGTGGCCGGCACCAAGTATCGCGGCCAGTTCGAGGAGCGTCTTAAGAACATCATGAAAGAGCTGATGGACAATCAGAACTCCATCATCTTCATCGACGAACTGCATACCTTGGTCGGCGCGGGCTCCGCCGAGGGTTCGCTAGACGCGGCCAACATTCTCAAGCCGGCGCTCAGCCGCGGAGAAATCCAATGCATCGGCGCCACCACGCCGGGCGAGTTCCGCAAGTCCATCGAGAAGGACCGCTCCCTTGAGCGCCGTTTTCAGGCTGTCAAGGTGCCTCCGCCCAGCGAGGCCGAGGCCATCAAGATCATCCACGGCATCAAGGACCGCTACGAAAAATTCCACGCTGTCAGCTACACCGACTCCGCCGTCGAGTTCGCCGTCTCCCACGCCAGTCGCTACATCCCCGACCGCTTCCTGCCCGACAAGGCCATCGATCTCATCGACGAGGCCGGCGCCCGCGTCAAGCTCCGCCAGACCTCGCTCCCCGAGGAGATTACCGAAGTTCAGAAGCGCATCAAGTTCATCGTACACCGCATGGATTCGGCCATTGCCAATCACGAATTCGAGAAGGCGCGTTTCTACTCCGATGAGGAGCGCAAGGAGCGCGAAACCCTGCGCGCCATGCGCGACAAGTACCACCTCGATGACTCGGCCTCGGGCATCGTCGCTCGTGAGGACATCGAGGATGTGGTCAGTCGCTGGACCGGCGTGCCCATTACCAGCATCAAGGAAGAAGAGACGCAGAAGCTGTTACGCGTCGAGGAGGAGTTGCACAAGCGCGTCATCTCCCAGGAGAAGGCCATCAACGCCTTGGCCCGCGCCATTCGCCGCTCGCGCGCCGGCTTGAAGTCACCCAACCGGCCCATTGGAAGTTTCTTGTTCCTCGGCCCCACCGGCGTCGGAAAAACCGAGATGGCACGCACTCTGGCCCACTTCCTCTTCGGCTCCGACAAGGCTCTCATCCGCTTCGATATGTCGGAATTTATGGAGAAGCACTCCGTCTCCAAGCTCATCGGCTCGCCTCCGGGCTACGTCGGCTACGAGGAGGGCGGCCAGCTCACCGAGCGCGTCAAGCGCTCGCCCTACTCCGTCGTCCTGCTCGACGAAATCGAGAAGGCCCACCCCGATGTCTTCAACATTTTGCTGCAAGTCTTTGAGGATGGCCAATTGACCGACGGCCTGGGCAACACCGTCGATTTCAAGAACGTCATCGTCATCATGACCTCCAACATCGGCGCGCGCCACCTGCAAAAGAAGCAGGGCCTGGGCTTCGCCAGCGACCGCGACGACCTCGTTAGCGATAAGGTCGAGGAGTTGGTCAAGGCCGAAGTTAAAAAGACCTTCAACCCCGAGTTCCTCAACCGCCTTGACGAAGTCATCATCTTCCAGGCCCTCAACGACGCCGACCTGATCCAGATTGTCGAGCTGATGGTGCAGCAGCTCAACGCCAATCTGGCGCAGAAGTCCATCACTATCTCGGTCACAGAGGAAGCCAAGAAGTGGATTCTCGAAAAGACGCTGGTTGACCGCAGCTACGGCGCTCGACCCTTGCGCCGCGCCCTGCAACGCTACGTCGAGGACCCATTGAGCGAAGCCATGATCGCCGGCCAAATCACCGCCCGCCCAGCCTTCCTCGAGGTCTACCTCGACCAGAACCAGCTCTTCTATCGCCCAGTCAGCGCAGACGAGACGGCCAGCGATGAAAAAACCGCCGGCGTGCTGCTCTTCAGCGCGTAAACCCGCTCAACCACACATCTCGGTGCCCCAGGTCCGGTTTTCGGACCTGGGAGTAAGCCCAGTTTTCCGTTTCCTCACAACTCCTTTATGCCTCGCCTGTTAAAGGTAGAGCACAGGGTCAAGGCAGCATTGTCGACGGTGCCCTGAATCCATTATAAAGAAAGCTGCAAGCCCCCATGAGCGCTGCCCATCCATTTCTGTTGGATACGCTCTTCGGAGAGTATCCGCTCGATCAGGCATTCGACGAGATGCGAGAGCCGAACGGAAACGTTCGCTCCCATTACAGTGCGTTGGCCAATACGCTGGCCAGCCTGCCTGCGGAAGAGTTGCAGCGCCGCAAGCAATCGGCCGACCTCTCGTTTCTTACCCAGGGAATTACATTTACCGTCTACGGCCGCGAGGAGGGTACGGAGCACATCTTTCCCTACGACCTGCTACCGCGGCTGATTACCGCCGGGGAGTGGGAGCGTATCGAGCGTGGACTCACGCAGCGCATCACCGCGCTGAATCTTTTTTTGCGCGACGTTTACTCCGACGCTAAAATCCTCAACGATAAAGTGATTCCCCGCGAGCTGGTTTACAGTTGCAAACACTACCGCCGCCAGATGCGCGGCCTGCAGGTACCGCGCAACATCTACATCGCCGTCGTCGGCTCCGATCTGCTGCGGCTGAAAACCGGCGAGTTTGTGGTGCTCGAGGACAATCTGCGCGTGCCCTCCGGCGTGAGTTATATGCTCACCAACCGCAGGGTCATGAAACGGACCTTTCCTCAACTCTTTTCCAGTTATGGCGTGCGGCCCATAGAGCACT
>CAWJDN010000018.1:0-6398 GCA_963840985.1 uncultured Acidobacteriaceae bacterium
CAACGGCCGAAGTTAACATTATCAGCGCGTCTCCTGTATGCGCTGGCTTTTTCAGCAATACGGTGCTGTCGAAGTAGATGTTAACAATACGTATTGCTATAACAATTCGTTGAATGGGATACTTTTAACACATGATTATGTGCAGTATTTGCGAGGCGCAATATGCAAGATACGCAAGCAACGCTTTTGATTGTCGATAATGAGCCTTCCGTTAGGCTCACATTGCTGAATGTACTTGCAGAAGTAGGTTATAGCGTGCGCTCAGCCGAAAACGGTTTATGCGCGTTACGCGAGATACGGAATGAGGTCCCTAAGTTAATTCTTTCCGATCTTAATATGCCCAATATGTCCGGGTTCGAGTTGCTCTCAGTAATACGACGCCGTTTCCCCGCGATTCGGACGATTGCCATGAGCGGCTCGTTTTCCGGAACTGAAGCTCCTTCCGGCATTGCCGCCGATGGGTTTTATCAAAAAGGTAGCAGCATAACCGCTCTGTTGCGGATTATGGAAACACTGCCTCAAACGGAGCGTAAAGCGCACCCGCCCACCAGCCCGGACGAGCTCCTCTGGATTCATCACAACAGCCACGACTTGTCGCCGGACGCAAATATTACGATCACCTGCCCGGAGTGCCTGCGTACGTTTCCCCAGACTCTGGGCACAGGCTACCTGAAGCGCAAGACAGATTGCATCTATTGCCGTTGTACGATTCACTACCCGAAACTGCGCGCGAAATATGGCGGATCCGTCCGTTACGCCCAGGACAAAACGGCACACCTGAAAACCGAGTTTGGTTTTGATACGTTACAGATCTCCAAAAACCGCTATGCACCAAGTCAATATCATGACTTTATCGGCTTCCAGGTTTCGGAGCCGTTATTGGAGCGGGTCTTTCCGGTTGTATATGGTCTGGAATTAAATGACGTGCTCAAGCACAAGGATCTGGCCATCGGTTCCTATCGTTTTTCTGTAAGCCACTTGATTCCGCAAATGACTCAGGTCGCGCTGAAAACGCATAAGAAAGAGCTGATTCGTGAAGAGCCTACCTTTGCGAAAAAGAAATTTCTCTATCGTCTATCGCGTTCCGACTATGAGAGAGAGTGGGGCAGAACGTATACCAAGCCAGGTTTGGGAACCCGCATCCTTGCCGCGCTCTTCCGATTTATTCCGAAGGTTGGCCCTCTCAAGGGCATGGGGTTCAACAATCCGACTCCGCAAACGGAAGATCTATATATCAGGAGCATCGATACAACTACCGATCAGTACCGCGCGCTGCTTGAAGAGGTGCGGGCCGGCAAGCTGATTCTTCCCAATCGAGACCTCGATAGCGGCGGTATAACCAAAGCAGCGGAATACTCGCTTGCGGATGAATCATACGCCGCCTTGCTTGACGAGTTATCCGCCAAAAAGTTCAACCTGACCTCGCCGCGACTGCGCAGGAATATTCTCGATTTCTATTCCGATCTGGCCCTGCAGATTGAGACCAGGAAGGATGCATCTCGCTGGCAGAAACTGCTTGCAGATCTGGACCAGTTGAAGTCCGCGCCATTGACGCCGCCGGTCGCGGTTAACACTGCTCACTAATCCGTAGAGAGAGTGGGATTCATACCATGCTGTAAACTAAGTGTTTGCAACAGATTATAAAGGCAATAATATATTTGACTGACTATCGCTTGTGTTTTGGCGGTCTCCAGTCGGGAGTTATTTTGTAGTGCCTTTGGCGCAAAGAGGAAGAGAAATCATCGCGGAGTGTGCGCGCCGGAAAATTTAGAAGACTGTTTCCAGGGCTTCAGGCGCTCTAACAACGCTTTTCCGTCATGCAGTTGAACGTTAAATTCGTGCGTATACTTCTGCCGATTATGGACATATGGAAGTTAAATAATGTTTAAGTCGTTGTAAAGACATGCATTAAACATATATTCACGTCCCCAACAATTTTGTACATCATTAACGATTACGAATTGCCACCTCGTGCTTCTATTGTTACCCTTTGGTTGAGCTTGGGTCAGGGAAGATCCGTTAACGATGGCTTAAGCACACACGAAATTTGCAGCACAGGGATTAAGAAGAGAGGCCAGTTTTATGTTTCATTCAATTCCATCAAAAGCCGGTGTGTATCACCTGCGCGAATCAAGACGCGATTCCATCCTTTGCATCCGATCGCGCGTTACGATTTTGCCGCTTGTTATGTTGCTGTGCACAGCTAACTCCGCATTCGCTGGGGAGACGAAGGTCAATGTGGATTTGGGAAAGCCGATCAACATTCTGACCAATACCTCGATAGGCCTTCCAGCAACCATGAACGACGGCGATGCATTCAAGCCCGCCGCGGCACAATTCACCCGGCTGGCCGGCGCGACTGTAATTCGTTACCCCGGCGGAGGAGGGATCGCCGATCTTTATCACTGGTCATCCAGGGAGATGACGCAAATCGAGGGAAGTCAATCCCCGTACATTTCTCCCGACAGCAATTTCGGCAATTTTGCGAGAAACCTGGATAAGTTCGGCACAGCACTCATCGTCGTGAACTACGGGACCAACATCAGCGGGGCCGCGGGCGGAGACGAATCTGAAGCAGCCGCATGGGTTGCCTATGCAAATGGGGATGCAGCCGATGCACGCGCGCTTGCCAAAGGCAAGAACGGAGAAGACTGGCACACCGTCGGTTACTGGGCTACACTCCGCAGCCAAGACCCTCTCGCAGAGGATGATGGATACAACTTCCTGCGCATAGCTCACCCTAAGCCCTTTGGCATTCGGTTGTGGCAAATCGGCGATCACGTATACAAAAACGGCTACTATGGGAGCACACGCACCGGTACGCCGGATCTGCATGCACCGATTCCCGCAAAGGGAATGGGAAACAGAGAAAGGAATGCCAACCTCGGGCCATCCTTCTATGGCTCCCAAGTTGCCGTGTTTGCCAGCGCCATGAAAGCCGTCGATCCTTCGATCCGCATTGGCGCGTCCCTCGCAACCCCGGAAGGGCAACCATCGGATTCCGACTGGAATACGAAGATGTGGATTCGCGACTGGAACGATAAGGTTCTGAAGGCAGGCTGCTCGTCAATCGATTTTGTCGTGATCGATTGGCAGTACGTGACTACGTCTCCTCCGGACTGGAAGACGGTGAACGAGGCCGATATGTTGAGTAGTTCCCGCGCGAAGATCGGAACAATCCTGAATACCATGCTCGGCATGTACCATCAGGATTGTCAGGGCGATCACATGCCGCCCATCTCTTTTTCAACGGCGGCCGTTCCCACCTGGCCCAAGCTTGACCATCCGATTTTCACTGCGTTATGGGTTGCGGACGTGTATTCTCTTCTGCTCGAAACCGGCGCCTTGAACGTGAGTTGGATTGAAATGCACGGCAGCTCGATGATTTCTTCCGATGGCAAGAGCTTTGGACCGGCCTTCATGGGTCTGGAGATGTTGCATATTGTGGCACGCAATCCCGGAGACACCTTCGTTAATGTGACTTCCAGCGATTCGCTTCTGGCCGTACACGCCACACGCAGACGCGACGGAGTGGTTGGCCTTATGCTGGTCAACGATAATCCGAGTTCATCGGTTACGGTAACAGTGACGCTCGATGGTGGAGCGGTAGGTTCAAAAGGACGCCGCCTCGATTACGGTGCGGAACAACAGAAATCGGGAGCTCCTATTGCCCAGTCGGAAATCACCGGACTGGGTGCTAAGTTCACGATTACAGTTCCGGCCTACACCATCACCGACATCCTGATTCCACCAGCATCGTGATCTGCGGAGTTGATAAGTCTTCATTCGACGGCACCGAGGTGATCTTTACTCTCCGTCCACCTTGTCCGGAGTCGTCACTCCGATTCATCGTTGACTTCAATTGCCGATACCGTCGCGTAGTTTTCGATCGGCTCGAAGGTCAAATCGAGTTTCCCTGCCGGTGAAGGCCGCAGGTGATAAAACGTCTTAGAGAGGGCATGCTGGCTGCCAGCTTCCTTAAAAATGTCGAAGTTGTCAAGCAGTGTTGTGCCGTTGCAATAAACTCGAAATACACGGCTTCCCACACCTACGCGCCCCATAGGATCTGGAACCCAGTAAAGTTCAGCGAAGTGGAGTACGAGCGTATAACGGCCGCGTGTGTCGACTGGAATTGAGTAGGTGAAATGACCGTAGCGTTCCTGCGCGTAAAGGCTTGGATCGGGAGTGCCGGTGACCTGTCGAGGAGAATCGGAAAGCGAGCCGTTCTGGTAATAGTTATCCGGATGCCACAGATCCCCATTGTGGTCTGTGACTGCCGTGCGCTGCATAACCAGGCGAACGGGGAGTTGTCGATGCGGCAAGCCGGGTAATATTTCAAGCGCGCTCAGGGTTGGGTTGGATCGCTCCATGAAGAACTTCAGATGAAGAATGCCATCTTTGTCCGGATAGATGTCCTTAAAGACGCGTTCATCAGCGATATTGGCACCTAGAGAGTCGAAGTTGATGTTAAATGCTCTCAGAAGCAATTGGCCATTGGCGCTCACATTAAAGAAACTGGATTTGGGATCATCCTGAGGCGAGGCCACGAAAAACAGGTGCAGCTCATAGGGGCCTGGAGCGAGCGGGATATCGTAGGTGAAGTCGCTCGTGCGCCAATAGTCAAACAACATTGGGTCACTGGTTTTTACCAGCGGGTAGTCCGGACGCCGAAAGGCGGCGCCACCAAGAAAATAGCGGTCAGCCAGCCAATAGGCTCCCGCGCTGTCAATCCTTGGAGTTCCATTGTACCCAGCAAGCAAGCGAAGCGGAACCTGAGCCTGAGCCGCATTTTGCGGTGTAGGTTGGGTGACGTTGAGCGGATGCGACGTAACGGTATCTGGCTGATGGCTTGGATTGCCTGGTGAAAAGAATCTGGATGCGCCGAAGCTGACAACGAGCAGCGCGGCAATTCCTGCGATGCCGTACAGCAGATTTCGTTTGCGAAGAGCGCGCGGTCCCGGATGGCCTTTCTCGACCATGCCCTTTTCGGACGAAACAGGTGTCTTAGCCGAATTCGTAACAGGCGATATGGACAAGTTATCGATCTTATGGCCATCAGCGCGAAGAACAGTTGCGGAAGTCGATTGAGGGGTTGAGCCACGACGGGTGAACGACGGAATATAGCTCCCCGGCGGAAGTGAGAGCTGAATCTCGTGTCCTTTTCCATCTGCTTCGTAATACTCTGTCAGCTTTCTTCTCAGCCGATGCGCCTCTACGCGCGCGATGGAATCCCGAGATGCATCGAAAGAAGTCTTTGAGCGACCGAAGACTTCGGTTGCAATGTTGTACTCATTGATCTCGTAAATATTGTTCTGAAAATATCTCTCTGCAATATACCTCAGAAGTTTCTCGAGACGCGGAGTGCGCGCCAGCGCGGCCAAGACAAGTTCCAGTTCCGCGTGTTCCGAGTCCTTCGAATGAGAGGCGACGACCTGGTCCATCAATCCACTCCAGATGGGTAAATCGATATTACGAATGAGTTTGCGGGGGATTGCAGATGTTAAATGTCCGAATGTACCTTCTAAACACCTCCTGAATTTAACATTGTACCATGTTTAATGTGAAGAAAACAAAGCATTAAACATTTTATACATGCGTTAACAATTCCGTGCATTATTAACGATTCGAAACCCATCTTCGACCGCCTATAGTGCTTCCAGTTCACCTTACGTTGAGTCCAGAGACGGAAATACCCAAAACCAGTGATCTAGGCATCCGGCAACTGTAGCGGTGTCCTTTGGGAGACCTCGCAAGCTCAATGAACGGTCTGAACGATTCGGATTTGAAGATCTTGGAGGCTATCTTGGCTGAAACAATTTGGTGCAATTTCGTAAACACATTCAATGGCCGGCTGACTGGGAGAGGCGTTCTGCGATTCTTGATCATCTGTGTAGTCTCACTATCGCTTGCTTTTAACGGGAGCGCGTAACGCAGGCAGGAGGGGGCAGAACGGCGCGCGATAGGGTTGATGGATGTGATCCTCGAGCGCGGAGGGTAGAAGATCGGGACGTCCTTCGGCGAAGGCGGAGAGCAGCAGCATGGAGTTCTGAATATTGGTAACGGCGTCGGCCCGCGCGTACTGGAACGGGAGCGCGCGACGCGCCTGCTCGGTGGAGAAGGGATTCTCGGGCACGGCGAGCAACAGGGGCCACTTCCCTTTCGGCTTCACCTCGACCACCTGGGCTTGCACTTGATTAGCCATGCGGGCCACGGTGAGCGCGCCCATCCAGCAGGCGGAGGCATTGTCCGGATGATGCTCGCGCATGGAGGCTTCGCCGACGATGCGATCGTCTTTTCGGCGGAGATGGCCGAAGTGGACGGCTAGTGCAATACCTGCGAGGCGGGCGGCGGCGGACGATCAGCAATAGGTACCGGTAACCGAGGCGCCAACATAACAC
>CAWJDN010000019.1:0-4714 GCA_963840985.1 uncultured Acidobacteriaceae bacterium
GGCCGAGACAGGAACCGTAGAGCGAATGAAAGACGTTTGAAACGCGCCGCCGTTTTGAGTGGCGATCGTACATCGATTGGCTTCCAGCCGCAGGGAACAAAGAACTCTGGACCTTCCTCAGGACCAAATTTCAACGAGGAACCGCTCTGAATGAGCGAGGGATCCATGTTCTTTTGGAGCATACGCAGTAGACCCGGTGATGCAAGATCCAATATCCAACGCTGAAAGGTTGCGGGAGTCGCAAGGTCCTCAGCAAGCGAGCGGACCTGATCGGCGCTGTAATAGATGATGAACCCTTCGGTGAAGATCAATATCTTGGCGGCTCTGCGTCCGATCTGGGCGAAAACTTCGCGGCGGGCTGTGACGTCAAATAGATCGAGGCTGACGCGTTCCAGAGCGCAGGCTGGTTTTTCATTGGCCAGAATTTCTTCTTTGTACTGAAGGATGCCGGGGAGATCTATCTCAACCCACTGTAGCGATGCCGGCAGGGTCATGCGATAGGGGCGTGCGTCTAGGCCTGCGGCAAGGTTGATGACCATATCCACGCCCTGCTTGCACTGTTCTGCGATGAATTGGTCATACAAGTATGTGCGCATCACCCAGGCCCAGGTGTGGCGGTCGCTGAAGGGCATGGAGACGGCGATCTGTTCGCCGCGTGTGCCAGCCAGTCGGCGGGCAAGGGGATCGCGAAAGAGCGCGTCCTGGCGCTCGGTCTCTCGTGCGCGATAGACCGCCGCGAGGAGTGCCGTGTCCGAGATATTGCGGATCAGAGGTTCAGCTTGAGTCATAGCATTATGCTCCTGCCGTGTCACACTGATGAGATGCTGGAATCCTCGAATTGGATGCCGCTTGTTGATGTACCAGCTTCTGGAAGGCTGCCAGTGCACATTAAGCGGGGGCGTAGAGGATTTGAAGGAATCCTGTCGGACTATATGATTCTGAACGCGACTACCTCGCCCGTGGATGCGTGCGGTCGTAGACCACGGTCAACTGCGCAGTGGTCAGTTGCGTGTAGCGCTGCGTGGTGGAGAGGCGTTCGTGGCCGAGTAATTCTTGAATCGCGCGTAGGTCGGCGCCTTCTTCCAGCAGATGTGTCCCGAAGGCGTGGCGCAGGGTGTGCGGATGAACGTCGGCGGAGAGGCCGCGCAGAATGGCGATGCGCTTGACGATGCGTCCTATGCTGCGTGTGGTGAGCCGCGCTTCGCCGCCGGGTTTGGCCAACCCGCGCAGTTGCAGGTTAAGAAAGAGCGCCGGAGTCGCGTAGCCCTTTGAATCGCCGGCCGCGGCCAATCGCGCCGCGCGTTCGGCGAGATATGCGCGCAAAGCTTGCGCAGCCGCGTCGCCCAACGGAACATAGCGCTGCTTCTGCCCTTTGCCGCGAATCAGGATGGCTTCGTTGGCCCAGTGAATGTCTTCGAGGTTCAGCCCGGTCAACTCGGCGTTGCGGATGCCACAGCCGTAGAGCAGTTCCAGAATGGCCGTGTCGCGCGCGGGCCAGCTTGCGGCATCGTCGGCGACGGAATCGACCACGCGGTTCATCTGCTCGATGGAAGGCACGCGCGGCAGGTGTCTGGGCAATTTCGGCGTGGCCACCAGCGAGGCTGCATTCTGATTTAGGCGCCCGGTACGCGCCAGCCAGCGGAACCAACTGCGAATTGCCGCCAGCGCCCGCGCGGCAGAAGCCTTGGCCAAGCCTCGATCATAGAGCGTGCCCAGGTAGGCGCGTATGTGCGTGTGCTCAATGCTTTCCGGGCCTTGATTCTTTCCATGGTATTCGGCGATATAGGCGATGAATCCACGCAACTCGCGATCATAGGCACGTAGTGTATGCGCCGATGCGCCGCGCTCATTGGCCAACACGCGCAGATAATCGGCTACCAGTGAATCCAATGAAGTGGCGGACTGCTCGGGCAAGGAAACAGCTGATGCGCTCATGCGGTCTCCTCGCTTGGATTGGCGCTTGAAACCAGATGCAATCCTCTTCGTGGGACCGTTATCTTCACATCCTGTGCTCGTGGCCGCGTGGCACGCGGATGGTGCTGGCGATGCACTTCTTTCAGCCGTCCCAGCGCAAGGTGGGTGTAGACCTGCGTGGTGGAGATGTCGGCATGGCCCAGCAATAACTGCACGCTGCGCAAGTCAGCGCCGTGCTCCACCATGTGCGTGGCACAACTGTGCCGCAGTCGATGAGGGCTGGCGGCGGAGTTGGCTATCTTCACCACATGCCAAACCCATTGCCGCGTCAAAGGCATTCCACGCAGAGAGAGAAACAAACGGGTGGCGTCTTGCCGCGCGGCGCTGGATTTGCTTCGCTCCGAGCCGGACGAACTGATGCGAGCCAGATGCGGACGTCCCTGTTGCAGATACTCCTCCATCGCCTCGAGCGCGGTTCGTCCCAGAGGCACAATTCGTTCCTTGTCTCCTTTGCCACGCACCTGTACTCGGCCCAGGTCCAGCGCCAGGTCGCCTGTCGAAAGCGCAGTGACCTCCGAAACGCGCAAGCCGCCCGCGTAGAGCAATTCCAGAATCGCCCGGTCACGCAACATGGTTGCTCGCGCCTGCGGATGTTCGGCATTCAGGCGCGCTCGGTCCAGCATCTCCACCACCTCCGGCTCAGCCAGAGATTTGGGCAGCACCTTCCAGGCTTTGGGCGATTCGATGTTGACGGTGGGATCGTGATGAATGCGCCGGTCGAGCAGGAGCCACTTGTAAAAGCCGCGCAGGCAGCTCAGTTTGCGCGCCGCCGAGCGCTGGTCGATGCCGTGGCCGCGCAGATGCTCAAGAAATGCCGACACATCCTGCTGCGCCGCCGTCAGCAGCACGCCACTGCGCCCCTCGATGAACTCGGCAAAGGTCTTCAGGTCGCTGTCGTAGGCCTCGCAGCTCAGCGGCCGCAGCCCTTTTTCCACGCGCAGATACGCCTGGTAGTCCTTCAACAGAGAGAGATTGCGCGCGGTATCCACACATTCGATTATCGGCGGATGTATCCGGGCTCGGCGGCGGCGTCTACTGTTATCGTCGAGCGTGCTGTCGCCCGACGTGCGGGCGAGATGCTCCGCGTGGTCGACGTCGGCGGCGGCCTGGTCACGCTCGCGACGCTGCTGGCCGAGGATACTTCCCCCCGGCGCGCAGGCTGCTGGCCGGGGCGGTGCTGCTGGCGGTCGTCGCGTTCGTGCCGGCGGTCAATACATGACGCCGGAGATTTTCTGCATCGCGATGTTCTACGCGATGATCCGGTTTGCCCTCCGTCCCGACGCGGGCGGGCGGGTTTCCCGGCCGCTGCTGCTGGCGCTGTACACCCTTCGCCCGAAAAATTCACGTCCACGTCCACGGTGGCGTAGGACAAGGAATTTATGCTCGGGGAAAAAGCCACGCCCGGTAGGGCCAAGGTGCCATACTGAGAAACGGAACCCGTGCCATCAAAAGTGTACTCCGCACAACCACCGCCGGTCGGGCCACCGGTCGCGTTCCATGAAACCGTGTTGCCTGCAATGCCGGAAAAGTCTGTCCAGCCTTCGAGACCGGAGCTGAAGTCATAGGTGATCGGACTTACTTGCGCTTGGCACAAACTGGCGAAACCAGCCAGCGCCGCGGCGGTTATCAGCGCAGGAATCCAACGCTGCATTTTTATTTTTGTTGTCATTTTCATATTGCTTGGGGGTTGGTTTTTATGGACTTGATTTGGACTTACGAAGATAAAAGGGCCATCACCTTGCCCGCAGCAGGGTGTTTTACCTGACTACGGCTGGAGATGAACGCTTTATCGCACATTTGTCTAAATGGGCTTACTAAGTTGAGTGTAACACAAACAGACTGTTGTGCATGTCACCAGTATGGGGGACATGACACTGCGGGAGTATATCTTTCCCAATTGCAGAGATTGGCAAAAACCCAATAAATAGTGGTCAAAACGTCATTTTTTGCGTCGGGGCTTCCTGGCAGTTCTTTCTGAGGATTTGCACGAAATGTCGGGTGGTGCCCTGAGCTTAACCTTTAGCTTCATCCTCATCTTTTTCAGTTGATTAAGATTATGATAATGAATCCAGATCAGGAGAGGACCAAGTCCTGACGCGGCTCGCCGAAATGTCCGGGCCAAGGTAAGCCGGTCCATAATACCCTGCGCGAAAACAGGAAAAGGCTCAAGCCCGGGGAGGGAAGAATCAAAGCCCCGACGTGCGATGAACCGTTTTTTACTCGTCACCTTGCCCAGGTTTCCTTCATCCTGTGCGCTACCCCATGAGCCGAAGATCGAAGGAAAAAGTCCCCGCCGTGCGTTCAGATGCGCCCGGTTCGTGGATCGGTGAAAGGCCGGGAGCAGCAGCCTCACACGGGCCGGAATCCGCACGCCGCCCGGCGGGTTTGTCTGACCGCTGGACGGTCTTTGGTGTTTGTCTTTTTCTGGCGGCGGCCATCTGGGTGGTCTTCGGCCAGACGCTGCATTACGCGTTTGTCAACTTCGACGACGATGATTATGTCTATGACAACCTGGAAGTGGCCCGGGGTCTGACGCTGCCGGGGATTGTCTGGGCCTTCACCCATGTCTATGCCGCCAACTGGCACCCGCTGACCTGGATTTCCCACATGCTGGACTGCCAGTTATACGGGTTGCATGCGGGTGGCCATCATCTGACCAACATCCTCTTGCACATGGCGACGGCGATTCTGCTTTTTCTGGTATTGCGCTGGATGACGGGGTTCCTGTGGCGCAGCGCGT
>CAWJDN010000020.1:0-5428 GCA_963840985.1 uncultured Acidobacteriaceae bacterium
GCCCCAACTGCACCTGATCGTCTACCCCGACGGTTCGACCAACCAGCCGCAACCCCGCAAGCCGAGAAAACCGGGTGAGCCATTGCTTGACAGATTATTTGATCTGAAGGCCGATCACATCACCTTCGAGCAGGGCGATCTGGACTACGATAATCGCGCAGCGGAGTTCGACTTCCAGGACCGGCACATCCCGCTCGACTTTGCCGCCAGCGATTGCTCTCTGCGGTTGGTCGATGTGCCTGCGGCGGCCGGCAAATTGGAGTACTACCTCATTGAAGCCGGCGTCCGCGATCTGAATCTCTCGCGTAGCGCTTTGTCCAGGCCAGGCAAAGCGCCGCTACCGGTCGAGGGACTCATTCAGGCCACACTGGAGCTTACGCGCAACGCCGCAATCCTGCGCTCGCTGCGCATCACCGCCAGAGGACGCGGCGTCAGGGACCGGACACTGGACATTACCGGCACACTGGAGAACTTTGCCCATCCCCGCTGGCAGGCCAGGGCCGTGGGCGAACTGGATCTGCGCCTGGTTGATCCCATCACCGGCTATCCGCGTGCGCCGGAGGGCCTTGCCCATTTGGATATTACCGGCTCTGGAGATGCAGGCAGCTTTCGCGCCGATGGCGGTGTGCATGTCGATGGCGGCTCTTACATCGGGACAGGCGTCGTCGCCACCGGCTTTGGACTTGATGCCCACTTTCATGCCGATCCCAAGCAGTTGCTGGTTACTTCGATCCTTCTCCGCCTGCGTCAGGGCGGCGAGATTGATGGCGATCTCTCGCTGGCTCCATGGCTGACTCCGCCTCCAAGACCTGCCAAGGGAAAATCCCGCGCCGCAGCCCACCCGCTCCCGTTCGCGGACGAGATCACCATCCCCGTCAACGGCAAGGTTGCGGCTCAATTCAAAAACGTAGCTCTGGACACAATCCTGGAGATGCTTTGCGACCCTCCCTTTCAGCATCTGGGCTTCGACGCGCGAGTCAACGGCCCGGCCAACGCGCTATGGACCAACGGCGACGATCACACCCTCTCCGTGGGTGCATTGTTCAGACTTACTCCACCGGCACAGGCTGCTCCGGGTAAAGTACTTGCCGGCGGCCTGATCGATGCCACCTATACCCACCGCGACGGCGCAGTTGATCTGCGCAAGCTGAAACTCGATCTGCCCTCCAGCCAACTGGAGGCCCACGGCCATCTGGGCGCGCACCCCATGACCAGCCCCTCCGCGCTCACGGTCGATTTCCATAGCGGCAACCTGGGCGAGTTCGACACCGTTCTGCGCGCCTTGGGATTGGCACGCAACGGAAGATCCGGAACGGCCGCCCTACCCATCGCGCTCTTCGGACAAGGCGAATATCACGGCGCCTGGACTGGCTCGCTTGTTGATCCTCACCTAGTCGGCTTCGCAAAGGCTACGCAACTGGGGGTCGAAATTCCTGCCGGCTTCAGCGCCGACTCATCCCAGAAGCCAACCCAATTTATCCGGCTCGATGCTGCTGAAGCCACTGGCAGCTACTCGGCAACCCGGATTGACATTGCCCATGCGCTGCTGCGCCGAGGAAACGGCGTGATCGACGTCAGTGGCAGCCTGGCCGCCAGCCCGACCGCGGGGAGCATTGTTCGCCGCTCGACGCCCATTCCATCCTTCGACGCCAATTCCGTGCTTCATCTTCATCTGCGCACTGGCCAGTTCGGCATGGACGATCTGCGCCCGGTCCTCGGAGAAAATCTGCCCGTGGCGGGCTCCCTGGGTGCGCAAATACAAGCCGACGGGCCCATCCATGCGCTGACCGGTTCCGGATGGGTCGAGCTGGATAATGGACACGTCTACGGCGAGCCCATTACGCGGATTCGGGCGCAAGGCAACATTGCCAACCAGATCATCAAGTTGACCTCGGTAACAGTGAGCGAGGATGCGGGAAAAATTGCCGCCACGGGAAGTTACGATCTCTCCTCACGCCAATTCCAATTGGATGCCAGGGGCGCGGGGATAGATGTGTCCCGCTTCGAAACTCTGCGCCGTAATGGCCTGACGATGACCGGCAGAATGGGGTTCAGCGTACAGGGCACGGGGACGATTAACGACCCGCATTTGGAAGCTCACGCCACCCTGGCAGGTATTGTTCTGAGCGGAGAACCGTTGGGCAGCGTGGAGTTCACGGCGCGAACCGCAAACCGCGTAGTCACGTACGACCTGACATCCCGGTTAGAGGCGGCAGAACTCACCGCGCACGGCCAGACAGCGCTCGGCGGCGACTATGACACCAAAGCCAAACTCGATTTTTCGCGATTCAACATCGGCGCGCTCATCAGATTGGCTCATGTAAAAGGATTGAACGGCGAGTCCGCGCTGGCTGGAACGATTACCCTCGAAGGGCCTCTGGCGCGGCCCACTGATATGCGTGGTGAGGCCCGCCTGCAGGAATTAGCCGTGACGGTCTCCGGCGTTCACCTAAAAAGTGAGGGCGGCGTCCATCTCACCCTCGACCATGCCACCCTATATCTCGATCCTCTGCACGTGACCGGCGAGCAAACCGACCTGCGCGCCCAAGGCAGCCTGTCGCTCAAGGATAAGAACGAATTGGACTTTGCAGCCAGCGGAGAGATCAATCTGAAAGTGGCCGAAACCATCGATCCCGACCTGACCGCCAGCGGCATCACCAGCTTCCAGGTGGAGGGGCACGGGCCGCTGATGAATCCCAATCTAAAGGGCCGCATCGACTTTCAGGACGCGGCGCTCTCCCTTGAAGACCTGCCCAACGGCCTGAGCCAGTTGCGTGGAACGCTGGAGTTCAACCAGAACCGGTTGGAGGTCAAGTCGCTAACGGCCATGAGCGGCGGCGGGCTGCTCAGCGTAGGCGGCTATATGACCTACCAGCACGGCATCTATGCGGATCTGACGGTTACCGGGGATCAAATTCGTATTCGTTATCCGCAAGGGGTCAGTTCCCTGGCCAACGCTTCGCTCCACCTGCAAGGTATGCAGAACAACCTGCTGCTCTCTGGTGACGTGCTCATCACCCGCTTCACGGTGAATTCTGAATTGGACATAGCGGCGCTGGCCGCGCAAGCCAACACCATTGAGACCATCGCGCCCACGGATGCTCCGTCCAACCACGTCCGCCTCGACGTGCACATCACCTCATCGCCGCAGTTGAACTTCCAGAACGCCTATGCCAAGTTAGCCGGCAATGTAGATTTGCGCCTGCGCGGCACCCTGGCCTCGCCCTCGCTGCTGGGCCGCATCTCCATCACCGAGGGCAGCGGCATCATCGCTGGAACCCGCTACGAGTTGCAGCACGGCGACATTTACTTCACGAATCCAGTCCGCATTCAACCTACCATCGACCTGAACGCCACCGCCCGCGTAGAGGACTATGACATTACCCTAGGTCTGCGCGGAACGCCGGAGAAACTGGCGGTTACCTACCGCTCCGATCCTCCGCTGCCGGAGGCCGACGTGGTGGCGCTGCTGGCATTGGGCCGCACCGAAAACCAGCAGCGCCTTTACACCCAGCAGCAGGAGGCAGCTGGCGCCAATCCCACCACCGACACCCTGCTCGGCGGCGCGCTCAACGCCACCGTCAGCTCACGTGTTCAAAGGCTTTTCGGAGCTGGGTCCGTCAAGGTGGACCCCAACTACCTCGGCGCTCTGGGCAACTCCACCTCCCGCATCATCGTCGAAGAGCGGCTGGGCTCCAACGTAACCCTTACCTACGCAACCAACGTCAATACTACCGCCCAGCAGTTGATTCAGGCGGATATCGCCATCAATCGCCACGTTTCGCTGCAGTTGGCCCGTGACGAGTCCGGCGTCTTCTCCGTAGTTTTTAAAGCCACCCGTCGCTTCCGCTGAAATATAACTAGAAGCCGGAGGCCCAGGTCTTCTTGCGTCTATGCCACGGGAGGGGTTGTGGCGAATTCCGGTTCCAGCGTGCGTTCAGCGCCGACCCAGGAGATTAAGCGGCCCGGTTGAATGCGTCTCCACGGCATCACGCCGGAAACCACAAGGACAATGACGGCCGGTTCAATTGCCTGGCGATAATCCATAATCGGCTTGGTCAGGTAGTAGGTAATTGGAAAGATGCCGATGAGCACCAGATAGGGCCAGAGGGCGGCGCGGTTCAGGCGCCAGAAGCGGCCGATGCCGCGCAGCATCAGCAGCGTAATGCAGCTGACGAAAAAACAATTTGCCGGCGCGAATGGCTGTGCCCGTAACTCCTCGGCGGAAAAGCTCCAGTATCCCGTCCAATAATAGACAATACGGCGCAGCGTTTTGATCACTAAAAAAGAATAGTGCGGGTGATGGTGAAAGTCATTGAGGGAGAGGGCGTGCTTTTCCGCCAGATAGGCGGTTTCGCCCATGGCGAGATACTTGCGCAACTCTACCGGACTGCTGGCCGGGTAGGGCCGTCCGTCCGCGCTCGGCGGCGAAGATGAATCTGTGGGCGCGTTGCCGAAGTCGTCGGCATAAAACTCCAGCCAGATGTTGTCGCGGATGGGGCAAAGAACGCCGAGGACCCGGTAGTTGCGGACGGTCCACGGAGCGAGGACGGCAAGCAGAGCAACAGAAGTAATCGCGCCGTTCAACAGCCAGCGCCCGCCCGCCTTGCGCACCTTGTAGAGCGCCAGCAGGAGCAGAAACGGAATCGAGGAGAGCACTGCCGGATTGGAAAGCGCGGTAAGGCCGCATAGAGCGCCCCAGCCCAGCCAGGCAAAGAGATTTGAGGTGTGATGCAGGCGCTGCGCGATGCAGAAGCAGGTGGTAAAGAGCAAACCGGTCAGTGCATACTCCCACACGCGGCCGGCGGAAAAGTAGATGGCAAAGGGATAAAAGGCCCATACGCAGGCCGCAACCCGCGCGCCGCGCGCACCGAGAGAATATTTCGCGCTGAAGTAAACCGGGATGCAGGTGAGGGCGCTGAACAGGCTGTTGATGGAAAGGATAATGAATCCAGAGGTCAGCGAGTAGATGCCGAAGATCTTGAAGACAAGCGCGAGCAGGGCTGGATATAGCGGAGACTCGATGGCGGTTGGCCCGCTCAAGGGGTAGTACGGCGAACTGAATCCGTGCCCGCTGGCCAGAGCGCGCGCAATCCAGCCCATCTCCCAGCCGAACTGCTCGTAGTATTTATCCGCGTCGGGCAGGTCGCGATAGGTGAAGCAGACCACCACCAGGCGGATGGCAAAGGCCGCGAGAATGATGAGAGGAAGAGGCCAGCGAGATAAGCGCTTTGTTTCGCGCTTGCGCGGTGTGATCGATGGATGTCGGCATATACGCATTATATTGAAGCGCGGCCCTGACCCATGCCTCCATGGAAGCCGACAGAATAGTACAATACTCTTTGTGTTGCCCCCTGGACGACCGGGCCTGAAATCCCTCGTTGTACTCCAAAGCTGGTTTTGGTAGATGAATTCAGAGGCGAGGATT
>CAWJDN010000021.1:0-7474 GCA_963840985.1 uncultured Acidobacteriaceae bacterium
GACGCATCCAGGAAAAGCGCCTGCAGATGAAAGCGCGCCACCATGGCATCCTCCACCGTTCGACTCTTCAGCAGGGATACCTGCAAGTCGTTGGGGTTCTTGATGCCCAGGGCGCTTGCGCCCACTCCGGTCATGGCGCTCAGGCTGTTCAATTGCGCCATCATGGCCGCTCCCGCAGAACCGCCCTGCTGTGGCGGCAGGATGACCGTTGTGGCCTCATAGCGGCTGGGTAGCAGCAAGGCTACTGACAAGCCCAGAGTAAAGATAGCCAGTGCAGCGATGCCGACCAGCTTCCTGCGTTTGATCGCCACGCGGATCACCGGGGGCAGAGTGCCGGAGGACGTTTGGGATGCGAGTGTGATGGGTTCCTGATCTTCTGTTGGCACGCGAGGCTTCCTCTTGGCAGCGGGTTAGTTTTTTCTTGGATCGCGCAGCGCGCTTCCTATGCAGAGTTTTGCGCCGCTTCTTCCGGGGTAATAACTGACAACCATCGCCACTGCCTGCCACCATGGCAAAAGGGTCAGTTGCGAGGGAATCGCCCGGACACTCAACCTAAACTGCGCTCAGATTACCTGCGAAAGAATCAGCACGAACAGAGAAGAGGAGAAAACTACCAGTGCGAAATCAATTATGGGAAGAACCTCATAGACCTGTTCGATTTTGGAACAGCATCAATCTCCTCTTCCAATTTTTCGTTCGTACCGACGGCCGGATGTGTGAACAATGGGGTGTCTATGAGAAACCATTCATCTGTCCGCTCATTCCTTCGCCGCGCGATGGTGCTCTGCGCCGCCGGTGCCGCGGTTCACGCCTTTTGCGCGCTAGACCTGCATGCCCAATGTTCCGCCGACGACGATCCCGATTCGTACGGTTGCCAGCTACAACAGGCTGCGCCTTCGTCTTCCACCACCCAATCGCCGGCATCGCCTACCGTGCTGTCGATGCAGGAAACTCCACAACAGGCATCACCGCGGGCGGACCGCTCCACGGATGCCTCGGCCAACGAGAGCCTTTCCGGCGGCGCAAATTACACTGAGCAGGCGTTGCGCAATGGAATCAACGCAGCCGGCCAGAGGCGCTTACAGACCTTGCCCCCCGAACCTCCCACCGAGTTTCAACGCTTTGTGGCTGCCTCCACGGGCCGTATGCTGCCCATCTATGGCGCCCGCCTCTTTGCCGCGCGACCGACCATTTTCGGCCCTCTCGAGCAGGGGCCCGCGCCGCAGGATATGGTGGTTGGCGCCGGGGACGAGTTACGCATCCGCATCTGGGGACAAATCAACTTCAGCGCCAATCTGCGCGTCAGCCGCGAGGGAGAGATTTACCTTCCCAAGGCGGGCGTCGTGCATGTTGCCGGTCTCACTTTTTCCGCCGTCACCGGCCACCTGCGCACCGCGCTCGAACGCGTCTATCGCAACTTCGAGCTGAGCGTCGATATGGGTGAGATTCACTCCATTCAGGTGTATGTAACCGGACAGGCGCGGCAGCCGGGCGAGTACACGGTGAGCGCGCTCAGCACGCTGGTGAATGCGGTCTTTTTATGTGGCGGCCCTTCCGGCGCCGGCTCCATGCGCCACGTCGAGTTGAAGCGCGAGGGCAAGGTGCTCGCGGACTTCGATCTCTATGCGCTGCTGGTAAAGGGCGACAAGACGGGCGATGTACAACTGCAGGCTGGCGATGTGTTGTTTATTCCCGCCGCGGGCCCGCAGGTGGCGCTGCTGGGTAGCGTGCGGTTGGCGGCCATCTACGAGTTGCGCGGCCAGGAGTCGATCGAAGGTTTGCTCGACGCGGCCGGCGGCAGAACCGCGATTGCCTTTGGCGGACGCATCTCCGTGGAGCGCATCGAGGACCACGCGCGACGCCGCGCCTTTGAGCTGAATGCCGATGCGGGCGGCCTTGCGGCCTTGCTGGCTGACGGTGATATTGTGCGCATTGATCCGATCGTATCCAGCTATCGCGATACGGTCACGCTGCGCGGATCGCTGGCCAATCCAGGGCGCTACCTGTGGCATATGGGCATGAGGCTCAGCGATCTAATGCCCGAAAAGGACTCGCTAGTGACACGCGACTACTGGTGGCAGCGCACCCAACTCGGTCTGCCTGCGCCGGAGTTTGTACCCGCCAGTGCACAGTTGCAGCCATCCGCGCAAGACAATGCACGCGAGCCAATTCAGAAGACCTCGAACACCAACCCCTCGTTAGCGGCTGTCGCTCTTGCTAGTACTGAGGTAAGCAACCAAACAGGTAGAGAAACAGCGCTTCTCCGCCCGGCTTTTCAAACTGACTGGGATTACGCCGTGATTGAGCGGCTGGACACAGCCACCATGGCCACTTCGCTGATTCCCTTCAATCTCGGCAAGCTGGTGCTCGGCCATGATGCTTCGCAGGACCTTGAACTTCAGCCCGGCGACATAGTCACAGTCTTCTCGCAAGACGACATCCACCAGCCCATCGACCGGCAGACAAAATATGTGCGGCTGGAAGGTGAGTTCGTGCAGGCCGGCGTTTACAGCGTCCTGCCCGGCGAAACTTTACGTTCGCTGGTCAGGCGCACCGGAGGCCTAACGAACAAGGCCTATCTTTACGGGTCGGAATTTACCCGCATGAGCACACAAGCCATCGAACAGCAGCGTTTGAAAGAGTACGCCGATCGTCTAGAGCATCAGTTGGCGCGCGGCTCGATAAAAGCAACCAGCGACGCTGTCGGCGTTTCGCCAAGCGCAGGACAGAATGGAGGACAGTCGGCACAGGTCGCCTCAATCGACCGCGATCTGATTGCGCGGCTGCGCCAGTTGCAGCCCACCGGAAGAATAGTGCTCAATCTGCGCCCGCACAGCGCGGGAGAGAACGACCTGCCGGAGACCCCGCTCGAAAACGGCGATCAGTTACTGGTTCCGTCCACTCCATCCACCGTTCAGGTGATCGGCGCGGTGCTCAATCAGAATGCTTTCCTTTATCGCAGCGGCGCGCGTGCAGGCGAATATCTTCACTTGGCCGGTGGACCCAACCGCGATGCCGACCGCAAACAGACCTTTGTTCTGCGCGCCGACGGATCCGTGACCGGCCATAACGCAGGACAGTCGATCTTTTCCTCAGGCCTTAACAACGTGCGCCTCTACCCCGGCGATACCGTCGTTGTGCCAGAGAAAAACATTGGCCCTGGCGTCATGCGAGAGTTCCTGTCCTGGTCGCAGATGTTCTCCCAACTGGCTCTGGGCGCAGCAGCTATCGACGTGATCAAGTAATCAGCCGTGCGGACCCTCTTCTGAATTGTTTTGTCTCCGGCTGTTCGTTTCGGCTGCGACAGAAGCAGCTGAATCACAGGTTCGTGCGGCTACTTTTTCGCCTCTCGAAATACCCTTCCATTGGATTTTACTCATTTTCGATAACGGGACGTTTCCCATTATCGTCTCGCGGGCTCTCCCTTTTCTCGCCTTTGACCACCTTTCCACATCCCATGCAGCCGACAATGCATACGTGGTTACTTTCGCTGCGGAGAGGCAAGCCTTTCGATTCTCCGTCTTAAATTTTCAGCCATGCTCATTGGCGGATTTGCTCGGGTATTACCAACACTCTGGATGTTCATCTCGCTTTCGAGGTTCGCTTTATGCAGCTTTCCAATCGCGCGTTTGAGTCAAGTGTAGTTTCAGTTTTGCCATTCCCTATCTCCGCGAGACCGCTTCTCCTTCACGGAGCACCTGATCGAGATGTGCGCCTGGAGAGCCCCTCGGCCAGCGCCTGGACTCTCTCTTTGTCCAGAAGGCTGGTCGATTTTTCGGTTGCTCTATTAGTTCTTGCTCTCTTTGGGCTTCCGATGCTGACCATCGCATTGTGTGTGCGCTTGTCCTCGCCCGGAGCTGCATTTTTTACCCAGTATCGCGTGGGCCGGGGAGGGCGTCACTTTCGCATCTACAAGTTTCGCACCATGTTTTCCGGCTCTGAGAGCAACGGTCCCGCCCTTACCGCGGACGGGGATTGTCGCATTACCGGCATCGGATTCTGGTTGCGCAAACTTAAGCTCGATGAGGTTCCGCAGTTTTACAATGTACTGCGCGGCGACATGAGCCTGGTCGGTCCGCGGCCCAAGTTGCCGCAATATTTTGGAATTGCCAATATGCCTTATCGTCCCGGCATTACCGGCACGGCTTCGCTCGCCTTCCGCCACGAAGAGGAGATACTGAGTCGCGTTCACCCTAGTCAATTGAATGATTTCTATAACCGACACATCCGGCCGCTTAAGGCGCGCATGGACGCGCGCTACATGTGCCGGGCCACTTTCTGGAGTGATATGCGCCTGGTCGGCGCTACATTTTTTGCCTGTCTGGCGCCCGCATCCAATCCCGCCGTCTTTCGCCGCACCGCGACGCGAATTCTGGCTGTCCCGATGTTGCCGTCCCAGGAGAGTTGCTCAACCAAGTCCTTCGAAACAGCTATTTGACGCGACTGGAGCCCCCGAATCTTCCCTTCTCTGACGGCTTCAGCTACTGGCGGACTATTTCTCTTTCCGGGTTCGATTTCTTGATATATCAATAATGGCCCTCCCGCAGAGTTGGCAGATATAATAGCCTTCTTGGTTTACAAACCACAATCGCGCCGTGCGGCACTGCCGCTCCAGACGCTTGATTGAGAAAGCTGTACGGTATCCGCCATGATCAACAAGCACCTTGCAACCCTGCTCTGTCTACTGGTTCCCGCGTTTGTTCCCGTTCTCGCCCAGCAAGCCCGCTATCCGTTCAACGATCCGGCGCTGCCGATGGAGAAGAGGATCGACAATCTGCTTTCGCAGATGACCGTTGCGGAGAAGATCGCCTGTCTTGGCACCAACACCGGCGTGCCCCGGCTGGGAGTGGCCAACATTGGCAGCTCCGAAGGGATTCATGGAGTGGTGCAACGTGAAGCCAGAGACAAGCGGCTGCCGATTACTACAACGCAGTTCCCGCAGCCTCCGGGCATGGGCGAGTCGTGGGATCCTGAACTGGTTCGCAAGGCGGCGGGCGTCGAAGGCTATGAAGCCCGATTTATCACACAGACAGCAAAGTATGACCGGCAGATCCTCATGCTGTGGGGACCGCAGTCCGATCTGGCACGCGACCCGCGCTGGGGACGCAGCGAGGAAGTGTATGGGGAAGACCCTTTCCTCAACGGAACCATGGCTGTTGCCTTCATCAAAGGGCTGCAAGGGGACGACCCCAAGTATTGGCAAGCGGCCGCTCTGCTCAAGCATTTTCTGGCCAACAGCAACGAGGATCTTCGCGACTCCTCCTCCTCAGACTTTGACCAGCGGCTGTTCTGGGAATACTACTCAGTACCCTTCCGGATGGGCTTTCAGGAGGGCGGCGCGAAGGCCGTGATGGCATCATACAACGCCTGGAACGGCACCACCATGGCCGTGAATCCGATACTGAAGAGCATTGCCCGCGAACAATGGGGAGTGGAGGTGATTTCGAGCGACGGCGGAGCGGTGCATCTGCTGGTTGATCCGCGCCATCTCTTTCCCGATCAGAAGGCGGCGGTGGTGGCGTGCCTGAAGGCAGGTATCAATCAGTTCCTCGACCAATATCAGGACGAAACCAAGGCGGCCGTGAAGGATGGCTTGATTACCGAGGCGGAGATTGACGCGCTACTCAGACCCAAGTTCCGAGTTGCGATTCGCCTGGGATTGCTCGACCCGCCGGAGATGGTTCCGTACACGAAGATCAAGGATGCGCCCGAGCCCTGGAAGACAGAGGAGGTTAGGGCTGTTTCGAGGCAGATGGCGCTCGAATCGGTAGTGCTGCTCAAGAACGAAAACGCCTTTCTGCCGCTGCGGAAGGATGCGATCAAGTCGATTGCCGTCATCGGGCCGCTGGCTAACTCCGTCCACTGGGACTGGTATGGGGGAACTCCTCCTTATACGGTGACGCCGCTGCAGGGAATCAAGGATGAAGTGGGACCGGGCGTGAAGATCAACTACGCCGAAAGTGAGCTGGGGCAAGCCGCGGTGAATGCGGCGAAGGACTCCGATGTCGCGGTTGTGGTAATCGGCAACGATCCCACCTGCGGCCCGGATATGAGGCACGACTGGTTCAAAACAGTGGATGGCGGCGGCACGCTGGCCTGCACCGTGCCCAGCGACGGGCGTGAGGGGCGCGACCGCGAAAGCATCACACTTGCACAGGAACAACTGGTGAAGCAGGTTTACGCCGTCAATCCCAAGACGGTGGTGATCCTGGTCTCCAGCTTCCCCTTCGCCATCAATTGGAGTCAGGCTCACGTCCCGGCGATTCTGCATATGGCCCACTCCTCACAGGACGAGGGAACGGCACTGGCTCAGGTTCTCTTTGGCGACTACAACCCCGGCGGACATTTGGTGGTTACATGGCCGAAGTCCATCGATCAGTTGCCGCCGATGATGGATTACAACATCCGCGATGGCCGCACCTATATGTACTTCAAAGGAGAGCCGCTCTATCCCTTCGGCTATGGCCTGAGTTACACAACCTTCAAGTACTCCAAACTCCGCACCAGCTCCGCGGAAATGGACAAGGACGGTTCAATCACCGTCAGCGTCGATGTGACGAATACCGGCAGCCGCGCGGGCGACGACGTCGTTCAGTTGTATGTCAAGCACCTGGGCTCGAAGGTGGAACGTCCGAACGAAGAGCTGAAGGGATTCAAGCGTGTCACGATTCAGCCCAATGAAACCAAGACCGTGCAAATAGCGCTGCAAGCTTCGACACTTGCCTGGTGGGACGAGAGTCCGGCAGGTCTGTGCGGCGGCCAGATGCGGCCAGATTTCCCAGACCGCGGCGTCGAATCCCAACTCCCGCAACCTGGCTGGCGCGGTCGGCGGCGGTGACCTCGAAGGCTGATACGTGCCATTCGATGAGATTGCAGAGGTTGGAATGGGTGATCTCGACCCCTTTGGGGCGGCCGGTGGAGCCGGACGTATAAACGACATAGGCGAGGCTTTGCGGTGCTGGATCAACCGCGTCGAAGGTTGCGGGCCGTTTCGCGATCACCGCGGCATCCGGGCCATCCAGTTCGATGATGCGCCACGCCCCCGGCTGCCAATCACGCGTCTTACGACGATGCGTGAGCAACAGCGTGGCGCCGGCATCTGCGAGAATGAACGCGGCGCGATTGATGGGAGCGGACGAGTCCAACGGCAGGTACGCCTCGCCGGTCTTCAACACCGCCAGCGCCGCAAGGACGAACTCGGCCGACGCTCCATGAACAGGCCGATGCAACTCCGGCCTGGTGCCCAGGTCCTGAAGATGGGCGGCCAACTGATCGGAGTGCCCCGTGCAACTCGGCATAGCTCAACGAAGCCCCGCCGTCGACGACGGCAAGGTGCCCGGGCCTGGCTGCGGCATGGGATGCGATACAGGCGGAAATCGACACATCTGTTCCGGCGATCACAGGCAACTCCAACTCTCGCGGCTGCGGTGCCGCTCCATTGAACAACTCCACAAACAATTCCTCCCACTGGTCC
>CAWJDN010000022.1:0-3598 GCA_963840985.1 uncultured Acidobacteriaceae bacterium
GACCATTATTGCTGGAAAACCAATAGACCCTAGCAGCCGGGCGCACGGCGGCTTTGACGGCGTGCGGATTGTCGGCGTTTACCACCAAGGCGTCCTTGGCGGTCTGCTGGGCAAAGATGCGCTCCTTAGCCGCGCAATAGTTTTCAAAGCTGCCGTGACGGTCCAGGTGGTCGGGAGTGATGTTGAGAATTACGGCGATGGAGGGATGAAACTGTTCTGTGGTTTCGAGCTGGAAACTGGAAACCTCGAGGACCGACCAGCTTTCTTCGGTGCTGGAGTCGATCAGGGCCACGACCGGAACGCCGATGTTGCCGCCAACCAGCGTGGGCAGTCCGGCTGCCGTAAGGATTTCACCCAGCAGAGTGGTGGTGGTGGTCTTGCCGTTGGAGCCGGTGACGGCCAGGATCTTGCCTTTGAGGAAGCGGCCTGCCAGTTCCAGCTCGCCGATCACCGGCAATCCGAAGCTCTTGACCTGCGCCAGCTCGGGGGTGTCCAGCGGCACGCCGGGACTGACGACAATCAGGTCCTGACGGCGGAAGGTAAGCAGGCCGTGGCCGCCGGTCTCGACCATGATGCCGGCTTCGATCAGGGAGGGAATTTCTTTGGCCAATTGCTCTGCCGAGCGCACGTCGGAGACCGTGACCTGGGCACCGCGGCGGCGCAGAAACAGGGCTGCCGCCAGACCGGATTTTCCCAGTCCGACGACCAAAACTTTTTTGCCTTTGAGTTCCATCATCGGGTCTTGTCCTCGGGCTCGCAACCTTCTTATTGTGCCCTGTTTGGGCCTGGTTTAGCGCAATTTCAGAGTGGTGAGTGCAAACAATGCAAACACCAGGGCGCCGATCCAGAAGCGCACGATGGTTTTGGATTCACTCCAGCCCAATTGCTCGAAGTGATGATGCAAGGGGGCCATCTTGAAGATTCGCTTCTTGTTGCGCAGCTTGTAACTGCCCACCTGAAGGATAACGGAGACTGCCTCGAGGATGAAGACGCCGCCGATGAAAGGCAGTAGCAGCTCCTGACGGATGATGATGGCGACCGTCCCGATGGCTCCGCCAAGAGCCAGCGAGCCCACGTCTCCCATAAAGATCTCCGCCGGATGGGCGTTGTACCAGAGAAAGCCGATAGAGGCGCCCACCATGGAGCCGCAGAAGACGGTCAACTCGGCCACTTTGGGCATGTGCTGGAGTTCGAGGTAGTCGGCAAAGACCACGTTGCTGCTGATGTATGTGAGCACGGTGAGGGCGCTGGCGGCGATGATGGTACAGCCGATGGCCAGCCCGTCCAGCCCGTCGGTCAGGTTGACGGCGTTGGAGGAACCGATCAACACGAAAATGACAAATGCGATGAAGGGCAAAAAGGCTAGCAGGCCGAGGTGGGGAATTGTGCTTGGCCATGCGTGCCAGAGCAGGTCAGGACGCCAGCTCTTAACGAAGGGCACGGTCAACTGCGTGGAGAAAAGCTTGAATTGTTCCAGAAGAACCAGAGAAACCGCCACCGCTGCCCCGGCGAGACCCTGCCAGAGCAGCTTGGCGCGTACCGTCAGGCCCAGGTTTCGCTTCTGGATGACCTTGATGTAGTCGTCGACAAAGCCGATGGCCCCAAAAGCCAGGGTGGAAAAAACGGCAATCCATACGAAGGGGTTGGCAGGGTCGCTCCACAGCACCGTGGGTAGCAGAATTGCAATAATAATCAGCACGCCGCCCATGGTGGGAGTGCCGGTCTTCTTCAGGTGCGACCTCGGCCCGTCGTCGCGGACGAACTGGCCGATCTGAAACTGGCGTAGCTTCTTTATCACCCAGGGGCCGATAAACAGCGCGATCAGCAGCGCCGTGAGAGAGGCAAAGGCGGTGCGGAAGGTGAGGTAGCGGAAGACGCGGAAGGGGTGAAAGAACGGAAAAAGCTTTTCGTAGAGCAGCCAGTAAAGCAAAGGGCCTCCAAAGCCGGCGTGAGGCGGGTTTCAGATTGATTTTACTAGGCCGGGGACGGGCTGACTCGAGTGCAGAGGGTCGTGGGCTCAAAATCCGCCTGTCCCGGCCATTATCCTGTGAAAAAATACAAGCGAAAATCCGACTTACAGGTAAGGGTACTCCCGCTGATCGGCGGTGAAGCTATAGCGGAACCAGTACTGGTCTCCCCGGCGCTGTGCCGCGTTGAAACCAGCACCGGAGAGATTGGGAGGTAAACCACAGCCGCCCTTAGCGCAGCGGATAAGCGCCGGGCGTCATTGCCTCCGCTTCGCTCCATCCCAGAAGCGAGCGAACCTCAGGAGGAAGGAAGTTCCTGCCGGGCAGATTCGGCAGCGCGCGCCGCAACTCGAAATGCCCCAGGTCAGGCCCTTTCAGAACCGAGCGGGGAGAACGATCAATCTGAACGCCGTTTTTTTCGAAGGCAGGCTGAAGCTTGCGGAAGTCGTCGAGCGAGGCAAGCCGCGAGGTGCAGTTCTCTCCATCCGACGGGGCATAGACAATCAGCGGCGCCGGCGCGCCGGAGCCAGTGGAAGCGGCGCGGAGATAGACATTTCCGTCGACCTCAGTCGCCTGGGAATGCACGAGCTTGCCGCAGAGCGACGATTTCTGCAAAAACTCCAGCATCGGATCGCGATACGAATCCGTATCCGCCATCAGGTTATGGAGAAAGATATGGCCGTCTCGCTGCTCCAGGGCAGGCCCGGTGGTGACATGCCAGTCGAAGACGTCGCCCGCGGCCACTCGGTCGTTGCGCTCGAAGGATACGCGCGCATTGACGAAGGTGTTGTTATAGGCATGCACGTCCGCCGAGTTCAGCGTGCGAAGTCCGTGGCTAGAATTCACCACCACGTTGCCGGCGACGACGGCTCCGCGCGAGATCTCGATGAAGATACCGTCCAGAGCGTTTTCCACGTAGTTGTCGACGATCACGCCGTCGCGATTTCCCACGTCATACCAGACTCCATTCGAGTAGGGTTGTTCGAGAATCAGGTTGTCGCGGAAGGTGACGCGATGCGTCTGGTTGAAGATCTTCACCGCGGAGGGATAGTATCCATTCAGTTGCCTGATGTTGTTCCGGCGGATGATGTTCCTCTCCAGGAGCACATCCGACGAACCGATGACGTAGATGCCTTCCGTGCCGGTATCGCTGACCAGCGAATTGCGGATGATTAATCCGTCGCCACGGAAATAGCCGGCCACACGGGAGCAGTAAGTGATGGCGACATTCTCGATCAGCGTATTCCTGACCTCTTTGCCATAGGTCGCCGGATCGGAGATGCCTACAGGCTCGTTGGTGGGCTCGTCGGCCACGGTAAAATGCTTTTTTCCCTCGATCTCCAGCGCGCGATAGGCATACTGTGTGAAGGTGATGCCGCGAATCACCGGCCCTTTTCCGTCCGAAAGCTTGCCATGCGCTGGCGCTGTTGTCCTCACCAGCGCGCTGTCGCATGCGGTGATCTCCACCTGCCGGTTCGCGGGATCGGTGCCGATGTACACGAATCCGTTTTTGTAATCGATGTAGAAGGAATGCGGATCGAGCTCTCCCTCCCAACCCTTGGATATGAGAAGCTCGCCATCAACGAAGACCATATCGTTGTTGAAGCGGTGGAGGGCGTCTTCATGCCCTC
>CAWJDN010000023.1:0-23688 GCA_963840985.1 uncultured Acidobacteriaceae bacterium
AAGAAGGATTTTTATAGCAATTTGAACAATGCACAAATAGAGTATGGCAGTTGTAAAGAATTATTGCTAGATCCAAAAGACGATACTCCGACACTGGAAAGAATTATGTCAGGCACGAAGAGCAAATCGATGGTCGGGCAACTCACTGATAATCTTTCGCAGATAATAGAAGGCGAAATAGGTCTTGATCCATTTTTTCCAATGATGATTTGGGGTGCTGTTATAGAAAGCCTAAAAAAGAAAGAAATTCAGGATTTGATTTCTGAAGCTTCTAATGAAATCAAATAATTTTTCGATATAGAACTCCACTGGATTGCCTGGATCATATATTTTCGTCAACCTACAGGTTTAAAACGCACTTGCTTACACAGGCAGCATATGCGCTTCCCAAAACACTTCGCATCTGTGCCGAAGTGTAAAGTAGTGAGTATAGAGCATTTCGGCGATGAAGATTCCTGAAGCCACTCCGAGCTACGCGTTGCCCGCGGGGATTGCCGTTCGCGCGGACGGCGAACTGGCCCTTCGTGCGCACCCCGAGCCGTTGCATCCCTACCGCACGCCCTTTGCCCGTGATGCCGCTCGCGTCCTGCACGCGCGTGCCTTTCGTCGCCTGGCCGGCAAGACGCAGGTCTTCCGCCGCCTGGCCGTCGATTTCCCTTCGGACCACTTTCGCAGCCGCCTCACCCACACTCTTGAAGTCACCCAGATTGCCCGCACCGTGGCCCGTGCGCTGGGACTGAACGAGGAGCTGACCGAGGCGCTGGCGCTGGCCCACGACATCGGCCATCCCCCCTTCGGCCACGCCGGCGAAAAAGCTCTCGACCAATGCCTGCGCGAATTTGGCCTGGGCTTCGACCATAATCTGCACGCCCTGCGCATCGTTACCTGGTTCGAGGAGCGGTACGCAGGCTTTCGCGGGCTGAACCTGACCCTGGGGGTGCGCGAGGGCATCGTCAAGCACTCTCGCGACTACTCCGCCGTCACACACCCGGAGTTGGCTGAGTACTTTCTCGGCCAATTCCCTCCCCTCGAAGCTCAACTCATCGATCTGGCCGACGAGATCGCCTACCTGACCGCCGATCTGGACGACGGACTCGACTCGGGCATTCTCTCTCTCGGCCAGGTGCGCGAGGGCGTAACCCTCTTCCGCGGCTTCCACGACGGCGTGCTGCGCGATTACTCCGCCGCTCCGCAGAAGCTGGCGGTTTACGAAACTTTGAAGCGCATTCTCGACGCACTGGTCACAAATCTGATCAAAGATACGCGCAGGCAGGTCTCCGCGCTGGGCGCGACGACGTTGGACGAGATTCGCCGGGCGCCCCATCGCCTCGCGGCGCTTAGCCCGGAGATGGAAGCTGCTCGCGCTGCCGCCAAGAAGTTTCTCTACGCTAACCTCTACGAATCCCCCGGCATGGAGCAGGATCACGCAAAAGCCGTCGAAATCATCCGGGAATTGTTTTCGGCGATCATTGCCGACCCCGGCCTGCTGCCCGCCGACCACCAGGCGGAGATTCCCGCCGAGGGCCTGGCCCGAACCGTCGCCGATTACATTGCCGGCATGACTGACAGCTACGTCGATCAGGCCTGGAAGCGCGACTGCGGACGGTGAAATTATTGAGCGCCTCCCGCTCTTGACTCGGCGTCAGCAACGGGTGATCCGATAAAGTAAATCAAAGCAATGGCCGAGACTCGATCCATCGATCTTCACAATTTCACGGTGGCGGAAGCGCTGCGGGAGTTTGTGCGCTTCTACAACAACTGCGTGCGCGGCGGCTACCACGGACGCCTGGAGGTGATCCATGGCTACGGATCGATGGGCGGCGGAGGCGTGATTCGCGAGGAACTGCGCAAATATCTCAAGGCCCACTCGGAAATTTACGGAGAGTTCCTTGCCGGAGAGAGCCTGCGCAATCCGGGAGTCACCATCCTCTACCCCGGGGACTCTCAGGCAGCGATGCCGCCAAGCCCGATGGCTGGTCACTTCTCCATCCCGCGCATGAAGCCGCCTCGCAAACGCTAGTAACCGCCCCGGCAGCCTCCGATAGCCCGGAGCTACACCGCCTCTTGTACTCTTGTAGATGTGAACACTCCCCTCAAGAAAACCTGGATTCGTTCGACGGCGTTGGTTTTGTGCGCGACCATCGCCGTGTTTTTCCTTCCCATCTTCGTCTCAGCGCAAATTGTGCCTGACAAAGCCGCTCCGCTGGCCGGGCCACCCACAGGTGGAGGCTTTTTTCACTTGAGCGAGGTGCATCGCGGGTTGAAGGGTACGGCCTGGACAGTCTTTACCGGGAGCCAGCCGGAGGCCATGGAGATCGAGATTCTGGGAGTTTTGCGTGGGGCTCGCGGTCCCGGCCACGACTTGATCCTGGCGCAGTTACACGGGGCAAAGCCCGAATACACTGGAGTGGTGGCGGGCATGAGCGGAAGCCCGGTCTACATTGGAGACCGGCTGCTGGGCGCGCTCTCCTACCGCATCGGCCAATTCAGCAAGGACCCCATCGCCGGCATTACGCCCATCGAACAGATGCTCGAGGTGCGGGATCTGCCGATTTGTGTACTTTGTACCCAAAATGAGCAGTTATCAGTGGCCTTGGAACCACACTCTCAGGCGCAGGAAACGTGGAAATGGTGTCTTGCAAGCGCCCATGCAGGCCCCCTTTCAGGCTATGGAAACGCCCTTGGTGATGGGCGGATTCTCTCCCGAGGCGATCCGGCTGTGGCAGAAGAAGATGGCCGGAACCGGCCTGGAGACGGTGGCGGCCGGAGGGATGGGCGGAAGCTCAGATGCGGCTGGGGACGCAACAATTTCTGCCGCGGCGATTGCCAGCCTCATGCCGGGATCGGCGGTGAGCGCGCAACTGGTGCGCGGCGACCTGGAGGTAGCGGCCACCTGCACGGTAACTTACATCGACGCCAAGCAGGTGCTGGCCTGCGGGCACCCTCTCGTGCAGGCCGGGCCAGTTTCCCTACCCATGACGACAGCCGAGGTGGTGGCTACGCTGGCCTCGCCGCTAAACGCCTTCAAGATTGTGAATACAGGCGCGACCATCGGCGCCTTCAACGAAGACCGCGACGCAGCTATTCGCGGCATCCTGGGGGCGCGGGCGCGCATGATACCGGTGCATATCCGGGTGCATGGAACGGAACGCGAAGCCAACTCGCCTGATCACGAAGCTAGCTCGCCGTATCAGGATCGTAAGGTTAACGTCGAAGTCCTCGATCTGCCGTCACTAACTCCACAGGCGGTGATGGTGGTCTTGTATCAGTCGCTGCTGGAGACCAACGGCAGTACGGCGGAGACCAGCTACCACCTGACCGGCAGCATCGACCTGGAAGGCTATCCTTCCTCGCCGCTGGATCTGTGGGTATCGGCGGGAGACTCGATGCCCGCGCCTATGGGGGCGGCTATCATGGCCGCCGGACAGTTTGCGCGGCTTTACTCGAACGGAACCCGGCAAGGCTCGGTTCGCTCGGTCAATCTTGACGTGGAGGCCATTCCGCGGCGCATGGGAGTGGAGTTGGAGGCGGCACGGCTGGTTTCAGGCAACATGGTTCATGCCGGCGACACAGTAGTGGTGGAGGCAACGCTCAGGCCCTGGAGGCAGGCGGCGCGCAATGTGCGGATTGCGGTAAAGCTGCCCGCCCGCCTGGAAACGGGCAACATGCGGCTAATGGTCTCGGATGCCAGTACGCTGGATCGAACACTGGACCAGCCGCGCCAGCCGAGCCACCCTCCGGATATGGACGCGGCGCTGGCCCAGGCCAGCCGCCAGCACCCGGCGGACCGTATCTACGTGAGCCTGTTGGCGCAGGAGACACAGGCGGGCATGGAGGGCAAAACTCTCGTAAGTCTCCCGCTTTCAGTGGCTAACACGCTCGAGTCGCAGCGCGCATCCCAGGATGCAACCCTGAACGGGGAGTCGGTGGAGCTGCTAGCCGATACGCCCGCCGACGGAGTCCTGAATGGTTTTCAACTGCTCAGCCTGCGCATTGAACCGGGCGGCGGTTTAAACTAGTGGTAGGTAGAGTTAGTTCGTTGCCAGCATTCAGTGCGACGTCCCCGCTGTCGAGTCGTTCTGTTTGCTATCCCCCGACAAGGATTCAAGACTGACCATGAGCGAAATTCAAGGACTTGCAGCACATGCGGCCGGCGCAGAGCTGTTGGCCTTCAAATACGACCCCGGCAAGCTGGGCCTTCACGAGGTTGAGATTGCGATTACCCACTGCGGAATCTGCCACAGCGACCTCCATCTGATCGCCAATGACTGGGGAATCAGCCAGTATCCGTTCATTCCCGGCCATGAGGTGATCGGCACCGTGACGGCGGTAGGCGCCGAGGTACGGTCTCTCGAGGCTGGCCAGCGCGTGGGACTGGGCTGGCAGTCAAACTCCTGCGGAGTGTGCGAGTGGTGCACCAGGGGGATGGAAAACCTATGCCCTTCCTCCGAGGGGACCTGCGTCCACCGGCACGGAGGGTATGCGGACCGTGTGAGGGCAAATGCGCGCTTTGCTGTCCCTATTCCCGAAGCGCTAGAGAGTGAACATGCTGCGCCGCTATTATGCGGTGGAATAACGGTCTATAACCCGTTGCGCACCCATGGCGTCAACCCCTCATCGCGGGTGGGTATTGTGGGCATTGGCGGGCTGGGACACCTGGCCATCCAGTTCGCGCGGGCCTTTGGCGCGGAGATAACGGCTTTTTCGACCTCTACGGAGAAGGAAGAAGAAGCTCGCGCGCTGGGAGCACACAACTTTGTGAATAGCCTCGAGTCAAAGGCCATGAAGGAGATGGCCAGCTCCATGGATTTGATTTTGAGCACCGCCAGCGCCGACCAGGAGTGGGGAGTCTATGTGCAGGCGCTGCGGCCTACCGGGACGCTGTGCTTTGTGGGGGTACCCCCGTCGCCGGTCAGCGTGCAGGCATTTCCGCTCATCAGCGGGCAGCGCTCCATCAACGGCAACCCAACGGGAAGCCCCTATCGCATCAAGGAGATGCTGGATGTGGCGGCACGGCACGGGGTAAAGGCCACGACCGAATCCTTTCCCATGGCCCAGGCCAACGCGGCCATCGAGAAGGTGAAAAAGGGCAAGGTGCGTTACCGGGCGGTGCTGGCCAATTAGGAACTGCGCCGCGGGGCGAATTTATTTTGTCATGGACCGCAACTTAACCGCGGGAATGTTGTCTGAGAGAATAGAAGCCGGATGGGTAGATAAAGCCCAGTGACCGGCAGTGCTGAGGACGGAGGTCGTCTCCGGTTACCGGTCCGATGGAAGCAGGCGGGCAATGCAAGTCAGCACAAGGAGGATATTATGCGGAGATTACGGCTGGTTCTGATTACCATGCTGCTGATGGCGCCGTTCGCGGTGACGGCAATGGCCCAGGATGTGGAAGAGGATGTTGGAGTCGGTCCCGCGCTTGTTCCCGCTCCCATGGTCTACGGGCCTCCGGTCTGTGAGTGGGGCTATTACGCTTATTATCCCTATGCCTGCGCTCCTTACGGCTATTACGGGCCGGGTTGGTTCTACGGCGGGGTGTTTCTCGGCGTAGGACCGTGGTACGGCTGGGGCTGGGGTCATGGCTGGGGCCATGGCTGGGGCAGAGGCCGTGGCGGCTACCCGGTTCGTGGAGGCTACGGCTATCGTGGCACCAATGTAGGTGGTATACATGGCTATGCTGGCGGCACACGCGGCACTGCCGGCAATATTCACGGATATAGTGGCGGCACACGAGGTTATTCCGGCGGCGCACGTGGATACAGCGGCGGTGCACGTGGCGGATCGAGTGGCGGCCACGCTGGCGGCTATAGCGGCGGTGGCGGGCACTCTGGCGGCTTTAGCGGTGGCGGCGGCGGCCATGGAGGCGGCGGACATCGGTAAACAAATACGATTTACTCAAAAAAGGCTGGTTTGCTTCGGCAGACGAGCCTTTTTTCTGCTTTGAATACAAGAAACGAGGGCCCTGCCACTGAGTGCAGGGGAGATTATTGAGGGATGACTTCAATGCCCGTTACAGTTGCATAGCCCTCCACTGGAACAAAGCTCAGGAGCAATTTTCCCTGGGCATTCGGCCTGAGGTCCGTGAACTTGCGAATGACCACATCGGTCTGGCGCGCTTCCCTGGCAGGGTTGAAGCTCTTGAGAAGCGCATTTCCATTACAGAAGACATCGAAGATATGGGAGACCGGCGCCTTGTTCTCACCAGAGGAAGATGAAGGCTGGTCCACGTCGCCGCGGCGCACGGCAAAATGCAACGAGACGGTGTATATTCCCGGCGAAACGGGGATCGCATAAGTAAAGTTTCCCCAGCGCTCGGTCTCGTAGAGTTCAGGATCATCGGTTCCTCTGACTGGGTCCGTGTATGCCGCCAGTTGTCCCCCCTCGAAGTAATTGTCCGGGCTCCACCAGCGGCTGTCGTTGGAGTAATAGGGTGTCTGTCGGGCCAGCAGGCGCACGGGCCGCATGTGTCCGCGGAAGCCTGGCAGGATCTCGATAGCGGAAAGGGTGGCCTGCTTGCCATCCTCGCCGGAAAACTCCAGATGCAGCAGCCCATCCGGCGCGGGAACTATGTCGGTGAAAACCTTGACGTCGGCAGTTCGGCTGGCTCCGGCATCGTCCACAACATCGAAGCCGGCCAGCAGCGTTCTCCCATTGGCGCGCACGGTCATCAGGCGGCTGCCTTCTCCGCCTGTTCCAGTGGACTCCGGACCATAGACTGTCTCGGCAAAGTGCAGGCGGAGTTCATAGATGCCTTTTTTCAGTGGAATCGCGTAGCGAAACTGTCCCTGTCTGCTGGTGCGGTAGAAATCAGGATTCTGTGTGCGCCAGATGTGCTGTACGGAGCTTTTTACAGCTGTGCCGCCATCAAACCAGGCATCGGCGTTCCACAGCTTGCCTGCATGATCGACGAAGCTGCGTCCGGCGCCTGCCAGGATGCGGACCTCCTCACCCAAAGGCGGGCCAAATTGCGATTCCTCAGGCAAGGCAAAGTGCTGATTCGATTCTGCATTTGGAGAGGCGTGCTTTATCTGCCGGCCAATCAGCAGAGCGCAGCCGAGACCAAGTGAGAGAAGCGCCAGAGCGGCAACCAGCGACCAAATCCAACGGCCAGCTCCGAAAATCTGCTGTCCCACACGCCGAATAGCAGAACTCTCAATGCTTGGCTGGCTCGATCCCTGCAACTCCGCGGAGTTGAACTGCGGAACATATTGTCCCAAGGGAATGACAATGTGGAGGCGATGCGATGCGCCTTCACCTGCATAGTACTCGGCAAGACGTTTGCGTAAGCGATTGGCCTCTACCCTCACAATCGAGTCCGAGTCCTGATCGAAGGAAGCCCCGCGATTGAAGACCTCTACGCCGACGGAATACTCCTTGATCTGGTTGGCCTGCCCGGCAAAGAGCTTCTCGCATAAGTACGTCAACAGATGAGCGAGCCTGGGCGCGCGGATAAAACACTCCGAATGAAGCACTGCGTCCAGTTCCGCGCGCTGGGCTTCAATATCGACCGGCTCTGGGCCTTCAATCATCATCGTTTCCGTCTCCGGACTGATTGTAATGTTAGCGCGTAATGATTGGTTTTCCAGTATTTAACGGTTGTGGGGGCGGAGGAAAACGGTGTTTAACGGTGGGTAACCCCTCCTTCTTTCCGCCTGTGAGGCTCTTGCCGCCGCATATCAGGTTGGTGTAAGCTCCGGCAGGACATTGAGTTCGGTAGCGCCAGGGATACATTTAACCCTGACTAAACGGGCATGTATCAGGTATAGCGTTGTGTACATTTTGCGGAAGATCTTTACTGGATTCATGCAGGGAGCAGATCGCCGAAGCAGGCAAGCGCAACCGCCGCCTGACAAAATGCTCCAACGCAGGAGAGGTGACACATGAAAAACCTAGTGATGATTCTGGCAGTGATGAGCATGTTGATTGGCACGGCCGTGTATGGAAAAACAAATTCCGCTTCGGCCCCGGCCACGAAGGACAAGATAGAGGCGGCCAGGCTGGCTGAGGAAAAAGGAGATCTGGACCGCTTGCACTCAAATTACGCGTCGGCCGTATCTCATTACGCATCAGCCATTCGCGTCAACACCAATAGCCCTGAGCTTTATAACAAGATGGGCATTGCCGAACTGCAACTGAAAGAGCGGGCGCAGGCGCGCAAGTATTTTCTCCGTGCGCAGAAGCTCAATCCACAGTTCTTTGCCCCACTGAACAACCTCGGGGTCCTGGACCTTTTGGACAGAAGGTACAAATCTTCTATCAGCTACTTCAAGCAGGCGCTGGCGGTGGATGAGACCAATGCACACACCCATCTTAACCTTGCGAATGCCTGGATGGGGCTGAACGAAGTCGATTATGCCATGACCGAATACGCCCGCGCTCTGGAGCTTGACGCCGATGTGCTGAGCACCACTCCAGAGGGAACTGTCGCCCAGGTGCAAACGCCAGAGCAGCGCGCCCGCATTTCGTTTTTGATCGCCAAGTCGTATATGAAACGCGGCAACCTCGACGGAGCACTGGAGTATTTACGCAGAGCCAAAGATGGACACTATCCCGAACTGTCCAGTGTCTATAAGGACCCGGTTTTCACCGCTCTCTGGGATGATCCCCGCCTGGCAAAGATCGTCAAGCGGTAGATTGCGCGAGGGTTGCCAAGCGGCCGGCGATACGCTCGGCAGCGGCAGGATGGGCCTGGGTGCGGGCTGCAACAGCCATGGCATCCAGGCCCTTCTGGCTTTGAAGCAGGCTGGTGAGGGCAGACAGCAGCTTATCGGGAATGTCGAGGTCCGGCTCGTCGAGCATCATGGCCGCGCCGGCCTTCACCATCTCCTCGGCGTTGCGACGCTGGTGGTCGTCGGCGGCAGCGGCAAAGGGAACCAGCAGGGCGGGCTTGCCGGCGGCAGCCAGCTCAGCCACCGTGGAAGCGCCGCTGCGGGCCATGACTAGCGTGGCCTGAGCAAATTGCTGGGGCATATCGCTGAGGAAAGGCCGGACCTGCCAACGCTTTTGGTCTGCGCCGCTGGCGGCGTAGGCGGCCTGGGTTGCCTCGAAGTGATGTATGCCACTCTGATGCAGAACGGTGAGGCCGGGGACGGCATTCAGCAACGCCACAATGATACGGGGCAGATGCTGATTGAAGAGGCGCGCGCCCTGCGAGCCGCCAAAGACGAGCAGATGTGGCATGGCGTTGGCGGGCGGCGGAGCAAGGTTAAAGAACTCCTGCCGTACCGGAATGCCGGTGACCTCGGCGTTGCGGAACCAGCGGGCTGCCGAGGGAAAGTTGACCGCCGCTGCCTGGACCCTCTTACCCACCAGGCGGTTGGCCAGCCCCGGCATGGCGTTGGGCTCAAAGGCCATGGTTGGGATTTTGAGCCGCAAAGCCGCTGCCATTGCCGGGCCGGAGGCGTATCCGCCTACTCCGAAGACGACGTTGGGCCGGAATTCGCGGATCAGCCGCTTGCAGGCGAAAATGCTGCCGGGTAGGCTCATGAGCGTGCGCAGGCGAGTGAGCAGTGAGACGTTCTTGAGCTGGCCAACATCGATGAGGCGCAAATTAAAGCCAGCCTCGGGAACCAAGCGGCTCTCCATCCCCCGCGCCGTGCCCACGAAGAGGATTTCGGCATCTTGGCGGGCGACCATCTCACGAGCTACGGCCAGCGCCGGAAGGATGTGGCCTCCGGTGCCGCCGCCGGCGATGAGTACGCGCAGATTCGACAAATTAACGCCTTTCAGGAGAGATTTTCATCTCCATTGTACTGGGGCGGAGCTTGCGGCGCGGTGGGTGTACCCCCACCCATACTTTGGACGCAAGCGCATTGTTATCTTGAGCTTACAGACAGGGTTGCGCTGCAAAGTATAGAAAACAATGAAGTTCCCTGCAAAATATTCCTGGCAAAGGAGTTAGCGGCGAATTCTGCCTGTTGCATGCGAATCTGAGGCGAATCCATCACAAAAAGAAAGCGACTGCGAACGACGCCCTATTGAACTGTACGAACCCAGTGTAAGCAAACTTGGCGTAATTTTTTGCAAACCACCTCGCCCACAGAGAACTCTTCCGCCGAGTGGCACGCCACGGCCAGCGCCGGAAGGATGTGGTCTCCGGTGCCGCCGCTGGCGATGAGTACGCGCAAGTGAGACAAGTAAAATCCTTTCAATTCTTAGATAACTTTGAGCAAAATAATTTAAGTTCATCTGCTTCGATTATGTCCGAAAAACCGGAGAATCCTTTGACCTTTTCTGGAGTGCAAACCATTTTTCTAAATCGATCCTCGCTACCGAAGGCCCGTATCCCTCTTTGCAATGCATCTTTGACAAGACTTCTCAATATGAATTCTTCGTGTGCTGAACGAAGGATATAGTGATAATTTCCTTGTGCTCCAGATTCTCCAGGATCGCGAACGTCGGGAGCACCCTTCCCTGGAATTCGTTCAATAATGCCTGTTTCTTTGTATCCGTTCTCTGGTGGAACACCGGAGTACGCATTACTCAAATCATAAGTAGCACAGTGGTTTTCAGTGATTAACGCTATGTATCCTAACGAATCACTATCTTGATCTGAACTATAGCCTGAGATGATGTAATAATCTGATTACCCCGATTTTATGTGAGCATAAACATATTCATGCTCATAACCATCACGACATACATGCAGAAAACTGACTGGAACAGGTTCATAGTGAACAACTAAAGGATCGTAACCAATACCAAAGAGCGGCTCGTCCAGGACTTTAGGAAGATGTTGATTTTTGACATGAGTCTGGGCTTGGGTATAAGGAATAAACCCGATACTGGCACATAATAGAAGAGGAAATGATATTCTCATTTTTCCCGTTTTCCTTTCATCACATATTTTGTCATTCCAAAACATTGCTCAATGTAATCTCGAGACACTCAATCCGCCTTTCGGCTGATATTGAGCAGGATGCCTATGGAGGCCAGGGTGAAGACGAGCGAGGTTCCTCCGGAGGAGATGAGCGGCAGGGGAAGGCCTTTGGTGGGGAGCAGGGCGATGACCACGCTGATGTTGAAGAAAGCCTGCAGCAGGATAGTCAGGGTGATGCCGAAGGCGGCGAGGCGGGCAAAGGAGTCCTGGGAGCGAAAGGCAGCGCGCAGGCCGCGATAACCGAAGTAGGCAAAGAGAATGAGGAGGACGATGGCTCCGATGAAGCCCATCTCTTCGGCGATGTTGGCGAAGATAAAGTCGGTGTGGGCCTCGGGGAGAAAAAAGAGCTTCTGCTGACCATCCATGTAGCCTAGTCCGGCCAAGCCGCCCGAGCCGACGGCGATCAGAGATTGGCATGTGTGGTAGCCTGCGGCCCCCGTCTCTTTGAGATCCTTGAGATCGCAGACTGGATTCAGAATGAAACGCTCGAAGACCTGGATGCGCCGGAGACGCCAGGAAATCGCAAAAAGCTCCCAGAGCAGAACAGGCAGAGCGGCGCCGACTCCGCCGATCACGAACTTCCAGGCCATTCCGGCCAGAAACAGCATCATGACAGTTACGCCGGAGAGAACCAGCGCGGTGCCCAAATCGGGTTCGAGAACCACCAGAGCGATAAAAACCAGCGGAACGAGGCTGGCGCGCCAGAGAGTGCTCCATCGGTTGATCTTGTTGAGCCGGGTGGAGAGAAACCAAGCCAGGAAGAGGACCAGCACGGGTTTGGCGATCTCAGAGGGCTGGAGAGTGAAGAAATCGCCAAAGCGAATCCAGCGATGGGTATTGTGCGAGCTGGGAAAGATAAATACCAGCACCAGCAGTAAGGTGGAGACGAAGAGCGCGGAGAAGATGAAGCGCGGAGATTTATAAAGCGTGTAAGTCAAGGCGCGAAAGAAATAGCATGGCCACCAAACCGGCCAGCGCCCAGAGAGCCTGCTTACCGATGAAGGTGTAGGGAGAGTGATAGCGCTCCTGGGCCACGACCGCTGAAGCGGAATAGACCATCGCCAACCCCACCACGACGAGCAGCACGGTGGTAAAGTACATCCATTTATCGCCCCCAATGCGCTTGGCCATGGTTCAATCCTTCAAATCCTTGACGAGTTGCTTGAAGGCGAGTCCACGTTGCTCATAGTTTTCAAACTGGTCGAAGCTGGAGCAGGCTGGAGCCAGCAGCACCACCTCGCCGGGGCGCGCGGAGGAGGAGGCGGCCTGGACGGCTTTTTCCAGGGTTTCGCAGGAGTGGATGGAGACCACACCACGCAGATGCGATTCGATTTTGGCCGCCGCCGCGCCGATGGTGTAGACGGCGCTGACGCGCGCGCGCAGCAGGTCGGAAAGCTGGGTGTAGTCGGAGTTCTTGTCTTTGCCGCCCAGGATGAGGTGAATGCCGCCACTGAAGGCGGCGATAGCCTTGGCGGTGGCGTCCACGTTGGTGGCCTTGGAGTCGTTGTAAAACTCGACGCCTTGAATGGTGGCCACATATTCCAGGCGATGCTCGACAGCCTGAAACTTCTCGATGGCAGAGACGGATGGATTCGGCCGGCACGCCGGCTAGGCGCGCGGCAACCACCGCGGCCAGTACATTCTCCACGTTGTGCGCTCCTTTGAGCGGAATGCCTTTCAGGGGCATCACCTTTTCCGTGGCCGCGCCCTTGGCGGAGCGATAGACGACAGAGCCCGACTCCAACCAGGCTCCCTGCTCGACCGGATGCTCAATGGAAAACCAATAAACCCTGGCAGCCGGGCGCACGGCGGCTTTGACGGCGTGCGGATTGTCGGCGTTTACAACCAAGGCGTCCACGGCGGTCTGTTGGGCAAAGATGCGCTCCTTAGCAGCGCAATAGTTTTCAAAGCTGCCGTGACGATCCAGGTGGTCGGGAGTGATGTTGAGAATCACGGCGATGGAGGGATGAAACTGCTCTGTGGTTTCGAGCTGGAAGCTGGAAACCTCGAGGACCGACCAGCTTTCGTCTGTGCTGGAGTCGATCAGGGCCACGACCGGAACGCCGATGTTGCCGCCAACCAGCGTGGGCAGTCCGGCTGCCGTAAGGATTTCACCCAGCAGAGTGGTGGTGGTGGTCTTGCCGTTGGAGCCGGTGACGGCCAGGATCTTGCCTTTGAGGAAGCGGCCTGCCAGTTCCAGCTCGCCGATCACCGGCAATCCGAAGCTCTTGACCTGCGCCAGCTCGGGGGTGTCCAGCGGCACGCCGGGACTGACGATAATCAGGTCCTGGCGGCGGAAGGTGAGCAGACCATGGCCGCCGGTCTCGACCATGATGCCGGCTTCGATCAGGGAGGGAATTTCTTTGGCCAATTGCTCTGCCGAGCGCACGTCGGAGACCGTGACCTGGGCGCCGCGGCGGCGTAGAAACAACGCTGCCGCCAGACCGGATTTTCCCAGTCCGACAACCAAAACTTTTTTGCCTTTGAGTTCCATCATCGGGTCTTGTCCTCGGGCTCGCAACCTTCTTATTGTGCCCTGTTTGGGCCTGGTTTAGCGCAATTTCAGGGTGGTGAGTGCAAACAATGCAAACACCAGGGCGCCGATCCAGAAGCGAACGATGGTTTTGGATTCACTCCAGCCCAATTGCTCGAAGTGATGATGCAAGGGGGCCATCTTGAAGATTCGCTTCTTGTTGCGCAGCTTGTAACTGCCCACCTGAAGGATAACGGAGACCGCCTCGAGGATGAAGACGCCGCCGATGAAAGGCAGTAGCAGCTCCTGACGGATGATGATGGCGACCGTTCCGATGGCTCCGCCCAGAGCCAGCGAGCCCACGTCTCCCATAAAGATCTCCGCCGGATGGGCGTTGTACCAGAGAAAGCCGATAGAGGCACCCACCATGGAGCCGCAGAAGACGGTCAGTTCGGCCACTTTTGGCATGTGCTGGAGTTCGAGGTAGTCGGCAAAGACCACGTTGCTGCTGATGTATGTGAGCACGGTGAGGGCGCTGGCGGCGATGATGGTGCAGCCGATGGCCAGCCCGTCCAGCCCGTCGGTCAGGTTGACGGCGTTGGAGGAACCGATCAACACGAAGATGACAAAAGCGATGAAGGGCAAAAAAGCTAGCAGGCCGAGGTGGGGAATTGTGCTTGGCCATGCGTGCCAGAGCAGGTCAGGACGCCAGCTCTTAACGAAGGGCACGGTCAACTGCGTGGAGAAAAGCTTGAATTGTTCCAGAAGAACCAGAGAAACCGCTACAATTGCCCCGGCGAGGCCCTGCCAGAGAAGCTTGGCACGCACCGTCAGGCCCAGGCTGCGTTTCTGGATGACCTTGATGTAGTCGTCGGCAAAGCCGATGGCCCCAAAAGCCAGGGTGGAAAAAACGGCAATCCATACGAAGGGGTTGGCAGGGTCGCTCCACAGCACCGTGGGTAGCAGAATTGCAATAATAATCAGCACGCCGCCCATGGTGGGAGTGCCGGTCTTCTTCAGGTGCGACCTCGGCCCGTCGTCGCGGACGAACTGGCCGATCTGAAACTGGCGTAGCTTCTTTATCACCCAGGGGCCGATAAACAGCGCGATCAGTAGCGCCGTGAGTGAGGCAAATGCGGTGCGGAAGGTGAGGTAGCGGAAGACGCGGAAGGGGTGAAAGAACGGAAAAAGCTTTTCGTAGAGTAGCCAGTAAAGCAAAGGGCCTCCAAAGCCAGAGTGAGGCGGGTTTAAGATTGATTTTACTAGGCCGGGGACGGGCTGACTCGAGTGCAGAGGGTCGTGGGCTCAAAATCCGCCTGTCCCGGCCATTATCCTGTGAAAAAATACAAGCGAAAATCCGACTTACAGGTAAGGGTACTCCCGCTGATCGGCGGTGAAGCTATAGCGGAACCAGTACTGGTCTCCCCGGCGCTGTGCCGCGTTGAAACCAGCACCGGAGAGATTGGGAGGTAAACCACAGCCGCCCTTAGCGCAGCGGATAAGCGCCGGGCGTCATTGCCTCCGCTTCGCTCCATCCCAGAAGCGAGCGAACCTCAGGAGGAAGGAAGTTCCTGCCGGGCAGATTCGGCAGCGCGCGCCGCAACTCGAAATGCCCCAGGTCAGGCCCTTTCAGAACCGAGCGGGGAGAACGATCAATCTGAACGCCGTTTTTTTCGAAGGCAGGCTGAAGCTTGCGGAAGTCGTCGAGCGAGGCAAGCCGCGAGGTGCAGTTCTCTCCATCCGACGGGGCATAGACAATCAGCGGCGCCGGCGCGCCGGAGCCAGTGGAAGCGGCGCGGAGATAGACATTTCCGTCGACCTCAGTCGCCTGGGAATGCACGAGCTTGCCGCAGAGCGACGATTTCTGCAAAAACTCCAGCATCGGATCGCGATACGAATCCGTATCCGCCATCAGGTTATGGAGAAAGATATGGCCGTCTCGCTGCTCCAGGGCAGGCCCGGTGGTGACATGCCAGTCGAAGACGTCGCCCGCGGCCACTCGGTCGTTGCGCTCGAAGGATACGCGCGCATTGACGAAGGTGTTGTTATAGGCATGCACGTCCGCCGAGTTCAGCGTGCGAAGTCCGTGGCTAGAATTCACCACCACGTTGCCGGCGACGACGGCTCCGCGCGAGATCTCGATGAAGATACCGTCCAGAGCGTTTTCCACGTAGTTGTCGACGATCACGCCGTCGCGGTTGCCCACGTCATACCAGACTCCGTTCGAGTAGGGTTGTTCGAGAATCAGGTTGTCGCGGAAGGTGACGCGATGCGTCTGGTTGAAGATCTTCACCGCGGAGGGATAGTATCCGGTCAGTTGCCTGATGTTGTTCCGGCGGATGATGTTCCTCTCCAGGAGCACATCCGACGAACCGATGACGTAGATGCCTTCCGTGCCGGTATCGCTGACCAGCGAATTGCGGATGATTAATCCGTCGCCGCGGAAATAGCCGGCCACACGGGAGCAGTAAGTGATGGCGACATTCTCGATCAGCGTATTCCTGACCTCTTTGCCATAGGTCGCCGGATCGGATATGCCTACAGGCTCGTTGGTGGGCTCGTCGGCCACGGTGAAATGCTTTTTGCCCTCGATCTCCAGCGCGCGATACGCATACTGCGTGAAGGTGATGCCGCGAATCACCGGCCCTTTTCCGTCCGAGACTTTGCCATGCACGGGCGCTGCGGTCCTCACCAGCGCGCTGTCGTATGCGGTGATCTCCACCTGCCGGTTCGCGGGGTCCGTGCCGATATACACGAATCCGTTTTTGTAATCGATGTAGAAGGAATGCGGATCGAGCTCTCCCTCCCAACCCTTGGATATGAGAAGCTCGCCATCAACGAAGACCATATCGTTGTTGAAGCGGTGGAGGGGCGTCTTCATGCCCTCGCGTTTGCGATTCCACCAAGGCTGAGGCTCCGCCGGGAAGAGATGCGACCAGGAGGTCCTCCAGACGTTGTTGGGCAAGGTCTCCCACTGCGTTGCGATCCCGGTGCCCTTGAGGACGGGATGCTCCTCTTCGTAGGGCTGTATCGTGATGCCCTGATTCAGCACCAAGCCGCCGGTTCTGTAGATGCCGCCGCGCAGAACGATAGCGTCGCCGGTCACCACGCGCTCTATGGCCGCCTCGATGGTGGTGGGATGGGCGAGTTCGGCACCGGCAGCATCGCTCTTGCCATCCGGCGCAACGAAGTAGACCTTGGCGGCCTTGGGAATCTCATAGCGCTGGTCGATTGGACCGTAAGGCCCTCCGGAAGGCTGTGCGTACACCACTCCGACAACGAAGAAGAACACGAGAAAACGGATAAAGCGAAGAGTCTGCAATGGATCTCCTTTGGTAACCGTTGCCTGATAATAAAAACGCGTTAAGGCGCAATGGGCCGCGCGTATATTGTAGGACATTCATCGGTCATGAGTGCAGGTGCTCAGTTGGGTTCCGGCAGCCTGGTCAGCGCCTCGATTGCCCGCTCCAGATGCACGCCACGGGAGCCTTTGACCAGCACCACATCGCCTTTGCGCAGATTCAGCTTGAGCCAGCGGCCGGCGGCTTCGGCATCGGGCAAAAACAATGCGGCGACTCCACCCGCGCAGGCGGCGGCAGCCAGATGCTCGGCGTTGCCCTGAACGCCGACAACCAGGTCGAGACCAGCCTCGGCGGCGACGCGTCCAGCTTCGGTGTGTAGCGCGGGACCGTGCTCACCCATCTCCAGCATCTCGCCAGCCACCAGAATCCTGCGCTTGGCAGGCCGCGCGGCCAGAGTGTGGATCATGGAACGAAGCGCCTCGGGGTTGGAGTTGTAACAGTCGTTCAAAATTGCTGCGCCTTTGACTTCGATCACTTCGCCGCGCTTGTCGCCAGCAGTGAGCGATTGGAGCGCAACGGCGGCTGCCTCCAGATCGACCCCCGCTTCAAGCGCGACCGCCAGACCGGCCAGAACATTCATTGCGTTGTGCGTTCCCAGCAGGTTGAGCGTAAGCTGGCCCCCGCTATCCCCGTCGCTATAGCGCATATGCAGACCGGCCAGATCCTCCCTCGCTTCGAGAAGCCGCGGATTGGCGATTGGACCGGCGCCAAAGTAAACCGCGCGTCCGTGAAAGTCGCGGCCAAATTGCGAGACGTAGGGATCGTCGCAGTTGAGAAAGATTGCGCCATTGTCCGGCAGCGCGTCTACTAACTCGAATTTCGCGCGAGCGATGCCGGCCTGGCCGTCGGCAAAGTTCTCAATGTGCGCTGTGCCCACGTTGGTGATCACGCCCCAGTCAGGCGCGGCTATCAGAGCCAGGGCGGCGATTTCACCGGGGTGGTTCATGCCCATCTCGATTACGGCAACCTCGTGCTCCGGTTCAAGGCGCAGTAGTTGCAGAGGCAGACCAAAACTATTGTTGAGATTGCCCTGAGATTTGAAGACTTTGAACTTTGCGCACAGAGCAGCGGCAATCGCTTCCTTGGTGGTTGTCTTTCCGGCCGAGCCGGTGACGGCTACCACGCGCTTGCCCCACTGGCGGCGAATGTGCGCAGCCAGGGCCTGGAGGGCGATGTGTGGGTCATCGGTGATGAGCAGCGGCGCGGCCAGCGCGGCGTCAGGCAGGGTGGCGACCCGCGCGCGCGAAACCACCGCAGCCAATGCGCCACGTTTGATAGCGGCGGCAACGAAATCGTGGCCGTCGTGCCTCTCGCCGCGCACGGCGAAAAACAACTCGCCCTTGGCCACGGTGCGCGAATCAATCGAGTAACCGCGCACCATCAGCGCACCGGCATTCGCTACGCTGGCCGGCGCCTCCAGCACCGCGCCCGCGCCAATGGCCGCTTCTGCGAGTGTGAGCTTCATTCGCTACCACCATAACCCATTTCGCCGAGCGCGGAAAGGGCAATCTCGACATCATCAAAAGGAATCGTGGTGAAGCCGAGAATCTGCACCTTTTCATGGCCCTTGCCGGCAATCAGAACCACGTCGCCGGAGTTGGCCTCCCGGAGCGCCAGGCTAATGGCAGCAGCGCGGTCTGGCTCGATGGTGTAGCGGACATGACTGGCCTTCAGTCCCGGCTCAATTTCGGCCAGAATCGCCAGCGGCTCCTCGGTGCGAGGATTGTCGCTAGTGGCCACCACAAAGTCGCTTCCCTTGCCCGCGGCCATACCCATCTTCGGACGCTTGGTGCGGTCGCGGTCGCCACCGCAGCCGAAGAGTGTGATGACGCGGCCGCCGGTTTGCGCCGTCATCTGCCGGGCAAGAGTTGTTAGATTGAGCAGCGCATCGTCGGTGTGAGCATAGTCCACGATCACCGTGAAGGGCTGGCCGACATCGATGGATTGAAAGCGGCCGGGAACTGGCTGGAGGTGAGGAACGAACTCGACCAGATCGGTAAACGGCACGCCGCGCGCGTGAGCCGTGGTGAAGGCAGCCAGCAGGTTGAGAATGTTCACCTCGCCAGCCAGACGCGATGTGATTTTGGCCTCACCCGCGGGGGTTTCGAGTTCCAGCACTGCGCCGGAGGGCGTGAGCGTATGGGCGGCGGCGCGCCAGTCGCCCTGGCCAATTCCGTAGGTGCGAACCTCGGCGCCGGCCTTCGCGGCCGCGGCGGATAGTTCCTGAGCACGAGAGTCGTGCGCGTTAATCACGGCAACGCGCGGATGTGGATAGACCGTCCCGTCAAAGAGCAGCCGCTTGGCTACAAAATACTTTTCCATCGTCTCGTGGTAGTCGAGGTGGTCGCGAGTGAGGTTGGTGAAGACAGCTACATCGAAGTTGACCCCGGCGGCGCGGCCCTGGTCAAGAGCGTGGCTGGAAACCTCGGTGACCAACTCGGTGGCTCCGCGGGCAACTCCCTCGGCTATAAGTTCAAACAGGTCTCGCGATTCGGGTGTGGTGTGAACTGAAGGACGTACTTCGCCCACAACGTGGTACTCGATTGTGCCGATGAGAATGGTCTTGCGCGCGGCGGCGTTCAGCAGCGCCTCGATCAAAAACGCCGTGGTCGTCTTGCCGTTTGTGCCGGTGATCCCCGTGGCCGCGAGTTTGCGTTCTGGATGGCCGAAGAAGGCCGCTGACGCCTGGGCCAGCGCGCGACGCCCGTACTCAACCTCCAGCACCGGCAGTCCGGGCGCAAAGACCAGCAAATGATCGAACATTTGCGACGAGTCGGTGATGACGCCCAGAGCGCCTGCAGCGAGTGCCTTGTCAACGTAGCGATTGCCGTCGGTCGAGCCGCCCTTCATGGCGACAAAAACCGAGCCGGGCTGCACCTTGCGCGAGTCATATTCCACACCCGTGACCGGCTCACCGGAGTCACCGCCCACGCCCACCGCCGTAACTTCCGCAATCAGCTCTTTCCAGTTCATCTCGAATTCCATTGTAGATTGTTCCGCCTTGAGCGACGGAATTGGGGGTAAAATGCTTGCATGGACGAAGAAAGGAAATCCATCTACGACGACCTGCAGCGCAGATTGGGGAACTATCCGGTCTACGACTTTGTGCGAGCTTATGCCTTGGCCTATTTCGAAGCGGACGTGGAAACGATCAAATACTGCGGGGGCTGCTCGGCGTCTCCTCGGAACATATTGAGCCGGAAGATCACAGTGAGCCAGACACAATTATGGGCGCGCCAAATCGGCCTCGTCCACATTTGAATTCTGGGGCAATTGCCCTCCCTCAACCAGACAATCCTGATCATCTATAGAGTTGTTAGCTAACTCAAGAGTATTTCGGGGTAAATACTGTGCACCCTTGACATGCAACCATTTTGTTGCATATTATGTGGTCTATGGGCGCAGAGGTGGACAAGGTGTTCAAGGCGCTGGCTGCCCCCGAGCGCAGGCTATTGCTGGATCGACTGCGGGCGGACAACGGGCAGACACTGGGTCAGCTTTGCACGCACCTGGAGATGACTCGGCAGGCAGTGACCAGGCATTTGAATCTGTTGGAAGAGGCCACGCTGGTGGTCACCATCTGGCAGGGCCGCGAGAAGTTGCATTACCTGAATCCGATGCCGATTCACGAGATTGCCGAGCGCTGGATCGGCAAATACGAGCGAGGCCGTCTGCGCGTCCTCGCCGAACTCAAATCAAAACTGGAGGTAGAAAACAATGGCTGAATCTCAATTTGTGTATGTGACGTATATCCGCACGACGGCGGAGAAACTATGGCGGGCGCTGATCGAACCGGAGTTCACGCGCCGGTTCTGGCACGACACGATCCAAGAATCCGAATGGAAGCCGGGCGCATCGTGGCGGATTGTGACACCCGACGGGCGGACAGCCGACAGTGGCGAAGTGGTAGAGATCGAGCCGTACCGGAGGCTGGTTCTGACGTGGCTCCATCATCTTCATCCCGAGGCACATGCAGAGGGCTACTCTCGTTTGACCTATACGCTCGAAGAGAAAGGCGATGTGGTCAAGCTCACCGTGCTGCATGAGATGGACAAGAGCGGCTCAAAGCTCATCAAAGCAATTTCGGGCGGATGGCCGATGATTCTTGCCAGCCTTAAAAGTCTTTTGGAAACAGGCGAATCGCTGGAAGCAACCCGCCGTTGGCCGGAGGGAATGTAGACAGCGCGATTTGCGTGGATGCGCCTCAGCGTCCGCAGCGAACGACAATCTTGGTTCCGGGAGCGACCATGGTTCCCGGAGCAGGAGCCTGTTCCCGCACCGTTCCACTGCCGGTAATTTGCACTTCAAGACCGGCGGCCGCAGCCTGCTCGATGACCTTGCGCACCGGCAGACCGATGAGCGCGGGAACGCGCAGAGTTTTTTCGCTTGCGACGATGACGGTCGTTGGTTGCGATGCGATTTGCGGTTGTACTGTGACAGGCTGGGGTGAAGCAGCTGGGGCATTGCCGGGAGCTGCGTTTGCAGCCACGTTCGGATACTGAACTCCAGTTTGCGATTGGCCGACGGCGGCTGACTGGGCTGCGTTTTGCGGCATACTGGCCGTTGGCGCTGAAGCGTCGCTACCTCCACGCAGGGGGTCGTCGCTGGGCAGATCGTTGGCCGCGGCATAAAGAGCATTCATGTCGGCGGTCTGCGCATGAGTATCATCTTCCTTTACTTGCAAATCGGCCTTGGTTAAAGCGCGGTGCTGGCGCAGGTCAATGTCGTAGGGAACGGCGAGATATTCGAGAACCTGCTGCGCCACCTCGGCAAAGACCGGCGCGGAGACGGTGGTGCCGTAATAATCTCCCTGGGGTGAATCGATAATCACAGCCACGGCGATCACCGGATTGTTGACCGGCGCAATGCCTGCAAAGGAGGCGATGTGCACGGTCTTGGAGTATTTGCCGGTGGCTGGATCGATCTTTTGCGCGGTACCGGTCTTGCCGCCGGAAGAGTAACCGTTGAGCTGCGCCCTTTTGCCGGTGCCGTAGAGGACCACGCCCTCCATCATCTTGCGCATCTGGGCCGCAGTCATGGTGGAGAGGACGCGGTGCGCTCCGGGAGGTAGCGGATCGGGCAACTCGCCACCCGGCTTGAAGGGCATCGGCGTCACCTGCGGTGCAGCTGGCGTTTTTCCATTGGCTGTTCCGTCTATCTGTCCCGGCATCAGCACGCGCGGCGGCAGATAGACACCGCCATTTGCAATGGTCGAAACCATGGAGACGAGTTGAATCGGCGTGACGCCGATCTCCTGGCCGATAGCGACTGAGCCGATGGACGAGGGGCTCCATTTGTTCACAGCCTGTAGCAGGCCGCGGGTTTCTCCGGGCATCTCTGCGCCGGTTCTGCTGCCAAAGCCGAAGTCGCGGACGTACTGATAGAAGCGATCCTGGCCGACCTTGAGCGCCAGCTTGACGGCCGCTACATCGCTGGATTCCTCCAGCGCTTTTTGGACCGGAATCACCCCAAAATGTTCACCTTGGTTGTCGTGAATCACTCGACCGGCCAGCGTGATCTTGCCGCCTTGGCAGTCGATTGGATCTTCGGGTTCGGCCACGTGTTGATCGAGCGCAGCCGAATAAGTAACCAGCTTGAAGACCGAGCCGGGCTCGTAGACGTCGCTGACTGCGTGATTGCGCAACAGATCAGGCGTGGCGCGACGAAAGAGGTTGGGATTGAAGGTGGGGCGAATGGCCAGCGCCAGAATCTGGCCGGTATGCACATCCTGCACGACCACGGTGCCGCTGGCCGCGTGAGTGCGCTCCATCGCGTGGTCCAGCGCCCGCTCGGTCATAAACTGGATATTCTCGTCGATGGTCAGCACCAGGTTGCGACCCGGCTGTGGTTCGCGCTCGCTGGAACCGAGTACGTGACGATGCGCATCCAGGGCCGTATACATGCGGCCTTGAACGCCGTGCAGTTGCGGTTCAAACTTCTGCTCCAGACCTCCCAGACCTGTGTCGTCCATGCCTACATAGCCCAACACCTGCGCGGCGATCTCATTGTCCGGGTAGAAACGCTGAAACTCCTTCTGGAAATAGATGCCCTTGAGATCCTGCGCTTTGATAAGGTCTTTAACGCGCGCCGAAGTCTCTGTAGTGACACGGCGGGCGACCCATGCAAAATTGCGCGCCACATCCAGGCGGGCGGCAATCTGCTCCTCGGCAGTCTGCGCATCATTTGGGTCTGTATGGACGATTGCGGCCAGCGCATGGGCGGTCGCCTGCTTATCCGTAATCTCGCTGGGCACGGCAAAGATGGAGTCCACCTGCACCGTCATGGCGAGCTCGCGCAAGTTGCGGTCATAGAGCACGCCGCGCCGAGGCGCCACATCGAAGGTGCGCTGCTGCTGCTGCCTGGCGCGCACCGTGAAATCACCGTGGAGCACGACTTGAAGCCAGAAGAGGCGAACGGCAATCAGAATGGCCCAGGAGAGAAAGAACAGGCAGATAAGCCAGAAGCGCGCTCGCTTGAGAGGCATCACGCGCGGGGCGGGATTGTGATTCCGGCTGGGACGGACGGCGGACGGCATTGACAATCGCTCCGTGATTAGCTCTTGGCCGCTAACTTCTAAAAGCTGGTAGCTGTTCTCGAAGGAACGGCTTGTGCAATGGCTGGAGCGGATGTATCAAGAGCGGCAGCGGGATGAACTACCTGGCCCGGTTGCGGATCGACAAGGCCTTGCTCGCGAGCCAATTCGTCAATGCGGCCAGGCTGTGTGAGTTGCGCCTCCGTCAGGCGCAGCTCACGATTTTCCTCGCGCAATTGCTCACGCAACTGCTTTTCCGACTCGATACGGTAACCGCCTTCGATGGCGCTGAAGTGTTGCAACCCATAGACCATAAACAACGATAAGAGAACAGTGCAGGCCGCAGAGAACAGTCGAATCTGGCGAGTGCGCACCGGATCGGGCGCCTTGACCAAGCGGCTGTTGTCAAAGTTCTTGGTGAAGGGGAACTCCGGCGTGCGCA
>CAWJDN010000024.1:0-15534 GCA_963840985.1 uncultured Acidobacteriaceae bacterium
CTCTCTCTCTCTCTCTCTCTCTCTCTCTCTCTCTCTCTCTCTCTGAACGCCGGCAAATGTCGAAAATCTCGGTCTGATACAACGGAACTTCGATAGCGCCCGGCCCGATATAATCTGCTGCTGCGTGAATGTCTGCAAAGGTTGCGTTCATAGGCTCTTTCCGCCCCCTCCATGGGGCCGTTCGTTGCTTGGTTGATAGTTGCCAGTTCATAGCTCGCAGTTGGCAGCCGTTAGCTACTCGCTGTTAGCTGTCTGCTGTTAGCTGCCTTTATGCGACCGCGCCCGCGCGCAGCAGTTGCGTCTTCACCGCGATGCGCTGTTCCAGGCTCAATCCGGCCAGCGCCGCGTCCAGGGCCCGCACGTCGATCGGACCCTCGCCGATGCCGTGCTTGGCCAGCATCTCGCTGGTCGTCGAGGGCAATGTTCTGCGCAGCGGGTTCAATACGTTCTGCGCCGCATTGGCCTTCAACCCGGCCAGTTCCTGCTCGGCTGCGGCCAGCTTCTCCGCTAACTCCGCTTCCCTCCGGCTCTGCTCGATGGTCGCCGAGATCTTTTCCACTTCGCCGCTCAGGGCGCCTTGACGCTCCTCCAGCCAGCTCAGCGTCCGCTCCAGTTGCGCCGTCGCGGCTTCCAGCCGTTCCGCAATTTCTTGCTCTTTGTTTTCCATGCCATCCCTTTCTCAGTTGATACTTCGCTGTTACTTGCTAACTCGCCATGCGGAAGCTGGTGGCCCGATAAGCCGCCTTATCCCGCAGCAGAATTGCCGCTCCGGTAAAGGTCACGCGGGTCAGCTTCCACACATCGGCCCGCATATCTTCCACCCGCGCGTCGGCCAGCTCATAACTCATGCCCAGCGCCTCCGGCTTCTGCGCTTCGATCGCTCCCGCCACCTCGGGAAAGTCCCGCGCATACAGGTAGCCGCGCACCACCAGCCGCTGCCCCACCAGATCAGCCTCGGTCAGCAGTCCGATCTTGCGCCGCGCGTCGTGCCCGTCCCAGCCCGGACGGTAGTCCACCGCCATGCCCAGCAGCGATGGCAGCGCTTTTTCCGCCGCCGCGTGCGTCAGCATCACCCGGTGTCCGCGCGCTCCCGCCGGCGCCTTGTCGCTGGCTGCGTTCACCAGTGTCAGCACCCCCTCAAACGGAACCCGGTTAGGGTGTCCGTCTACGTGGGGAATCTTTACCGCCATCGCTTCCAGTCTCATGCGCTCTCCGCCCATCTGCTCTTGCCATCCGGCCGCTCGGCCTCGTTGTAATCCACTAGCCTGTCTCTTCCACTCCCGCTTCGCCCGTCAACTGCACCGCCGCGCCATCCCGCCCCAGCGGCCCCAACCCCCGCATCGCCCGCACCTCGCTCACTGTCAGCACGCCGGCTTGCAGCAGTTGCACCTGCACCGTCAGCTCCGTCATCTCGTCCCGCGCGTTCAGTTCATTGAAGACAAACTCAAACTCCCGCCAGCCGATGCACTTACCGAAGAGATCCCGCGTAATATGCCCGGCCAGCAGCATGGCCATCGGCGAAATCGCCCCGCGGAAGGCCTCGTCGGCCATCTCCGACGCCGTCGATTGGTTGACATCCCTCTCCAGGCCCAGCATCAGCGGTGGCAATCCAAAGGCGTTGGCCACCATGCGGATCAGGAACTCCTGCCACGCCAGCCGCATATCCGCGTCCGTGCCCTGAGCGAAGCGCAGCACCTCCGGCTTCTGCTCGGTCGAGATCAGCGGCACCCGCCCGGTGCCCTCGATCTCGTCCTGCCACCAGCGGATCAGCCGGTCGTGTTGCGTGGGCGTGGCCTCGTTCAGCCACAGCGCATATTGCGCCACCGAATTCGCCGCCAGCTTACCCGCAAAGCGGTGCGCGCTCAAAAACTGGTTCACCGTCTCGAAGGCCACTTCCAGCGGCCCCAGCCCAAAGGGCGTAAAGCTGCGCGGATTCATGCGCACATACATCAGTTGGTCGTCGCGCAACTCGATGGCGCTCGACTCCAGTTGCCCAGGTAGCGCCTGCGCATAGCGTGGCGTCTCCGGCTGCCCGTTCCATCTTGGATTGATGCGAATCGAAGCCCCGTCCACCGCCCACAGCATCGCCGGCCGCTCCCCGTCGCCGGTCGGCTCCATCTCCATGGCCCCGTAGCCGCCCGTCAGCACATCCTCGATTACCTGTTCCATCAGCGTCCGGAAGTTGTCCGTGGCGTTGGGTTCTTCCAGCGTTCTGCGCAGCGCCCGCAGCTTGCCCGTTGCATCGGCCAGTTCCCCGGCCTTCACTCCGCGCCGCACCCGCACCTGCCAGTCCATCGCCGCGATGCGATCCTTGATCACGTTGATCGCCCGCCGGACTACCGGGGTCTCCGCAAATTTACGCAGATTCATCGGCGTCGGCTTGGGCAGGTGCTGCCCCGGAAACTGGACTGGACTTAAAATCGAGGGCAGCGCCAGCGTTTTGCGCTCCGCCTCCGCGTCTGCCGCACCGGCCGTTAACTCCGCGTTCCGCCCGCTCCCGGTCGCATGCCTCCAGATCTCCCGCAACTGCTCTCCAACCTTCACGCGCACCTTCCTTTTTCCATCCCAAAAACAAAAAAGGCATAGCCCACAAAGGGCCATGCCTCATCTTCGACAGCGGTCAGCTTTCAGTTGTCAGCAATCCGCCGACAGACTCCGACTTCCAACCGCTCTAACTTCATAACAAAATCGATACTACCGTAAACACTAGAAATTATCTGCAAGTCTTCAACGGGTAGTTTTTGATGAAAAGAATCGTTCCTTGCAGACCGCAGACTGCCATTACTGATCTCTGATCTCTGACCCCTGATCCCTGTCGTTCACACCCGCAGCTCCCGCCGCGCCGTCTCTGCCACCCGGCCCAGGTCCGAGGTCGTCAGCACCCGGATCTGGTTTTCCTCCATCGTCTCCACTCCAAAGCGATACATCTCCAGACGCTCCGGCTCCTCGTCGCTCGCTCCCAGCCGCGCTGCGGGCTCAATCACCGCGGTCAGCTCCAGTTGCGCCTTCTCCACCCGCTCAACTCCGATTCGTAGCCCCGCGGCGGAAAAGGCCAGCACCTTGGCCATCTCCACGCCCGGCTCCAGGCTCACCGCATGAAACATGCGCACCACGCCATTCGGCTTATACCCCGCGTCAATGCGCAGCGGATCACCGGGCCGCGTGTACTCCGAAGCCGCAATCCGCTTCCTCAGCAAATCCCATACCCCGGCCCGTTCAAATTCGCCCCGCATCTTGGCCTGAATTGCCGCCCTTCCGCTCAGCCTTTGTATCTTTTCCCGCGGCGGCGGCTCCACATACAACCGCATCAGCTCTTCCATCCCCGCCGGAAGGCTCTCCGCCAGATACGCCTTGGGCTCGGTCATCTGCACATTCAGCGAGAGCGATTCGCTGAGAAGCCGCATCAAATTCCCATCCGGCTCGCTCTCAAAGCGCCGCCGAAGCTCGCTTTCCATCCCCTCCAGCAGCGCGGTGTCGGCCTCCGGATCGAGGCAGCGCACCCGGCGCCAATCGCGGGTAAACTGTATCAAAGCCGGCTCCGGCCCGCCCGCCGCCAGAGTATTCGCCTGGGGGCCGCCCTGCTCTCTCAGGATCACCCCGATATGCACATACTCGTTCCTCACCGCATCCGGCACATACCGGAGCAGTTGAAACTCGCATGCCCGCCGCTGACCTTCGCTACTCATCGTCAGTTTGCCACTCGCCCTCGTTGTGCACGCTCACCGCTCGCTCTCGCCCTTCATCTTCGCCGCTCGCTGCATTACTCATCGTCAGTTTGCCGCCCAGTCAGGCTTTTCAAGCAAGCCTGTCAGCTGCCCCTCAATTCACTCTCCCCATGCTAGTCCCCCACCTTGTCTCTTTCCAATCCTCCCCAACATTCTTTCCCATCCCCACCCATTTCGGAAATGGCTTCCTGTCCGACTTCCCGAACTCTTCAATCAGCTCCCGAATCCGGCATCGCCGCTGGAGCAGCTTCTCCACCAGCGCTTCCATCTCAGAGACGTCGCCTCCATACCACTCCGGCGGAACTTCGTTGGCCGCCGCCCACACCGTCTCCGCCGCCATCGACTCCAGCCGCGTCAGCCACGGCTCAAAGGACTCCCATCCGCTGATCTCCCGGTAGACATCGTTGCGGTAATACACCCCGCGCAGCGGCAGATCCTCGAACCTCCACTCCCCGGCGTGAAAGCAGTACCCGTAGTCGATGAAGACCGCCCGGTAGCGCCGCTCCCGCTGCTTGCGCGCGAAGACCGCCTGCCGCCCGTTCGCGTTTCCCGTCCACTTGTCCAGCGCCAGTATCCCGGCAAACTCGGCGATATTCCGCACCTCGGCCATCTGCTCCTCGGGCAGGTAATCCACCACCTGTCCCGGCATCAGCCCGCCCACAAATCTTGATCCAAATTGCAACCCCGCCATGCAGCGCACCCGCGTCCTGCCCAGGTCCATCTCCAGCTCCGGCGTATTTTCGACCAGCCAGCTCGATACCTCCACCAGCTCCGTCTCCGGCGCCGTCAAACCCGCCGCTGCCGCAATCCTTGAGGCCAAAAATTCGTTGGCCAGCACCCGCATATGCTGCGGGTTGTTCTGAAACTTCACCACATACACCTGGCCGTCCGCGCCCAGCATCAACTGGCCCTGCGCCCCGCCCCGCATCCGCCGGATATGCTGCACCGCCAGAACCGCCAAGCCCTGCCCCCGCTCGCACCAACCTCACTCGAATTCTATGCGCTCAGGGTATCTCCTAGCTGCCTTTCATCATCTCCGCCCTCGCCCCCAGCCCAATCGCCATGGCCATCACCCGGTCATCATGCGTTCCCGGTCGCGCCCCGCTTCCGCCATCCGGACGGCGCACAAAGCTCCTGCATTCGGCCAGCAGCTTCCGGCTCTGAAAGCGTTCCGGCTCTTCCACCAGTGCCGCATCCAATCGCCCTAGCGCCGTCGGCCTGCTCATCGACGTCGTCAGCCACCCCGCCTGACCTTTCTGCTTGTAAACCTTTTTATACTCGCAAACGCTCTCCATCAGCGCCAGTATCCCGCTGCCGTGATTGTTTCTCTCCACCACCAGCCACGCCTGGTTGTACTCCGCGGCCAACCCCGTCACAAACTGCGCCAGCTCGAGGCCCCCCATGTGTCCGGCAAACTCCGCGCACTGCAACCCTGTCTCCAGCTCCAGCACCTCGGCCGCCGAATAATCCCCCTCGCTTCCGCCACCGGCCGGGTCTACCGCTACCATATATTGTTTGCCCTTCAGCGGCGGCAGCCAGATCTCCAAATCCCCGTTGTGCCGCACCTCAATCGGGTCAGTCACCGTATTGAGCCGCGCATCAATCGCAGATAATTCAAAGACCGAATCCCCGCTGGCCAGAAAACAGCTCTCGCCGTCTTCCGCGTACTCCTGCCGCGCCAGAGAGCGAAAATCCGCCCGTATCTGCCGCCGGAATCCAATCTGCTCCAGATCCAGCAGCTTGAAGGCCATCAAATCCCGCTCTTCGTCCGTTAGGCTCTCCTTATCCACCGCCTTCGCCCGGTACTGCCGCTCCATCCACCAGGGAAAAAAATGCCGGACCATCCCCTGCTCACCGGCCTTCTGCCACTCCTCGTAAAAGCAGCCGCCCACCCCCTCCGGCGTCGACTCCAGAATCAGTTCCGCATTCGGCGCCATCGCCGCTCTCAGCCCGGCCAGCGTCTCTGCCGCGTCGCCCGGCCACCGCGCCAGTTCCGAGCAGTGCAGATTCTGTACCGTCAATCCTCGTCCCGCGTTCCGGTCTCCCGCCGTCACCACCCGGTACTGCGCGTCCATCTCCGGAAAGACAATCTGCCGCACATTGGCCTTCGAAATCTGCAACGGCCCATCACGCAGCGCCTCCGGCAAACAGTCCACAAAGCGGTGAACGATCCCGAAGATCTCCTCGGCCGCCTCCTGCGAGTGCGCCACCTGCAACGTCAGCGTTCCCGGCTGGGTAATCGTCTTCAGAAAGAAACGCGCCGCCACCCAGGTCGTCATCCCCATCTGCCGCGCCTTCAGCACGATATTCCGCGCCGCCCGCCGCCGCTCAAAGGCCCGCTGCACCGCGTTCGCCCGCAACGACGCCGTGCTCCCCTCCCGAGTCCTCACCTTCAGCAGTTGCTCGGCCAGCTCCATCGCCACCGTCCGCCCCCGCAGGCTCACCGGCCGGGTATCCAGTATCTTCCCGAAGCGCTCCAGCTCCTCCCGGTCCAGCTCCTCGGGAATCAGACTCCTGCCTCCGCCTCCGACGTTGTGCTCTGCACTTATCTCAGCCACGGTACCCTCGTGCGCAGTGCCGCCTGCGCTCCTCTCAAAAGTCTCTGACGTTGCCCGATACCAGGACTTCTCACGGCAGCCAGGTGCAGTAACTTCCCGGCTCGATCACCAGCGCATCCGATGTACTGCTGGTGAGTCCGTAGACCGTCACGGTTACCGCGTTGGAACTTCCCGTGGTGAGGGTAAATTCGATCTCGTCTCTGTATCCTGTCGCCGTGGCGCTGGGCGCATCCGCTGCGGAAACCGCGGTCGTTGTCGTCGAGGCGATGGTGGTGTAAGTCGGCGCCTTATACGTTCCCGGCGAATCCTGATTGATCACCCATAGGTCCGTCGGCGCATTGTTCATCCCTATTCCGAACTGCACCGTGCCCACCGCCGTGTTCTGCTCCCAGATCAACACGCACATGCCGCGCTTGGTGGTGCTCACTGGAATCGCCGCAAGCGCCAGCCCGGTGCTTGTAAAGCTGGTTGCCGCGATGCTCGTCGCGCTGGAAAGCGATGTTCCCATCCCGCCAGTGATTGTTCCGCCGGCCGTCAATGTGCCTGGCACGCTGGCATTGCCCGAACTCGTCACCGTAAAAGCCGCGGTGTTATAACTCGCCCCGCCCTCGTAGACAATGAATCCGCCCGTGCCGGCTCCCGACGATGCATTGTTGATGGTGACCGCGCTGGTGCCTTGCGAGTTGATGTTGGTGCCCGCGTTGATATAGCCGGTCAGAATGTCAACCGGAGTCGTCGCGCCCTGATCGCGAATCTTGAGATCGTAGCTCGTATCCTCTTCGATATACCACTCAGTCACCGGCGTCGCGGCGGCGCTGTTCAGTTGAATCCCGCCCAGGTATGCGGTGCTCGTCGTGCCCGGCTGAATCACAACATAGTCCGTACTGGCCGAGTTATTCGCAAAGGTTGTGGTGTTGCCGGTAAAGGTCGGCGAAGTCGTCAGCGCCAGCGTTGATCCACTGCCCGACAACGCACTGATTGTCGTTCCATTCAACTCCGTCGCGTTGGCGTTCCCCAGTTGTCCTTCAAGCTGCCAATACGTCCCGTCAAAGGTCGCTGAAATCCAGTGCCCCGCCAGCAGATCGTTTGCAATCAGGTTGCCGGCCCCGCCCCACTTCTTGAAGGTCGCGGCAGTGGCTCCATTCACCGCCAGCGTGGCGCTCCCGGTGTTCGCCACATCCGCCTTGAACTGAATATGATCGCCGGCAGCGGGCGTAAACGTGGGCGAGGTCGTGCACGTGTAGGCTGTTCCCGACCCAGATGCCGCAATGCAATTTGCCGGCACGCTCAGATTATGCGATGTGGAGGCAGCAAGCTGGCTGCTCGAATTACTGCTCAATGCATTCGCCGATGCCGGCACACTGCCGCCGTTGATCTTGCCCACGGTCGTCGCCGATTGAGTCCCTGTTACATCGCCGGCTAAAGAGCCGGTAAAGCCGGCTGCCGTCCCCGACGTGTTCGCCGCATTGCTCGGAATGTCGCCGCTCAATAGTATTGGCAACTGCGCGTGGGCCAATGTTCCGCTGTTCACTTCGGAAGCATTGATCGATTTGTTGGTCAGCGTCTGCGTATCGCTGATGCCGACAAGGCTGCTCGCCGGCGCTGTGAGCGATGTTCCCCATGCGCTGCCCGTCGAAACTGAAATGCCAGCGCCAGGGTAAGTCATCGAGCCGCCTGAATACTGTGGGATATTCAGAACTCCCCCGCTCAGCGTGGCCGCGCCCGATGTTCCCGTCGTCGTGAGGCTCTGGAACGCAAGATTTGAAATCTGCGAACTGCTGATCTGCCCGCTGCTGTTGCCCAGAGGAATTCCCGCCCACGTTCCCGGAGTTCCCGCCGCCACGTTCACCCACGCCGCAATTCCGTTCGCCGTGGCCCCGGAGTTCTGCTCCAGATCCCCTTGCAGCCATGCCAGCGTCGTTGGCGCAGCGGAAGATTTTGTCGGCATCTGAATCTCGGGCCCAAGCACCGGCGCGGAGAATGAAAGCGCGGTCGCGGCCGAGTATGTCGAGCCAAGAGAGGTAACAAGGTTCACCTTCACCGCGCTCGAACTGGTCGCGTCCACGTAACTGATTTCCTTGTTGCTATCCGTCCCAATAGTGATTCTCTGCCCCGCCGATAAGTCAGTGGAGCTGTTGCAAGTCAGCACAGTAGTGCCGCTGCTTCCGGTGCAGGTGGTGCTGCCGCTGTTCGGTGTTCCTGTCGTTCCCATCTGATACACCACATCCAGCGCATAGCGCTTGCCGTTGGCTCCGTTCCAATAAGCCGGCGGCGCAACAATCTGCCCCGCGAAAAGAGTTGTCGCATTGGGCAGCGCCGCAAAAGCCGTGTCCGAGTACAGAAAATCGGAGGCTTGAACGCCGTAGTGCCATATCTGGCTGAGGTCGACGTCGCCTATCAGCGACATAGGAGCGTTATAGGCGCGATATAACCCGCTGCTGTTAATTGACGGCGCATAACTCAGAAACGGAATTGTCGCGCTGATGTTATACATATCGCTGCGCAGCAATGCGGGCAATCCCACCCAGCGCGTTGTAGTATTCGGCGAAACTCCTTCCGGAAAACCTCCATTCACGATGGTCAGGCTGAGTGCGGCGTCGTTTGCCGGCGACATCACAAACGACGGAAAATTGAACCCTGCGCTTCCGCCAGATGCCGGTGCCACCCAGTTATTCTCCACGTCCAGCCAAAAAGCTTCCATGTTCGAGTTAGATGGGCAATCGTACATGGTGAACACTCCCAGCCCCGGCGTCAGAGAGTTGTTGATTTCAATCTTCATGTTTTTCGACGTAAAGTGGATTCCGCTCTGATTCCCGCAGGCCGCGGCATCCAGCATCACCGCTCCGCCGCTGGTTGCGCCGCTGCTGCTGTTGTCCACTGTCCCATTGGCTATTCCAAATGAGTCAGAGCTTGATACCCGCCAATAAATGCAGGAGATTCCCACGCCATCGCATCGCCAGCCATTATCGAAGAATGTATTGATTCCTCCGTTGGCAAAGTAGTATCCGTACATCGTCGCGCCTTGCGCCCAGGTGTTCAGTATCTGGGTGCCGGTATCCACGCGTGAGCCATAGTAAACATCAACTTGCAGTGATCCGGAGGCCGCGGTTGACGCGGGCACGAGCTCCATATTGCTGATCGATTGCTGATACCTGGCATTGGAATCAAATGCCAGCAGCACATTCACCGTCGTCGCCGTGCCTGAATCCGAGGTCGTTGTTACATTGCTCCAGCCGTATGGAAGCGTTGCCGTAAACTGGCTGCCGGAAAGCCCCGTTGAGGATACCTGCATAATGGATCGATTCAAATAACTTCCCGCCGTCAGGCCTTCGATATCTACATACTGGCCCGCTGTCAGGCTGTTGGCGGCCGTGAATGTAACCGCGTTCGAGGTGATGCTGAAAGCTGTAATCGTCGACACCGATCCCGCTGTCGCGCCGTTCCATGCAAGTCTGGGCGGAGCGCCCGGCGTGGATGCGCTTCCCGTCACTCCTTCAATCCGGCAGGAGTCAAATGCGTTGATCGTCGCCGACACATTGTAAGTGTGCCTGCCGGGAAACTCGACTACCCCTCCGTAAGGAACAACTCCTCCGTTGTAGCAGGCGTTGAATGCCGCCTGAATCGCCGCCGTGTCGTCGGTTGATCCGTCTCCCTTCGCGCCGTAGGCGGAGTTAGTCACGTCGTACCGCGGACCGATGCTTGTGTTGTTCGCCGCCGAGAATGTGCCTGAAGTGCTCACCGGCCCCGTAAACGACGCCCCCGTCAGTGCCGCCCCGCCCAGGTTCGTCAGCGCCCCGGCGGCAGTAGCCGATCCAGTCCCGCCCGCCGTTACAGAAACCGTGCTCGTGCCTGACAGCACCGTGCCTGTGCCGTTGTAATATGCGATCTGCCCGCTGGTGCCGGAGTTCACCGTACCGTTGCCGCTTCCGCTCCCGCAGGCCGTCCCCGTATTGGTGATGTACCCCGAGTTGTCGACCTGTAGGCAGTTGTGGCCGCTGCTCGCCGCCAGCCCCGGAAATTGTATCGAGGTCGTTCCCGTAAAGGCGGCATAGATCGTGCTGCTGCTTCCGCCATACACCTTGAATTGTGTGCCAGACCCGGTTTCGTAATTGATCCGCACCACTCCTGTGCTGTTCGACGTGTCGATGTACGTGTCGCCACTGTTCGTGCTCTGGTAGGCTTTGAAGCTGTCCAGTCCGCCGGTTGCCGAATTCAGCGACCAATTATTGCTCGCGTCCTTCACCATGTACCACTGGCTGTTACCGTTCCAGTCCTTGTATGTGTAAGCGCCTTTCTGGCTGGTTGTAACTCCCGGCCAGAGATAGTAATCTACCTCGGCATCGGCGTTATTCCGAACCGTCATCGTGCCCGTCGACTGCGACGTGCCTCCCACCATCAAGGTCCCGTTGAACTGCGCGTTCCCGGTGTTGCCGATCGTCGCCACGGTGGTCTCGCTCGCTCCACCCGATCCGAAGATCACTCCGCCGGTGCCCGAGCCGTTCGATCCGTTCAGCACCACCGCGCCGGTCCCCGCTGCATTGATCACCGTCTGGTTGTTGGTGCTCGATTGCCCGTTGTTATACTGCCCAATCGATACCCGGTTCACGTTGTTGAGCAAATCCTGAATCTGATAGAACTGTTCGCCCGCCGTTGCGTCCGTGAATCCATACATCCAGCGATAGCCGTAATCCGTCTGAATCTCATTCAGCAGTCCGCGCTCGTTTCCCGCGCCCGTCCCCAACCGAAAGTGATTCGTCACCGTCGCGTCCTTCTGGCTCCCGTACCAATCGCCGTTCAGCCCGTTGAAGCTCCGATGAAATGTATCCAGAAAACTGTTGCGCGTCCCGTTGTCCGTCAACTGCCCGGAAAACATCGTGCCGCCGGTCATCCAGTTGTTGTACGAGCTTCCCGCATCCGCCACCACCTGATTCGTCGAGTTCTCGTTCCGCAGCCCGACAATCGTATTGTTCTGCGCGTTCGCTCCCAGATGCAGCGCCGTCGCGCAACCTTCCACGTCTCCGCCGGTGAAGGTATTTCCATCGCCCTGTTGCAAATTGATCCCGTACGTTCCGCTGACCGGATTTCCCCCGCTCGTCGGGCAGTCGATGTGCAGACGCACAAACGTGCTCGCATTCAACCAATCCGTCGTCGCTGGATTTGCAATCTGATGTCCTATCGCGTTCACCGCCGTCTGGAATCCCGTGAACTGGTTGTCGTAAAACGTTCCCCCCGAATAATTCCCCGTCCCGTCCAGAGTCATGCCCGTCTGGTTCGAGTTACCAAGAAAATACAAGCTTTCCAGATCCAACTCTTGCGTGCGATAAGCCGCGAATCCCTGCGCGCTGGCGCTCGATGCAGCTGTAATATTGATCACCGCGTTGTCCAGATGAAAACCCATCGTGTCCGCCGCATACGTCGGATCGCCCACCTGCACCATCGCTCCCGTGCCCGAGTAATACAAAACTGTCCCGCCCTGGCTCCCGCTCGCCGTACTCGCTCCTCGTAGCGCGCACCCGTGCAACGTCACATTCCTTGTTCCCGCCGTCACAATCACCTGGTTCGCCGTCGAAATCGTCGCGCACGGCAGCAGCACCGTCGCATTCGCCGTTGCAATTGTCAGGTTCGATCCCATCCCCAGCGTCCCGCTGAAATTCCGCGCATCGCACATTCCGCCCTGCGTCGCGCTCAGCCCGCTCAGGCAAGCTCCCAGCTTGGCCCCGAAATCCGCTCCCGCAAATTGATCCACCTGGTAGAGCGCCCCCAGCTTGACCGCCGTCAACGGCCCGCTCAGCGTCCCGCCCGTCAGCGGCACATCCAGAGCAGTTTGCACGTCTACATAATGTTTGTCCGCCGCCTGCAACGGCGTTGTCGGATCGCAACACAACGTTAGCGGCCCGGTCATAGTCGCCCCCGAGGCCGTCAGCAAACTTCCCGCCAGCTCGGCAATCGCCTGGTCCACATACGTCTTGCTCACCGTCTGTACGGCCTGCGTTGCCGGCATCAATTTCGCCTGCACCTGTCCCAGCGTCGCCGATGCCGCCACCGGTACCACCCAGTATTGAGTGTTCACCGACCCGTCGCTCATGTAGAAGATCGCCGTGTAGTACAGTCCCGCCGGTGACGCTCCCAAGTTGGGAGCAAGGTTCACGCTTACAAATCCATCCGGCGCAATCGCCACTGTCATGCTGTCAGCCGTCACCACCTGGCCGTTGGACGTCGTAAACGATGGCCAGCTCACCACCAGTGTCCCGGTCCCCGGCTGGCCATTCGCCAGATACACCGTACCCTGAACCGTCGTCGTGCTAAACGCCTGCGCATGGGCCACGCCTCCCATCCACATCCCCATCAGGCACAACTCAATCAACAACAGGCCCAGCCATCCGCCGGTGCGCAAACCTTTTTGATTTGTGAGCTTCATCCGTCTCTCTTCTTTCTTTCGGGGAACAAGGCAAAGACTACTTCCTCTCTGCCTTGCTCTCCGCAAAGTTTTGTCTTCCCGTTAATTCGCTAAAACGCTTGGTGCCCACCCTCGCCGCTTTCCTGGTGTCCCCACGGATTCAGGGTCCCCGGCGAGCGATCTTGGCTCGCTGGGGTGTAGGGATAAGTCTTCATCCGTGGGTGGCATTTTCGGCTTCCGGGTCCCCAGCAACGATCTTGGCTCGCTGGGGTGATCCTGGAGTGGGGATTTTCTGCATGTATTATTCCGTTAACTCGCTGCTTTCGTTTGGCTCCGTCTCCGCCATTGCATCGGTTGTGTCGGCAGCCACCTGCTGCTCTCCGGCCAGGCTTTCCGCATAACTGCAAAGTTGGCTCATCACCACCGGGTCTTCGCAATTGATGAGCTCGTCCGCCAGCGCATTTAGCATCTTCATGCTAGTCTCTTTACCGGCGAGAAAATCGCTGACTAGCTTCGTTGCCATCTCGCTGCTCTTCTCGCCAATTTGCCTGTCCAATTCCGCGATAAACTTTGCCTTGCCTGGGTTGATCGTCTGCGCCCCTGTTCCATGCGGCCTGCCTGCAGTCGCCAGTCTCTTCCTTACAAACACCATTTCTCCGCCAATCCCGTCCCGACATTCCACGGTCCTGCACTCTCCGCAGAAAGGGAAAGGGGTGATTCCACGTGGGAACCATCCCCTGCATTCGCCGAATTGGTCTCAGCCGTCGCCGCGATCGCTTAGCAGTTTTCCTTTACTCCAAACGCCTTGCTAGGCCCTTCGCAGTTCAGCTACAACTCGGAGAACATTCTGATCTCTTCCAGAGTTTGCCCTGCCCATGCCATTCTGCCTTCAGCCGCTTTCAACGCGTCCATGCGCGGCCCTTCGCCAAGGTAAAACATCCACTTGCTCTCTGAAGATGGACTCAGCCTCTCTTCACGCTCGCGTATCCGCGGAAGTGGTCCGAAAAAACCAGAAGAGCCACTTCCTGCTCTCCTGTCCTCTCATGCTTAGTTCCTCGTTGAATGTTCTTAGCTTAACTAATCTCCTCAATATTTCCTGCAACATTCTATACACTGCACTTCCCCCATCCTTTCAATCACTTAAGCCAATATTTCCACCTCCCGTTCTTTGACATGATTTCCAAAGAGGAATAATAAAGCTACATATTCCTCCAAAAATGTAGGCTGTGTTCCTCACCTTCACGGGCACCCCAATACATCGGGTGCCCCATCCTCGCCGCGTTTTTGTTATTGCGGCTAGGGTGGGAAACCACGAACCTCTATTGGCTGGGTGCCCCACCTTCACCGATTTGCGTTCTGTGTAAATCGGCTAAGGTGGGATATCTATAACTACAGTTTTTGTATCGCTCTTTTTTTATGATTTCTTCCGCCATATTCCCACCCCGACGCTCCTCCGCCGAATGTTCTACGATAACTCGGTGACCTCTTCAGCACCCCATTCCCCCACTCTTCTCGTTCACGGTGGCGCATGGGCCATCCCCGCCGAAGCCGCTGCCACTCATCTAGCCGGTGTCCGCCGCGCTCTCGAAACCGGCTACGCCCTTCTCTCTCGCGGAGCATCCGCCCTCGACGCTGTTGAAGCCGCAGTCACCGTCCTCGAGGACGACCCCACCTTCGACGCTGGCCGCGGCAGCTTTCTCACCTCCGACGGCCGTGTCCAGCTCGACGCTCTCCTCATGGACGGCGGCCGCATGAAGGCCGGCGGAGTGGCCTGCGTCGAGCGCCTCCGCAATCCCATTCAAGCCGCTCGCCTGGTCCTCGAAAAAAGTCCTCACGTCTACTTCGTCGGCCCCGGCGCAGAGAACTTCGCCCACTCCCACGGCATGGCCCTCATCGACAACTCCGAATTAGTCCTCGACCGTGAGCGCGAGCGTCTCGCCCATGCCAAGCTCCGCGAAGCCGCCGGCCTCGCCGACGAGTCTTTCTCCGGCCCGGAATTTTCCCCGCATCCCGTCCACCACGACGACAAAAGTCCTGAGACTGCCTTCCCCTCCAGTAAGGACCGCGGCCAAAACTCGGCGAAGCCGGATTGCCCGTCCGGCAAGGACTCCGGCCAGGACCATGATACTGTCGGCGCCGTCGCCCTCGACTCCCACGGCAACCTCGCCGCCGCCACCTCCACCGGCGGTACGCTTAACAAAACTCCCGGCCGCGTCGGCGACTCCTCACTGATAGGTTGCGGCTGCTACGCCGACAATCTCTCCGCCGCCGTCTCCCTCACCGGCTGGGGCGAACCCATCATGAAGCTGGTCCTCGGCAAGTGGGCTACCGACCGCGTCGCCTCGGGCACGGCCCCCGAACTCGCCGCCCGCGAAGCCATCTCGTATCTATATAACCGTCTCGGCGGCCACGGCGGCATCATCTTGTTAGGCCCCGACGGCCGCTTCGGACTCGCCCACAACACCCCCGCCATGGCCTGGGGCCTCGCCACAAAAAATGGCCTCCAAACTGGGTTGAACATCTAAAGGAGACCAATGGGTATCCGACTCGAAGTGCGCACCGAAGAAGGTAAATGGGTAACTTCACCCGAAGATTTTCACTCAAAAGACAAAAAAAATATACGGTCCGTCATCAGAAATTTCTGTAAGAGACACGGAATTCCATACTCGAACGAATTCGTATCAATTTGGGCAATGCCATCAGACCAGAGCCAGCTCAAGAAGCGTGAAGATGGGCGAACAGCATGGATTTCGCGGAATGCTGATGAATACGGAAAAGAAATCATCCTATTAGGCGAGCATGTCGTGGATAGTCTCGCCTACGTTGCGTGTGGCGATTTTCAGAACATCATTCT
>CAWJDN010000025.1:0-11610 GCA_963840985.1 uncultured Acidobacteriaceae bacterium
GGAGCATTGGCCTCAAGATCACGAATCCATTTGGGCTTCATGTTCGGAATGTACTTATCCACTACAGATTTGGCCTTGAGCCCGGTATCTATCACCCCCAGAATGGTCAGCGTCATTTTTCGCTCCATCGCCGTACCGCCCAGGGTAACCGGCACGTCCTGGTTAAGCGCGATCTCCACGCTGGGATGCTGGGTATGCAGCGCCAGCTTCTCCATCAAGGTGAGTCGCACGTCAGCCACCACTTCGCCCTCGAGCCGGACGCTCTGATTTTCGATCATCCGGCGCAGCGGCTCTGTTGTATGCAAATCGCGAAACAGCACAGTAATGTATACCGGAGGCAGAGCCGTGGACACGCCCTTTTGGATCACAATCTCCTGGTTCAAAGGCAAGGCGAAGACCGGCTGGCCATTCAGATGGAGCGAACACAGGTGCAGGTTCTCCAGTATCGATGACTGCGACGGGATCAGGTTGAGGTCTACAATCAACTTCACATGCGACGTGTCAATCTCCGCCACGTTGATTTCCTTAACCTGAAACTCCCCTACCGTTGGCGTCTGCATGGCCGGTTGAGCCCACCCGTTTGCCACCGCCCATACACTCATTCCGGCGATTGCAATACGCAAAACTGCCTTCATTTCGCCCCCTTCTCTGTGACATGATAGCGCCCGCAAGTGGCGCTGACTGATTGATTAGACGCGCTAATGTCAATGTTGGCTGCCCAAAAGGGCTTTTGAAAAGGTCTTGTTGGCGTGTTTACTTATTTGGAACAAAAACAAACGCGAGAAACAGACCATATAGAGCAGTGGGGAGTATATTTGTTCTAGTCGAAATCAGCTATAGGCAATACTGGCTGATTTATGCTCGTTCTTGCCGCACGCCAGAAGCGTGGGAAAACTCGCGATCTATCCACATCCCGAATAAGGAGGGCTCATGCCCGAACCGAAAAAGTCTAGCTTCTCTGACAACTCACTCGGCGCAATCGCCTACATCACAGTAATCCCGGCGATCTTCTTCCTGGCCATCGCGCCTTACAACAAGAGTGCCTCTGTGCGCTTCCACGCCTGGCAGTCCACAATACTCACTGCTGTAGCGTTCATCCTGTGCATGGTCCTGAGCTTATTCCCTGCGCTCAGCACATATCGTGAGTCGATTGCCGTTTGGGGCCTCAACTTTCTGATATTGATTGTCTGGTCCATCCTTTCGGTCGTGTGCGCGGTCACAGCGTTGAACGGCAAGTTCATCAAGCTCCCGTTTATCGGCAAATGGGCCGAGCAGCAATCCAAAAAGTAATTGCCTGCACGGCATGGCAATCAGGCGAACGGCCACCGCATGGAGGCCGTTTGTGCTTACCGATCCTTGCATTCGTCTGTAAGGCACAGAGTTTACTTTTCATTCTGGATGAGAATCTGTGTATTGTCTGAAGATTTATGGTGGTCGCTGTAGGACTCGAACCTACGACCTCCTGCGTGTGAAGCAGGCGCTCTAACCAACTGAGCTAAGCGACCTTTTGAAGGCAGGCGTGGCCTGACATGGGAAGAGCCAGCGGGGCATCCCGTAGGTTAGAGTAACACCAGCGAGGCTTTGCGGCCAACACTGGCGGCTCAATCCAGCCAGCCGTGACCTGCACCCAACTGTCCATGCGCTGGAACGCCAGATCAATTCGCCGTGCTGCCGGCTTTCTCCCAGAAGGGGAGCTGGTGTTATGCCCGGCTTTTGCCGCCGGCGACCCCGGGTTGACTGGGCCTGGCATGGCCGGTTCAAGCCTTTCAACTGCTGGTTTCGCGTTCCGCATGGGCAGTCCGGGCGGCAATCAGCCCGGCGCGCCCCCAACTCCACCTACAGATGATAAATTCAACCCGCAAACTACTCTTTCTGCGCAACATTCCAGCCCGGATGGGGTTTCTGTGGATATGGCAACGCTGGTCCTGGACAACACGTCCCTGGGAGCGGGTACGGTTACGCAGCCGGATAAGCGGCGAGGTTTGACCACAAACCACGACCAGGCCGGTCTCGACACCTCCGACGACGCCGCCATTATGCTGCGTGCCGCCGCCGGCGACGAAGAGGGGTTCAACTACCTGGCGGTGAAATATCACCGGCCCATCTTCCACTTTCTTTTTCGGATGGTCCGCAACCAGGCAATTGCCGAGGAACTTGCGCAGGAGGTGTTCCTGCGCGTCTACCGTTCCAGGCAGAGCTACCGTGCAGAGGCGCGGTTCTCCACCTGGCTTTACCGCATCGCCACCAACCTGGCGGTGAACCATGCGCGTGACACCAAGCACGAACGAGCCGCGCGAACTGTTTATCTGGACGCGCCGGACGAGCAGACCGGCGCCACGCCGGACGTGGCCGACGATGAACCTTCCGTGGAGCAGAGCCTGCTTCGCGAGGAGCGCATGAAAGCTATTCGCACGCACGTCATGGCTTTGCCGGAACGGCAACGAATGGCTGTCCTGATGCACAAGTATCAGGGAATGGATTACCGCGAGATCGGTGAGGTGCTCAAGCTGAGCGAGTCGGCAACCAAGTCATTGCTCTTTCGCGCATACCAGACGCTGAGAGGAAAGTTGAAGGATTTTGTTTAACAGGAATAGGCCGGATTCTACCGGCGTGGAAATGGGGTGGCGCCAATGGAACGGATGCCAAAAATGCGAATGAAGACGAATTGCAAAGGGATGGACGAGAAGCTGGTTAATCTGCTGCTCGATCCTGCCGCTGCCAAAACCGCTTTGCTTGCCAAGGCGCAAGCGCATCTTGCCGGCTGTGATCGCTGCCGCCGGGAGCTGGATGAGCTGCGGGCAACCATGAACCTGCTGGATGCCTGGAAGACACCCGAGCCGAGCCCATACTTTCTCACCCGGCTGGAGGCGCGCCTCAGGGAAGAGCGCGAGGCCGCGCCGGCCGGATGGTTGGCAACTCTGCGCGCCCGCTTCGCGTTTCAACCGGCAGCCCATGTTCGTCCGCTGGCAGCTATGGCGCTGACTGTTGTGCTTTTGGTGGGCGGAGGAGCCTATCTGGGCATCACCAACTGGAACCAGCCGCCGGCCATTCCCCCACAGACCGCCGTTGTACATGACCTGCAGACTATGGAAAGCAACGCCCAGCTTCTGGATCAATTGGAGACGCTCTCCAGCAGCAACGAAGAAAGCGGAGACTAACCACCTAACCAAGGAAGGAAAGAATGTTGACTGAAGTGCACAATGCGGGATGGATCGGTCGCGCGACCATGGTTGCGGCAGCCATCCTTTTTTGTGTGCCTTCAGCATGGGCCCGTGGCCAGCACTCCGGCGCGTCCGCGTCACATTCCGCTTCCCCATCGCAGCAGGCCCGGCCATCAGCCGGCTACCCCGGGTCCCGCCCCGCGTATCCGGGTCCGCCATACGTGGGTCCAGGCGTTCACCGTCCTGCATATCCGGGCCATGTTCCGTTTGCTCCAGGCCCTCCGGGCCACCTGGGCGACTGGCTTTATCAGCACCGTAATTTACCCGTCCAGGAGCAGGAACGGGTGCTGCGCAGCGACCCCAATTTCCGCCACCTTTCTCCTGCCGACCAGCAGCGGGTCGTCGAACAGTTGCATCAGGTAAACCAGTTGTCCGAGGAGCAACGGCAGCGCCGCTTGGCACGCGCCGAGATGATCGAGCACATGCCGCCCCAGGAACTGATGCGGATCAACAACTCCGCGCGCCGCTGGGCAGCCTTGCCGGTTGACCGGCAAGCACTGATGAAGAACGCCTTCCGCGATTTGCGCGCTGTCCCGCTGGAGCAGCGACCCACGGTGCTCAACTCCGCACGTTACCAGGGAGTCTTCACCCACGAGGAGCGCGGCATCCTCACCGATTTGTTGCGCGTAGAGCCTTACCAGCCGGCGCGGTGAGCGCGCCCGCCTGGACAGCCTGCCCTGAGCGTAGTCGAAGGGTCCAGTCCCCCGCCGCAGGTGGTCAATCCGCCACCATTTCCTCGCCCGGCAAAATCGGCCGTGTCCGCGGCAATATCCCGCGATACGAAAACCAGCCCATCAGCGCCAGCACGCCCACAAACGCACCCAGCTTGACCACATCGGCCACGCTGGTGCGCGGCAGCGTCTTCCACAGCACCAGCAGCACAGTCTGCGCCGCCGTTACCGCCCACACCGAGCCGTAGAAGTATCGCCGGTGGGTGCCTTCTTTCCTGGTCGAGAGCTCCACGCGCGGCAGCTTGCCAGCCGCGCACAGCAGCAGAATCACCGCCGCCAGCGGTAGATAGGCGTAATTGTAAATCTGCCCCATGCTCCACTTGCCGGTCACCGCGGCAATCAGCAGGCCGCACAGGTTCAGCAGCGCATAACTCACCACGGCATTCCACGCGAAGCTGTAGCAAACCCGCCGGTAGAGCGGATTCGGCTTGTCCTCATCAAAGCGCAGAATGTACGGCGCAGGTTCGCATCCCGGCAGACGCCCGCGCAGAGCGGCTATGCCAGTGCCTGCCAGCACCAATCCCAGCCAGGCCCAGTTCCACCAGTTGGACTCATGCGCAAACAGTTTGAATGTCAGCGGTCCGGGCGCCAGAAAAAAGACAAAAATCCAGATCGGCCAATGCGCCATCCGGTAGGGACGCGTATTGCGCGTACGCAACTTCCTCTCCCGGGCGTACTCCACCTTCCCTTTGTAATCCATGCGGGCAAGTTTCGCAGAGCCCCCGCACTCGCGTCAATCCTCGAACACCGTTCAAAATAAATACATTCCACGCCCTGGCAAATGAGCGTATGATAAGCGCGTCTGGAAAGTCTTGGACGAAATTCCCCCTGGCCTCCTCAAAGTCTGAAGCGCTCGCATAAGCTCCCGAACGTCTCATGTGAAGACCGGAGCAGGGGCGGGCCATCCCCATGGCGGAGGTGAGAACCATGACCTTCAACCTCGCCGTCTTCCTGGAAGAAGCGGGCGTAGGACGAAAAGTCGTCCATTTACTGCCTAAACAGGTCTTCTTTTCGCAGGGAGATCCAGCTGTTTCCATCTTCTATCTCCGCACGGGCCGCGCTAGACTGACCGTCGTTTCGCCCGAAGGCAAGGAGGGTACGATCGCGATTATCCCCTCCGGAGAATTCATTGGAGAGGAGTCGCTGGCAACCGTGGGCGCCCTGCATATGGTCACCGCCACGGCCATTGTTGGCTGTACGGCACTCGAAATTGCGCGGGAGGAGATGATCCGCGTCATGCACGAGGAGCGTTCTCTCTCCGATATGTACCTGAAATTCCTGCTGGGCCGGAGCATGCGCACCCAGGCCGACCTGGTCGATCTACTCTTTAACTCCAGCGAGAAGCGTCTGGCAAGAATTCTTCTCTTGATGGCCGAATTAGGCGAGCAGGGTGAGCCGGAACCCCTCATTCCTCCCATCACCCAGGAAACTCTGGCCGAGATGGTCGGCACCACCCGCTCCCGCGTCAGCTTCTTCATGAATCGCTTTCGCAAGCTCGGCCTCATCGAGTACGACGGCCGCATCCGCGTCCATAAGTCGCTGATCAATGTCATCCTGCACGATCAATTCACCATGCAGACCACCGATATTCCGGAGGCTTTCGCTGCTCCGCCGAAACAGTCAAAGCCGGCCAAGCAGCGCTAGGAAGCTCTGACCCAGCTGAATGTAGACAGAAACTTAGTGTTTGGCTGCTCCTTGCAGCGCCAGCGTCTGCGCGGTATGTATGTGGCAGATGGCGATGGCCAGGGCATCGGCGGCATCGGGCGGTTGCGGCATCTCGGCCAGCTCCAGCAGCCGCGCCACCATGAACTGGACCTGCTCCTTCTTGGCCAATCCGTAGCCGACCACGCTGGATTTGATAGTCAACGGCGCATACTCGGCCACTGGAAGCTTTTGCGTGGCAGCAGCCAGCAGAGCCACGCCCCGCACCTGGCCGAGCTTCAGCGCTGATTTTGCGTTCACTGAGTAAAAAACCTCCTCGATGGCCACCGCATCCGGCTTCCAGCGCTCCAGTTCGGCGCTCAGTTCGCGGAAGACCTGCTCCAGCCGCTCGGCCGTCGTCCTGGTCTTGGCCAGACGGATCGCACCCATGGCCTTCATCACCAGCCGCGGCTCTCGCCCGGAGTCATCCGACTCCACCACGCCATAGCCGGTGATCTCCGTCCCGCAATCGATGCCAAAGACCCGCATGGGCCTGAGTGTACCGCAATCCCCCATACAGAACGGCGGCCTGAGCGCATTGCCCAGGCCGTCGCGGTGAGCTGTGGGTATTGGACTAAGGCCATCGCGCTTCTGCGATTGCCCGGCATCTTCACATTGAAGATGGGTTGCATCCCCTGCGGCCAAACTCTCCGCCGGGGCGACCGTGGGATCTAAGGCGCGATGCCCTAAGCCTCAGTCACCTCACGTAAAAAACATCTCGAAGATTCATTTTGCATCAGCTGGATCAACCTCCTTTCCCGTGTGCGCTTAATCTACCTCCTCGCCCATGGCTCGTCAAGAGAAGTTTGCCTGAGACGAATCTCTTCTTACACCTGCCCTCCCCAATGTGGTCGATGATCCGTTATCCATAGTCCGTTTCAGATCGGCCCAATGAATCGAAAACCGCCGCCATCGCGATGAACGGACTGTCCAATTTTGATACAACTTGCCTACAATCCCATATATTTCTTCGCAATTCATTCATATTTGCCGGGCCTTCCGAGGCCTAAAATCACAGGCTCATACAGACTACTATCATCTTATTTATCAATGCATTACGGAGAGCTATGGAGAATTCAGAGATATATAGAGATATATCTTGACATGGCCCATCAAGTTCGTTTATAAGACTGACTAGGAAGACTCTGTCGGTACGTGTGTCCAGAGGAACCTGACGCCCGATGCCGTTTCATGAACCTCGGTTATCGTACTGGTATCCCTAGCAACCCATGCACTAACCGAAAAAGGGCCTTTTTTGATCTCCCCTGATATGGCCCGGAATGAGGACGAACCATGAAAACCTTGCGCAATTCATCTATTCTCACTCTTGCAGTCGTCGCATTGGCGTTGCTCGTGGCTACACCTGTGGCAAATGCGGATACGATTGTCAGCTACACATCAACCGTGCCATTAACTACAACAAATTATGATATTAATGCAACCCCTTCCATCCCACTGTTCAATCCCTCCCTCGGTACGCTTAATTCCGTCGAGATCGCCATCAGCGGCACCGGCACTATGGTAGTTACCTTTCAAAACACAAGTAGTTCATCGGAGAAGGTTAATGCAGCTGGGTTTTCCTATCTAACACTAGATAGCCAATTGGCTGGCGGGAACACCGCAATCAGCAATCTGCTTGAAAGCTATGACTCGGATTCTGGCTTCTTCGCAGAGCTTACTGGATCATATCCAACCCAGTATACGGTTGCAAAGGGTGGTATTAAAGTCTTTCCCAGCTTCGACTTAACCGGCAGTTACTCCGATACATTTACAGGAGCGGATCTCGCAGATTTTACCGGAATTGGGAATTATAACCTCGATTTTGACACTTCAAGTGGAACCATTATGACGGTTAACGGTACCAATTATCTTGCAACCTTTGTGTCACCTGTCGGTGCCTCGGTCACGGTCACATACGACTACTCGCCGCCGGTCATTCCTGAGCCCGGCACTCTGACCCTCTTCGGCACCGGCCTGCTCGGATTGGCTGGAATGCTTCGCTACAAGTTCATGAAGTCCCGCTAGGTAAGGGTCGCGATCCAGCGAATCGCCTGTTTTTTGCGCAAGGTAAAGATGGGATGCGTTCCTCGCATCCCATCTTTTTTGCCTCTATTCTCTTTTCCCGGCCTTCATAGTCGCGTCCTATTCCCTATGCTCAGTTCCCTGCCCTTCTTCCCTGTAAGATTAAAATAGATTGAAGCCCATCACCTGAATGCCTGACGCCAACCAGTTCGTACTTCTTCGCGGCTTCCGTTTTGGCGCCGCCAAGGCGGGACTCAAGAAGAGCGGCCGCGCCGACTTTTCCCTTATTGTGGCCGATGCCCCTGCCAGCGCCGCTGCCGTCTTCACCTCCAACCGCGTCACCGCCGCTCCGCTGATCCTCGACAAGGAGCATCTGCGGGCCACGGGAGGCAAAGTGCGCGTGGTGGCCATCAACGCCGGTAACGCCAACTGCGCCGCAGGCCAGGCCGGGATGGATGCGGCCCGCGCCACCTGCCAGGCCGCTGCACGGCAATTCGGCTGCCGGCCTGAAGAGGTCTTTCCCTCCTCCACCGGCATCATCGGCGTCCCGTTGCCGGCTGAGAAGCTGATCGCCGTCCTGCCCGGAGTGGCCGCATCTTTGGGCTCTGATTTCGACCACTTCCAGCAGGCCGCCCAGGCCATCCTCACCACCGACACGGTGGAGAAGACCGCCTTCGCAAAGCTGAACCTCCCCGGCCCGGACGGCACGCCGCGTGAAGTCCGCATTGCCGCGCTGTGCAAGGGCGCGGGAATGATTTATCCGCAGCTTGTTCCCCACGCCACCATGCTGGTCTACATCCTCACCGATGCTGCCGTCGAGCCTTCGGTGTTGAACGGCTATCTGCGCTCAGCCATCGAGGTCAGCTTCAACCGCATCTCTGTGGATGGCGATACCTCCACCAACGACACCGTGCTGCTGCTGGCTTCGGGCGCTAGCAAGGTTGTCGTCGGCCCGGAAAACGCAGCCTTTGCCTCCGCGCTCACGCAGGTCTGCACCTCGCTGGCCCGGCAGATTGTGGCCGACGGCGAAGGCATTACCCATGTTGTGGAGTTACACATTGAGGGAGCGGCCACGGACGCAGACGCGCTCAAAATCGCCAAAGCCATCGCCCATTCGCCGCTGGTCAAGACCGCCTGGGCAGGCAGCGACCCCAACTGGGGACGGCTGGCGGCGGCCATCGGCTACTCCGGCGCCGAGATCGACCCGGAGCGCTTTGATATTCATTTTGGCGAGCTGGCTATCTGCCGCGATGGCGGGCGCGCCGTGGAGTTTGACGAGGCCGCAGCTCACGCCTATATCGCTCAGCCGGAATTTTCCATCACCATCCAGCTCCATCAGGGCGCCGGCTCATGCGTCTTCTGGACCACCGACCTGACCCACGAGTACGTCAGCATCAACGCGGACTATTCCACTTAGGCCGCTATTCCTGTGAGGGCTGGTTGAAGTTGGCAAGCCGCCTTGGCACGCGCCTGTCTTAGCCCTTCGACCGCCTGCATCCCAAGGAAGAGCACAAGACACAGAGCCACCGCTCCGCAGCAATCCAGCAGCACATCGCTGAACTGGCCGCACCTGTTGGGCAAGAAGCTCTGGTGAAACTCATCCGCGCTGGCCACCAGGAAGGTAGCCAGAATCGCCAGCCCGTGCGCCCACAGTTGCCGCAGCATCTGGAACGCCGCGTTCTGCAACGTCATCCAAAAGCCGCGAAAGCAGATCAGGGAAAAAATTCCGTAGCCCATGAAGTGGCCGGACTTGCGGATGAGATGGTGGATCAAATCCCAATGCACGCACACGTCGTAACCGAAGATCGCCTCGACTATACGCTGCAACGGAGCGCTGGTGCGGTCCGCCCCAAAATATGTCGTGGACTCGACAACAAAGACCATTGAGAAGGCCAGCACCGGCAACCACGTCCTCATTTGAGAGCGCAACCGAAGATGCCAATCGCTCGAAGTTGGCAGCGCATAGGATGCAAAGGTGATGGAAGATGAGGCCATGATGACCGCTCCTATGCTCGTCTCAGGGTTAGGCGCAAAGAGCGCTCAAATCCAAGCGGCATAAGAGACCTTTCGGCTCAAAGCTGCGGGAGTTGAAGAGAATCATCAAATGTTTGAAAAAACTAACCTTACACTGTCCAGAAAAGACACATAAGATGCAGTTGTCAAAGCAGCTGTGATGCTGATGAATTGCCGGTACAGCGCGTGCTGATTTATCTCTGGCGCTGCGTTTTTCCCGCATCCATGCAAGGCAGACGAATGATAAAGTGAGGGATATGAATGTGAGCAAGTGCAGGTTCGTGGCTGCTGTTGTCCCATGCGCGATGTTATTGGCCGGGCTTTCCCTCATGACCTCTGCTACACTCGCGGCTGAAGATCGCTCCGCGATCGATTGCGAGCCCGCCACGCTCGGTTCGCCGTATATCCCGGTTGATAGCTGGGTCTATCCAGCCGTGATGCGGCTTTACTCGCTGGGCTTTGTGGACAATGTTTTTCTCGGCATGAGGCCGTGGACGCGCTCGAGCGTGAGCCACATGCTCGAATCGTCCGGTGCACGCATCGAAGATGCCGATGCCGGACCGGCCACCGACGAGGCCCGGGGAATCTACGATTCGCTGATGCACGAGTTGCGTAACGAGATGTCAGGCCCCTGCCTGACGCACCATGGCAACTCCCGCGTCGAGTCGGTCTACTCTGTCTCTCGCGCCATCAGCGGAACACCCTTGCGCGACAGCTATCATCTCGGCTCAACGATCATCAACGATTACGGACGCCCATACCAAAGCGGATTCAACAACTACTCCGGCGCCAGCGGCTATACCGCGGTCGGCCGTTTCGTGTTTTATGCGCGCGGCGAGTTTGAGGCAGCGCCCTCGGCTACCGGCTACTCGCAGGCATTGGCCCAGGCGCTCTCGACGGTGGACGGCACGACCTTTCTCAATCCGGTCACCGATCTTCCCTATCCACAGGCCACCATCCCCATGGGGCCAATCGCCAACACCGCCGATGCGCGGGTTATGGAGGCATACGTCTCCGCCCATCTCCTCAACCACGAAATCTCCTTCGGCAAACAGGACGAGTGGCTCGGGCCGGGGCTGGGCGGCGGCATGGCCTACTCCAACAACGCGGAAAACATTTATTCCTTCCGCATCAATCGCGTCGAGCCGCTGCATATTCCGCTGCTCTCCCGTCTCGCCGGACCCTTCCGCTACGATTTTCTTGTCGGCAAGCTGCGGGGACACACTTATATGCCGAACCCGGCAAATCCCGGCGGCTCCAATCCGAATCTGCCCAACGTGATCAACCCCGGCGACCCCTGGGTCCACATCGAGAAGATCAGCTTTCGGCCCACGGAAAATCTTGAGTTCGGCTTTGAGCGCACCGTGATCTGGGGCGGCGAAGGACACGCGCCCATCACCTTGCGCACCTTCCTGAAGAGCTTTCTCAGCTTCTCCTCCCCCGGCGGCAACACCAAAGACGGCCGCGACGACCCCGGCGCGCGTTTTGGCGCCTTCGACTTCTCTTACCGTCTGCCCTTCGTCCGCAACTGGCTCACGCTTTACACGGACTCAGAGGTCCACGACGACGTATCTCCCGCCGACGCTCCTCGCCGCGCCGCTTACCGGCCCGGCATCTATCTCTCCCATATGCCCGGCATTCCCAAGCTCGATCTCCGCGTCGAAGCCACCTCCACAGACCCCTCCGCTTCGGACCATCCGGCACAGCACTCATATCCAAGCCACTACGGCCAATTCATGTACTGGGAAGGCATCCAAAAGCAGGGCTACACCAACCAAGGGCAACTCTTCGGCGACTGGATCGGGCGCGAGGACAAAGGTGGACAGGCATGGGTGACCTGGCATCTGAGCGGCAACGAACTGATTCAGGTGGGCCTGCGCAATCAAAAGGCCACCGGCTACTTTATCCCCAGCTCAACGAAC